>DNYS01000062.1:10167-15274 GCA_003506735.1 Nitrospinota bacterium
CGCCCCAGCCGCCCGGATCATTCAACCGAAGGGACCCCATGCCGAGCTTCGACATCGTATCCAAAACCGATATGCAGGAAGTGGACAACGCCCTTCAGGGCGTCTCCCGCGAGATCGCCCAGCGCTACGACTTCAAGGGAAGCAAGTGTTCGGTCGAGAGGAACGAGAAAAACCTCACCATCAAGGCCGACGACGATTTCAAGCTCAAACAGGTGCACGAGCTCATCGCCACCTACTTCACGCGCCGCAAGGTGGACGCGCGCACGCTGGCCTACAAAACGCCCGAAAAAGCCTCGGGCGGCACCCTGCGCCAGGAGGCCACGATCCGCCAGGGAATCGATCAGGAGATGGCGCGATCCATCGTCAAGAACATCAAGGCCGCCAAGCTCAAGATTCAGGTCGCCATCCAGGGCGACGAACTGCGCGTCTCGGGCAAGAAACGGGATGACCTCCAGGCGGTCATCGAGCTATGCAAGGAAATGAAAAAGGTGGACCAGCCCCTCCAGTACGTTAATTTCCGCGATTAAAAACCCCATGCCCCATGGCAGCGGAGCGAATCTCGTGAAACGAATCCTTACCGCCTGGCTGTTGCTGGCGGCGGCCGCGCCCGCCCTTTCCGGCTGCGTCGCCGTCATGACGGCGGCGGTGGAAAAAGCCTACGAGGACCGCTCCACCGCGGCGCAACTCACCGACGCCAAGATTCACGCGCGGATTCTCGCCTACCTCACCGGGATCAGCGCGGATCTGCTGGCCGACGTGAACACCGACATCTGGCTGGGGCGCGTCCTCCTCACCGGCACCCTGGACGATGCCGGCCTTCGCGGCCGGATCGTCAAATACGCGCGGGCGGACAGGCACGTCCGGGCCGTCTACGACCATATCCAGGTCGTCTCGAAGCGGGTCAAGGAAAAGCGGCGGCAGGGCCGCGAGGATTCGGACTTGGGCCGATCCATCAACGATGCCTGGATCAGCGCCAAGGTCAAGGCACGGCTGCTCTCGATGTACAATGTGAAGTCGGTCAACTACCGGTGGCAGACCGTCCTGAGCCGCGTCTACATCATCGGGTCCGCCACCTCGCGGGCCGAGCGCGACCTGGTGCTGCGCGTTCTCCACGCCACCAAGGGCGTCCGGGGAGTGACGAGCTACATCGGCATCCTGAAGAAAAAACGCGCAAAATAATCCCCGCCCCACCGATTCCGAAACAAAACTAACCCTCTCCCGCCAGGGCGCTATCTCCCGGCGCATCCCTGCCCGGAAACCGGAAGGGGGTGTTCGCATCCAGGGTGACGATCACCCTCTGGGGGGGAGCGGAGCCGCCCGCGGCCATAACCCGGGTGATGTTTTTCGCGAGGAAGCCCCGTTGCACCTCCCAGGCATGAAATTGGCCATGCAAAAACAAAACCGGCTTCTTGAAGGCGCGCGCCGCGCCGGCCAGGGCGGCGAAAAAATCGCTGTAGAGCCCATGGGGACGCCGCTTGCCGTAGTGGGCGAAAACCACGGCTCTCCGCACCCCACCCGCGCGCAGCCTGAAATGGCGGCGGATCCAGGACGCGTTCCGCGCGAGGCGCCGCTTCCATTCGGCGCGGCGAATCACCAGAGGCCCCACGAGGTTCACTCCGGCGAACAGAACCCCGCCCCGCACGAAGGCAAAATTCTCCCGCCGCCCCGGCTGGCGGCTGACCCGGTAGGGATTCCCCCACAGACTGTCCATCCGGAGAAAATATTTTTTCCAGAGCGTCCAGGCGGCGCCCGGGTCGGCGCAGCCGTTCCATTCGTTGTCTCCCGGAACAATAAAAACAGGCTTTGCCGAGGCGCGGAGGAGGTCCGCCACCCGTCGGTAGCGGTCCTCGGTGCAGGGCGCCCTCCCGGGCTTGATGTCGCCGAGGTGTACCAAGGAACTCGGCCACACCCTCCCGGTTCAGCCCCTCCACGCCCCTGCGGAGGGCTTTTTCGTCCTCCTTCGTATAGGGCGTATCGGCCAGGACCGCGAATACGACGGGGCGTCAGTTGAGCTGCCACAACAGCACCCCCCGGGCGAGGGCGCCCAGGACCAGGGCCGCTAAAATCGCGCCCAAAACGATGCGGAGCCGCCGGGATGATATTCCGCCCACGGTATCGGTCCCTCCCCGGCCCTACGGACATCAGCCGCCCCGGGCTTTGGCCCGCGGGCGGTCCGGCGGCGCGGGCGGAGGTTTTCGGCCGCGCCTAAAGGATTCGCCAGGCGATGATTGCCCCGCCCGAGACGATGAACGCCGTACCCGCCACGATCCAGGCCGTCAGGCGCTCGAGGTCGCGCATAAATATCCAGCTTAAAACCAGGGCGAAAAACGGGGCCGTCGAGGAAAGGGGGGAGACCACCGTCAGATCGCCGTAGCGGATCGCCGCGAAGTGAGAGAGGAAGGCAATCGTATTGATGGTCCCACAGACGCCATAAAAATACCAGGCTTTTCCCGGGCGCAGATTCGGCCTCCTTTCGGCCGGCATGAAGGGGCCCAGAATCAACAGGAAAACCAGACCGCTCAGGGTGGTTATCGTAATGCCGAGAATCGGCGAGGGAACGGCCAGCATACCCGCCTTTCGGAATATGTTGGAGATGGCGAAGCCGGCGACGGCGGCGAAGGGCATCCACACGAGGCGGCGGTTCCAGGACGAGTCGCCCTTCGACTTCATCGTAATGGCCGCGCAGCCCGAGGCGACGAGGAGGGTGCCCGCCCAGATATAGGGCCCCGGCCGCTCGCCGAGGATCGAATAGGCAAGCACGGCCGTGAACACCGGGTTGGTCGCCATCAGGGGCATCGAGCGCGAGACGCCCAGGTTGTGGATGGACAGGTACATGAATACCCGCCCGAGCACGGGGCCCGCCAGCCCGGATCCGACGAAGAGGAGGAGCGCCCGGGGATTCCACCAGCCGGGCTCCCAGAGCCAGAGCGTGATGGCGGCCAGCCAGGGCGTGCTGACTATCAGGCCGATGAGCACGCCGGTGGCCGCGTTGCCGTACCGCTGGCCCCGGCGGACGATCAAGGAAAACGATGCCGCCATCACCGCCGTGCTCAGGGAAAATACGATGGCCAGATGGGATTCGCTCATGGAGAAATTCTCACCGAATGGACCTCGGGAAAAAAGCGCCGGCCCGCGCCGTTCGGCCCCGCGCCGGGGGGGCGGCTCACAGAACGCGCCAGCCGATGATCGCCCCGCCCGCCACGGTGAACACCGTACCCAGAACCACTGGGCCCGTTACGCGCTCGACGTCCCGCAGGAATAGATGACTCATCACCAGCGCGAAAAAGGGCGCCATCGATGAGATCGGCGTCACGACGGTAATGTCCCCGCGCATGATCGCGTGGAAGCTCAGGAGAAACGTGAGCGTGTTGATTAGCCCGCAGGCCCCGTAAAAATACCACGCCTTTCCCCAACGAAGGTCGGGGCGGTAGCTCCGCGGCATGACAAAGGAGAACCCCAGGAAGAAAACCAGCCCGGCCAGGCTGGTGAAGGTGACCCCGAGCAGGGGCGATTGGAGCATCCCCAGGCCCAACTTGCGGAGGATGGCTCCCGAAGCGAACGTGACCACGGCGGCCAACGGGAGCCAGATGTGCCGCCGGCTCCAGGAGGTATCGTCTTTTCTCTTCAGGGAAAACGCAACGCACCCGGCGACGATGAGGATCGTTCCCCCCCAGATGAAAGGCCCGGGCCGCTCGCAGAGAATCGTATAGGCGAGCATGGCGGCGGCGAGGGGATGGATGGATTTCAGGGGGATCGCCCGCGAGACGCCCAGGTGGTGAATTCCCAGGAAGATGAACATCCGCCCGAAGCAGGGCCCCGCCAGCCCCGCCGCGATAAAAAGGGCATAGGCGCGGGGATGCCACCAGCCCGGCACCCAGAGGAGGGCCGTCGCCGCGAGGAGAATCGGGGTTCCCACGAGCATCCCGATGAGCACCCCGGTCGCCGCGTTTCCGTAGCGCTGGCCCTTGCGGATGATGATGCTGAACGTGGCCGAGCCCACCGCCGCCATCAGCGCGAACGCGGCGGCCAGAGCGGGATTGTTCATCGAACCCTCTCTCTCACAGGATCCGCCAGGTCACAGGATCCGCCAGGCAACCAGCGCCCCCCCCAGCATAATGAAAACCGCGCCCCCCGCGATGGGCCAGGTGATCCGCTCCACGTCCCGCAAAAGGAGCCAGCTCGCCGCCACCGCGAACACCGCCGACGTCCCGAAGATGGGCACCACGATCGTCAGATCGCCGTAGCGCGTCGCCATGAAGCGCAAAAAGATCGTCACCGTGTTGATCAACCCGCAAAAACCGTAAAAAACCCATCTCCCGCCCCAGCGCAAATCCGCCCGGCGCTCCGGCGGCAGGAACCTCTGGAAAAAGAGCATCGAGACGAGCGCCGTGCAATAGGTGATCGTCACTCCGAAGAGGGGCGAGGGGCTCGCCTCCAGCCCCACCTTCCGGATGAGGTTCCCGATCGTGAATCCGGCGACCGACATCAGCGGCACCCACAAATAGCGACGGTCCCAGACCGCCTCGGCCTTTCCTTTCATGGTAAGCCCGATGCAGCCGGCGACGATGAGAAACGTTCCGGCCCAGATATAAGGCCCGGGGCGCTCGCCGAGGACCCCGTAGGCGGCCACCGCCGTCGTCAGCGGAAGCGTCGCGATCAGGGGCATCGAGCGCGCAACCCCCAGGTAGTGAATCGACTGGTACATGAACACCCGCCCGAGGGAGGGCCCCATCAGCCCCAGCGCGGCGAACAAAAGGGCCGCCTTCGGGTTCCACCAGCCGGGCTCCCATAAAACCGCCAGCGCGGCCATGAGAAGCGGCAGGCTGACGGTGAGCCCGATGATCACGCCCGTCACCGCGTTGCCGTAGGGCAGTCCCCGGCGCACGAATACGCTGAACGGGCCGCCGATCGCCGCCGTGAGCAGGGCAATCGACGCAGCCAGTACCGTGTCGTTCATAAATGGTTTTTCACCGGAGCCGCCCTAGGAGGAAGGAATCAGAACCCGAACCCTACCAGAGACGGCGCACCTTGACGATGCCGCGCGGGCGCAGCGTTCACCGGAGAGGGGCTCCAGTGGAAGCCTCCAGTGAAAGCCGCATACTAGATG
>DNYS01000062.1:15335-16911 GCA_003506735.1 Nitrospinota bacterium
GTGGAGACCTCCTAGAAGATGCTCCAGGAAATGATCCCCCCGCCCATGACGATGAGGAGTGTCCCCGCCACGATGGCGGGCGTGATGTTCTCCTCCTCCTTGAGCAGGAGGCGGCTCAACAGCAGCGCAAACAGCGGCGCCATCGCCGAGAGGGGCGTCACGATGGTCAGGTCCCCGTAGTTCAGCCCCCCGAAGTGGAGAAAAACCGAGAGCCCGTTCAGGACCCCGCTCACCGTGTAGAAGACCCACGCCTTCGGGCGGTCGAGCTGCGGCCGCTGGTCCCGGGGGAGCAGGCGCGCGAGAAGAAAAAGAAAAACCATCCCCGAAAAGCTCATCACCGTGATGGCCACCAGGGGCGAGTCCACCAGCTCGACCCCCGCCTTGCGGAAAACGTGGGAGGCCGAAAACGTCGACACCGCCAGGAGGGGAATCCACAGGTGGCGGCGGCTCCAGCTGGTGTCGTCCGCCTTCTTGCGGGTGATGGCGATGCAGCCCGCGACGATGAGCGTCGTTCCCAGGAGCACCGGCAGCCCCGGCCGCTCGCCCAGCAGGCCGACCCCGAACAGGCCCGCGAACAGCGGCATCATCGAGGCCAGCGGCAGCGCCCGCGCAACGCCCAGGTAGTGGATCGCCGCGAAATAGAGCACCCGCCCGATCGCCGGCCCCAGCAGCCCCCCCGCCGCCAGGAGCACATAGGCCCGGGGATTCCACCATTCCGGCTCCCAGAGCGCCCAGGTCGCCACCCCCAGCGGGGGAAGAATGACGATCAGCCCGATGAGCACCCCCGTCACCGCGTTGCCGTACTTCCCGCCCCGGCGCACGACGACCGAAAACGTGCCCGTGGACATCGCCGTCGCAATCGAATAAAGGCCCGCGAGCGCCGTATCCGTCATGGGATGGGAATCATGGATGAGGGTCCTGGAGAGGAGAAAAAAACCACCCTAGCAGAGACGGGCTAAATTTACCCCTCTCTCTCCCTGCGCCCTCCCCTGCGCGCCCCGCTCTCGAAAGGGGCGGGGCCGCTCATCCCGGGGGAATGAACCCCGGCGCGGATTCGCGTAAATTCGCCCGTATCCGGCATCCACATTTCAAACGGGGAGAAACCACATGGCGATCAGCGATCTGAGCCTGCCGCACTGCGACGAGCTGGACGGGCTCGCGAACGCGGTCATGGAAACGCAGGGGTTCAAGACCTCCATCACGCGCCACTACGTCATGCCCAAGGTGGAGCGCGACGTGATCTTCGTGGACAGTTGGCTCTCCATGTTCGCCCACTGCGGCACCCACATCGATTGCCCCCGCCACATCAGCCAGACCGGCCGAACGGTGGACCAGATGCCCCTCGACCAGTTTATGGGCCCGGCCTGCGTCCTCGATTTTTCATCCAAGGGAGCGAACGAGGCCATCACAGCGGCCGATTTGGAAAAATATTCGGCTCTCGTCCAGGAGAGCGACATCGCCCTCTTTTACACCGGCTGGTCGGACAAGCATTGGAGCTCGGACCACTACCTCTACCGCTCCCCCTTTCTCTCGGGCGACGGCGCGCGGTGGCTCGTGAAGAAAAAGGTCAAGGCCG
>DNYS01000062.1:17076-17890 GCA_003506735.1 Nitrospinota bacterium
GCCCCGTTCTCGATGCTTATTTTCGCCCACGGCCTGGGATTGCCCTCCGGGCCATCGCCCGGGTGGTTTGACGAAGCGCCGCCCGCCAGGGGCTAATGATTGGCCGAGGCCCAGGAAAACGTCACGCCGTGCGGCGCGCGGCCGGTCCGGACCCGGGCGAGAATTTTGAGATTCCCGGCGTCGAGGACGTGAATATAATTCCGGTAGCGGCTGGTCACCCAAAGCTCGCGCCCGTCGGGGGTGGCGCTCATCATGTCCGGCCCGCCGGGGATGCGGATTTTCCCCAGGACGGCCCGGCTCACCGGGTCCACGATTGAGATGGTGTCGGCGTTCCGGTTGGCGACAAATAGCCGCTTTCCGTCCGAGGAGAGCGCCAGCCCGTGGGCTCCTTTGCCGGTGGCGATTTTTTCTTTTACTTCCAGGGTTTCGATATCCAGCACGGCCACCTTTCCCTCGCCGTAGAGGGCGACGAAAACTTCTTTGCCGTCCGGGGAGAGGATAATGTCCACCGGCCGCGCTCCGACGGTGATCTGTTTCTTGAGCTTCCAGGTGGCGGTGTCGATGGCGGAGACGGTGCGGGACCTCTCGTTCGTCACCAAAAACAGCGTGCCGTCCCGCGAGAAGATCATGTGGTTGGGCTCCCTGCCGGTCCATATCCGGTGGAGTTTTTTGAAGGTCCGGGCGTCGTAGACTTCCACAAACCCCTTGCGGGTGCCGCTGACGACCATGAATTTCCGCGCCGGGTCGAGGATGAAGCTGTAGGGGTCCAGGATATCCGGGATGACCCGGACCGGCTTGTGGGTCTTGATGTCCA
>DNYS01000163.1 GCA_003506735.1 Nitrospinota bacterium
GGAACGCTGCACATCTATCGCGAGCGCGGCTACCAGTTCGATCAGAACGCCATCAGGCTCGCCATGGGCCTCGCGGACCAGGCGGCCGTCGCCATCCAAAAAGCGAAATTTGTCGAAGACCTGACCACCCACGCCAAACGGCTCGAAGTTTCCGAAGGGCGCCTCCGGTCGATACTCGATTCCGCCCAGGATGCCATTATCACCATCGACCGGGAGGGATTCATCACCCTTTTCAACAAGGGCGCCGAGAAAATGTTCGGTTACGAGACCCCGGAAATCGTCGGCCGCAATATCAATATCCTGATGCCTTCGCCCTATCGGGAAAACCACGACGGCTACCTCGACGCCTATCGGCGCACCGGCGAGCGGAAGGCCATCGGTTTGGTCCGCACGCTCGACGCACGGCGCAAGAGCGGGGAGATATTTCCCATCGAAATTTCCATTGGCGAGGTCGCCGCCGGAGACGAGCCCCTCTACACTGGAATCATCCGGGACATCACCGAACGGCACGAAATCGACCGGATGAAAAATGAATTCATCTCCGTCGTGTCCCACGAGATTCGCACCCCGCTCACCTCTCTCAGGGGATCGCTGGGCCTGTTGGCCGGTGGCGTCACCGGCGAATTGAGCAATCAGGGAAAAACCCTCTTGAGCATCGCCGTCAACAATACGGAGCGCCTGATCCGCCTCATCAGCGACATTCTCGATTTGGAGAAAATCGAATCCGGCTCGATGGAACTCAACATTCATCCCCACAAGGCCGAAAATCTGGCGGAGCGGGCGGTAGAGGTGATGCAGGGCCTCGCCAATGATCACCGGATAACCATCGACAAGGAAATCGAACCCTGCCCGTTGGCTGCGGACGGCGATGCGGTCATCTAGGTGCTGTCGAACCTCATATCCAACGCCATCAAATTCTCAGACCCTGGAAGCCGCATCCTCATCGGCGCCAAGCGCACGGACTCTTTCGTGGAGTTCCGGGTGGCCGACAACGGGCGCGGGATTCCGCACGATGCGGTGGAGATGGTATTCGACAGGTTTATGCAGGTGGACTCGTCCGATCAGCGCGAAAAGGGGGGGACCGGCCTCGGCCTTGCGATATGCAGCGCCATCGTCCAACAACACGGCGGACAAATCTGGGTGGAAAGCGCACTCGGGGAGGGCAGCACCTTTTACTTCACCCTTCCACGTTCGGAGCTCGCCTCCGTTCAGGATACCCCGCCCGTCCCGTCCGTTTCGCCCTCCGTATTGGTTTGCGAAGACGACCCAGAATTCACCGAGTTGCTGCGGGCTCTCCTGGAAGGCGCCGGATATTATTTTATACCCACCCCCTCCGCCGGGGCTGCGATGGCTTATATCGAGAAAAATTCGGTGGCCGCCGTGGTGCTGGACATCCATCTGCCGGGTATGAGCGGACTCGAAATGCTGAACGCGATTCAAGACCTCCCGGAGGCGCAAAGGCCTCCCGTCATCGTCGTGAGCCGGGATAAGCGTTCCGAACATCCGGATTTGCCTCCCCTCGCCCTGCTCGATTGGATCACAAAACCCATCGACGAGGCGCGCCTGCTCGCGAGGCTGAAAGCCGTCCTGAAAGTGGGGAAACCGGGGACCGCCCTCCTGGTGGACGACGACCCCGATTTCTGCGCCGTTATCGCCCAGCTCCTGGAAAGGAAAAACATCATCGTCGAAACGGCCGGTAACGGGGTGGCGGCGGTGAAAATCTACCGGAAGAGCGTTCCGGACATAATCATTTTGGACCTTGTCATGCCCGATGGCGACGGATTTTATGTGATAGACGAACTGCGAGGCGATTTGGAGAGCCGGAGAACACCGATCGTCATATATTCCGCCAAAGAGCCGACCTCCGAGGAGAAAAAGCGCATCGCGACGGACACCACGATTTTCTTGACGAAACTGAAAATCCCCCAGGACGAATTTGTGGGGCATGTTGTAGAATTATTGGGGGACGGCCGGTAAGCTCCTCTGCATTGAACGAAGGAAACCCACGATATGGCGAACGAGAAGATCCTGCTGATTGACGATGAGGACGATATCCGGACGATTGCCCATATGAGCTTGCAGGCGGTGGGCGGCTTCGAGGTCCTCCTCGCCTCCGGGGGGGAGGAGGGATTGAAAATATCGGCCCGCGAGAAACCGGATCTGATATTACTCGACGCGATGATGCCCGGCCTGGACGGCCCCGGCACGCTGAAGCGCCTGAAGAGCGACCCCGAGTGCGTGGATATCCCCGTTGTGTTTTTGACCGCCAAGGCCCAGCAGATGGAGTTAAACGAGTTAAAGGAAATGGGAGCCGAAGGGGTGCTCACGAAGCCGTTCGATCCGATGACGCTGCCGGATCAAATCCGGCCCTTTTTGCCCTCCTGAATTCACCGATAATAAAAAAGAACTGCCATGCCCGACACCGACACCGCCAAATCCGACGCTCTGGCATCCGCTCTCGGGGCGCTCCGTTCGGATTACCTGAACCCCTGGCCGGAGAAATTGGCGCGGTTCGCCGCCCTCGTCCGGGAGCTGGATAATCCGCAAACGGCCGCGGACGTTCTCGCGAATTTTCGCACGGAGTTTCACCGGCTCGCCGGATCGGGGGGTTCCTACGGATTTCCCAAGGTGTCCGACCAGGGACGCGAGGCCGAATTATTCGTCGTTTCAATCATCGAGGCCGGTGGGACCGTTTCCGCGGAGTCCGCGCAAAAAATTCAGGACTACATCGTCAATCTCGATACCCTATTCAATGCCGCAATCAAAGATTAAGGACAGAAAACCCCCTCCGGGGCGTCGTATCCCGAGGCGAAGCCCACCGGCGAGGGATTGCGTAAAATCGCCGTCTTCGATTCCGACCCGGAATATATACAGGCCCTGATCGAGCAGGGACCGGGAAAGGGATGCGAATTCGCCGTATGGGATCAGACGGAAGACCCCCTGGCGTTTCTCCGCGGGCTTCGGCCGCATTCGGTTCTGACGGAATTCCGTGTGGGAGGGGCGGATGGGACCGATTTGTGCCAAAAGATCAAGGCCGACCCGGCCCTGTCGGAAACGCCCGTGATTTTCACGAGCGCGCAATCGGATTTGAACAGCCGCCTCAAAGCCGCCCAGGCCGGGGGAAATTCTTTTTCCGCAAAACCGATCCTCGTCGATCCGCTCTTCGAATATCTCGAATTGGTCAGCGGCCCGCCTCCGGACATTCCGATTCGGGTCCTGGCGGTGGAGGACGACCCGGACCATGCCTTTCTCGTTCAACGAGTCCTAAAAGATGACGGCTACCTGACCCGTATCTGCGCGAACCCGGGGCAAATTCTGGCCGATCTCGGGGAATTCAATCCCGATCTGCTTTTGCGCGACGTGCACTTACCCGGATACAACGGTTTTGATTTGGCGCAGGTCGTGCGCCAGGACAGGCGTTATTGGATGCTCCCGATTATTTTCATGACCGCGATGGAATTCGACAGGGGTCATCTGAAGGCATTGGAGGCCGGGGGCGACGATTAGCTCGTGAAACCGATGATCCCCGGCTTCTCCTCCGCTCCGTCCGCACCCGGAGCGAGCGCGCGTTTTTGATCCGATCGCTTTCCGACCAGGACGGGCTGACCCGCATCCTGAACCGCGCCTCCATGATGCGCCAGTTCGACGGCTTGTTGTCGCGGGCCAAGCGCTACTCGGAAAAAATGGCGGTCGCCATGGTCGATATCGACCATTTCAAATCCATGAACGACACCTATGGGCACCAGGCCGGAGACGCCATTCTCCGGGATCTGGCCCAGTTTCTCCGGAAAAATATCCGCCAGTCGGATGTGGTCGGGAGGTACGGAGGCGAGGAGTTCACCCTGTTTTCCCTCAAACCGACGCCCAAACGGCGGTGGCCACCTTGGACAAGCTTCGGGTGGAATTCGGGAAACGGAACCACCCCTTGCCGGGCGGCGGTTTCGCCTCCGTCACCTTCAGCGGCGGCGTTGCCGAATTTCCCCGAAGCGGGGAGGATCGCGTCTCCCTCATCGCCGCGGCCGACAGCGCCCTATACGCCTCAAAGGAAGGGGGCCGCAACCGCATTTCGCTCGCCTCCTCCTGACCGGCAAGCTCCGTAAATCACCCTTTCCATTCACGGCTGGACCACCGGGGACATGCCCTCGTCGATATTGATCGCCCCTCCCGCGATACCGGAGGCCGCGTCCGAGGCCAGGAAACAGGCCATGTTGGCGTACTCTTCCGCATCTCCCATCCGGCCGAGGGGGATTTTCTTCCCGCGTTCCTTCTCATACTCCTCGTAGGACATATCCGGAATTTCGTTTTCCGCACGCTTCGTATATTCTTGTGGGCCGGAGATCGGCCAAATCGGCACGCATGGGTTATCGCGGAATTTTCATATGAAAGTAACCGCCATCGTTCTTCTTCTGGGCCTAGCGTTCCTCACGGCCTGCACCGGACCCGCACCTGCGCCCCCGCCCCGGGCGCCAAAAACCCGGGCGCCCGCATCGGCCCCGCCCGCGTTCCGATCCGCCGTTTCGGGCGGGTTCCGGAAAAAGGGGCAGGACTGCGTACGCCAGTGCCGCACGCTGTTCCAGTCGCTCAAAGGCCCCAGGGCGCGCCTGCCCGCCGATGCCTGCTGCCATTGCTTTAAAATCTGCCCGAAATAAGGAGGCGAATGAGTTCGGGCCGCGGGCCCGCAAGCGGGCCGTTCCGCGTCCGGCTTCGGCCGGCGGACCATTTCCATAAAGATGCGCAGGGCCGAATTGGTGCGGGAAGCGGGGCTCAGGAATCGCCGGGCAAAAACTTGTACCCGAATCCGTAAATCGTCATGAAGTGGGAAGGTTGGGCCGGATCGGCCTCCAGTTTTTTCCGAATTCTCAGGATAAAATTACCGATGTTCCGGGTGCCGATCCCGGAGGATTGGCCCCAAATATCCTCGAATATTTTCTCGCGGCTCACCGCCTCGCCGGGTCGGCGGATGAGGTAGGTCAACAGTTCGAATTCTTTTTGCGTAAATTCCACCGGGGCGCCTTTCCGGTAGACCTCCCGAGTGACGAAATTAACGGACACATCGCCGAAGCGGATCTCTTCATCTTTGCCGGATTGATTTTTTCGCCTTAAAATGGCTTTCACCCGCGCACTGAGTTCCAGCATATTAAACGGCTTGGTGACATAATCGTCCGCCCCCATCTCCAGCCCGCGAACCTTATCGAAGTCATCGTCCAGCCGGGTGAGCATGATGATGTAAATTTCAGAATCGATTTCCTGGATTCTTTTGCATACCTCCAGACCGCTTATCTCCGTCGGGCGCTTCCTCTTTCGCGAGAGTCAACCCCCTTTTCTCCGTTCTCGGCGATCAGGATGGAATATCCCTTCGCCCCGAAAGAGCGCTCAAGTAGAAACAGGGGGTCGGAATCGTCGTCTATCACCAGAATCCTGGGAGAACCCACTCTACGGCCTCAACGGTTACGGGGCAGTTCAAAACCAA
>DNYS01000126.1:0-1757 GCA_003506735.1 Nitrospinota bacterium
TCCTTGGCGAGTTCCGGATACATGGGCAGCGCAAGGACCTCGCGGCTCGCCTTTTCGCTCTCGGGGAAGTCTCCCTCGCGGTATCCCAAATCGCGGAAACAGGGCTGAAGATGAAGCGGCAAGGGATAATAAACGCCGGTATGAATTTCATTCGCTCTCAAAAAATCCCGAAGATCGTCCCGCTTCCGGGCGCGAACGACGTACTGGTGNNTAAAACTGGCGAAAATGGGTGGAATTCAAGGGAAAATCGAAGGATTTTTGGGAGATATTGGTTCTGACCCATCCGCTCGATACTAGCTGAGATCCCTAATTAAGGCTTTAATTTTCAAGAGGATCCAATTTTTGCGGAGCACAGCTGTGTAGGTCCGGGCTCTCTCTAGGCGGCACGCGGTCCATTCTTCCAGATATTTCAGCTTCACCAACAGAATGGCCGCCTGAAGGGTGTCCATGCGGAAATTTCCACCCACTTCTTCGTATAGATATTTTTCGGAGGACCCGTGGACCCGCATTTTCCGGAGCCGTTCGTTTAGCTTTTTGTCTTTTGTGACGATCATGCCGGCATCGCCGAACGCGCCCATATTTTTGGCCGGAAAAAACGAGAAACATCCCGCAACGCCAACCGAACCCGCCTTGCCGCCGTCGACCCCCGCTCCGATGGCCTGGGCGGCATCTTCCACGATGAACAGGCCCCGGGATTCGGCCAGGTTCGCCATTCGTTCCATCGAGGCGCACCGTCCGAATAAATGCACGGGAAGAAACGCACGGGTTTTTCCGGTGACCGCATCTTCCGCCTTCGCCGGGTCGATGTTGAATGTCTCCGGATCGATATCGGCAAATACCGGCCGCGCGCCCAGCCGGGCCACCACGCCGGCGGTTGCGAAAAATGTAAACGGGGTTGTGATCACTTCGTCTCCCCGGGAAATGCCGAGTGCCATCAATGCCAGCAACAGCGCATCCGTTCCGGATGAGACCCCTACGGCATACTCCGTGCCGCAGAAGGAGGCTATCTTTTCTTCCAGGGAGGCCACCTCCGGGCCGAGGATGAATTGTTGGCGGGTCATCAAATCGTCCAAGGCCTGCTGAATTTCGGATTTCAGGCGCTGGTATTGCGTGTGAAGTTCAAGAAGGGGAACCTCCATGAAAAATCATGCCTCCACTTTCAACCGGCCGGTGCTTTCATATCTAATTTCACCCACGTTATACCCTCTTTCACTTTAAATTTTCTGTCAATTCAAATCCGATCCCATGGCCTGTCCCTCCCCAGAAACCGGTCCATGCCGAATGAGAGGATTTTCGGCGCCTGTGGACATGTCCCCGTTTCGGGCCCGGCCCCTATGTGGCCTTTCCTCAAAGACCGCTTGCGGGGTCGGGTAGGAATATCGGAGCGGTTTCCATGTTCATTCTCCGTTCGCTATATTGGGCGGATATCTACAGTTGAAAAAATTCCGGCGCGCCGGCTGAATGGGCTCCCATTCCGGGGGTGAACCCGCAAGAAGACAGGAGAGGCATGGGATGAGCGATTTGAAAGTGATGCCCGAGGAATCCAGAAACGTAAAGCGAATCGGGCACAGCGACGTGAACGGCTGGGGCGATGCCTTCCAGGTCATCGTCCGGGACGAGAAATGGTGCTATCTCTCCGCCTCGGGGATGGAAGGCCACGAGGGCACCTCGATCCTCGATGTCGAGGACCCCGCCAATCCCAAAGTCGTGAAGCAGATCGAAGCGCCCACGGGCACCCACTCCCACAAGGTTTTATT
>DNYS01000126.1:1915-3028 GCA_003506735.1 Nitrospinota bacterium
CACATCAAGGATTTCCCGATGTACGGCCGGGGCACCCACCGGCCCATCCTGGACGAGGAGAACCGCCTTCTTTACTGCTCCTGCGGGGCGGAGGGGTACCGGGGAAACATCCTCTGGATTTTGGATATCGACGATCCGGCCAACCCGAAGGTCGTGACTCAATATGCCGTTGAGGGGCAGAGCGAGAAAACCCCGCTGCCGCCCGGCGTGAAAACCCTCCAGGTCCATCAGGCCAACCGCCGGGGAGATTATCTCTACATCGGCTGCGCGGACTGGGGCCTCATCGTCCTCGACGTGAAAGATATTTCGAACCCCAAGCAGATCGCGCATTTCAACACGACCCCGCCCTATCCCGGGCACTGCCATACCGTGCTCCCGGTCCCGGAGACCGATCTCTTGGTGGTGACCCACGAGTCCACCTCGTTCGATGTGGCCGAAGCGCCGGGCTTTATTTTCATCTACGACGCGAAGATCCCGAGCAACCCCGTGCCGATCTCCACCTGGATGCCCTACCCGGTGGACCCGAAGACCCTCTACCCCAAAGAGGGCGACTGGACGACCCGCGGGGGACGCTACGGCGCGCACAACCTCTGGGAGTTCATGGGCCCGGACGATTTCGTCTACACCACCTGGTTCAACGGGGGCCTGCGCATCGTGGACATCTCCGACCCCTTCCGGCCGGAGGAGGTGGGCTACTACATCCCCGCGGGTTGCAACGGCAAGCCCACGCCGCAGAGCAACGATGTCTTCGTGGACGGGCGGGGCCTGATTTATGTCTCCGACCGCTGGGGCTGCGGCCTCGATATCCTGGAGTACACCGGTCCCCGCTGAGGCGGGCGCGGGCAGGGGTTTTTTCGCTGGAACGCGATTCGGCGAAAAATACCCTGGATAAAAGGATCAAAATACTCATCCTGCGAATGAAGGAACGCGAGATTTTTCAAGAGCCCGGAATTTAAGCGGACGGGCGCCGCTCCGGGTGCCCTCGTTCCGAAACTCTAGAATTCGTTATCGCCTATATCCCGATCCGAGGAGGAAGTCATGGAAGGCGCCGAACTCATTGTGATAGCTCTCGAAAGGGTGAACGCAATTTTGCACCGCTCGCTGGAGGGCGCG
>DNYS01000126.1:3068-3231 GCA_003506735.1 Nitrospinota bacterium
TGCCCGCGCCGCACGCCAACTCCATGGCGTGGCTCGCCTGGCATCTGACCCGCGTCCAGGACGATCACATCTCGGATCTGGCGGGCCTGCCCGAACTGTGGGCCGGCGGCGAATGGAGCGCCCGCTTCGGGATGGAGCCCGATGATGCGGAAACGGGCCAGGG
>DNYS01000294.1:0-15438 GCA_003506735.1 Nitrospinota bacterium
GGGGGACATCTTCCCTTGAGCGGGGATTCCTCTCTTGCTATGGTCTCCCGGTAGCCGTCCGCCTGGAAAATTTCGTGGATTCCAGATTACCCATGACGCCCCGGCCTCAGTCGCATCGTCGATCCAAATCGGGAGGATGTTTGATGAAGAATTTCGGAAAAACCTTGTTCGCGGGCATCGCCGCCCTTGGCGGCGCCCTCCTGCTTCCGGCCCAGGCTTTTGCCCAGGGAGCACAAAAAATCGGTCTGGTGACGGGCCTCCTTCTCTCCGTCGTCTATGGCCTGGTCGGCATTATGCTCCTCATGGTCGGCTATAAAATATTCGAGTGGGTCACCCCCTTTTCGGTGAACGACGCCCTCTCGAAAGACCAGAACCGCGCCGTCGGCATCGTGGTGGGGGCCATCTTCATCGGCATCGCCATCATCGTCGCCGCCGCCCTCGGGTAGCCCCGCGCCTCCGCCCGAAGGGACGCCCGGAGCAAACCGATGACCGGCCCGCCCATGGGAACCTCCAAAACCGAACCGGCGGCCCTGCGCGTGCCGCTGGCCGACCCGCTCTTTTACTCCCTCCAGGGGGAGGGAGCCACGCTCGGCCGCCCGTCGGTGTTCATTCGTCTCATGGGGTGCACCGTCGGTTGCGTCTGGTGCGACACCAAGTACAGCTGGGAGGGCCCGCCCGTCTGCGAGCTCTCGGCGGAGGAGATTCTGGCCTACTGCCGCGAGCGGAAAGGGTGCCAGGTCATCGTGACGGGGGGCGAGCCCCTCGAAAGCCCCGCCTTTTTTCCGCTGATCGACGTGCTCAAAGAAGCGGGCCTTCGCGTCGAGGTCGAGACCTCGGGCTACATCGAGCCGGGCCCCGCTCTCCTCGACCGGATCGATCAGTGGAACGTCTCCCCGAAACTCAAATCCGCCGCCATTGCAGTAGACAAGCAGCCCCAATCCCTCGAATGGCTCCGCCGGGCCAAGGAGCCATTTTTGAAATTCGTCCTCCACAAGACGGATGAGATCGCCGAGGTGGAAGCCCTTCTCGGGCGCTACGGCCTCGAGGATTTCCCCCTCGACCGGATCATCATCTCCCCCGGCGGGAAAAAGTATGAGCACATGAAGCCCCGCCTACTTCCCCTCGCCGAAGCCGCCCTCGAAAAAGGTTGGCGCTTCACCCCCAGGCTGCACGTGATTCTTTGGGGGGATAAAAGGGGGATGTGAGGGGAGTTTGATCCATCCAACAAAAAAACCCCCGCCGCGATATCTCGTAACGGGGGTTGTTTATTTCTTTGATCCGAAAACTCAGGCCGGAAGGGAGATGCCCTCTTTTTCGGTGAGCTCGTCCCAGCCCTTTTCGACCCGGACCTTGAGCTCGTCCATGAACTCGCGGGTGATGAAGGAGGGCATCTTAATGTTCTCGTTGGTGCGCTCGTACACCCGGCCGGGCACGTCGTACTCCTCGTTCGTGTAGCCCACCTTTTTTTCGAGCAGCCGCCCCCGCAGGTAGGAGCGCCGGATAGCGGTGTTCATGTCCTCGGCCGTGAGCGAGAGGCCGTACATGTCGTTCATGCTGTCGACGACGTTCCCGTCCGGCACGCCGGCGAATTTGCAGGTGCCGATGAGGTCGTCGCGCGTGTAGTAGATGCCGTTCAGGACGGCCTTTTCCCAATAATCGATGTCGGTCTTCTGGCCGTCCAGGATGAGCAGCAGGAAGGTCCGCATGGTCATGTGGCCGCCCCCCAGCGCCCAGGGGTAGCCCGGGTTGGTGTCGGGGAGATAGGCCGGGTATTCGAGGCCCTTTCCCTGCATGGCGAAGGAGAGGTCGCCCATCTCCATGGCGAGGCGCATGGAGCCCTGCCCGAGTTGGGGGCAGTTCCCGGCGGCGGTCTCGCGGATCAGGGCCATCGCCTTTTCGAATTCGCCGAAGCGGAGGCCGCCGAGTATCTGTTTGTCCGGGTGGCGCTCGTTCCACTCCATCGCGTAGCCGAGGGTGACGCCCAGGCTGATGGCGTCGTAGCACAGGCGGTCGGCCAGCTCGACGATATCGAGGGATTGTTCGTGATCGTAGATGCCGATGTTGGACGATAGAAGGGCGAGCGGCTCGTAGTCGAATTTTGCGCGGAAATTACCCTTCTTGGCCCGCCGCCCCTCGGCGGTCTCGCCCTCGGGCCGGTCGTAGATGTTCTTGTGGCAGGCGATGCCGCACTTGAAGCACGACTCGTCCTTGATGACGTAGGTGTCCTCGTAGGCGCCCCGATAAAGGATGGCGGCCTCGTCGTTGCCGGGGGTTACGAAGTTCAACTCGGGCAGGCAGCCNNCAGCCGAGCGGGTGGAGGCCGGCGATGTTCCGCCAGGTGCCCCCGCCGCCTTCGGCCTTGTGGGCGTCGCGGTAGTTTTTCGAGCCCGCGCCCCGGGAGATCACCTTGTTCGCCTCCTTGACGACCTCGGTGACGGCGGTCTTGTCGTCCGGCGACTGGGCGACGATGGCGATGAGGTTCTTGCTGCCCATGACGCCGCCGAAGCCGCCCCGGCCGCAGAAGCGGGGCTTGCAGTCGCCGCTCCGGACCTGGTTGTCCGAGCTGAGGGCGATCCCCGCCATGCGGTTGGTCTCGTAGTTCTCGCCCGAGGGTCCGATGACGGCGAAGTGGGCGTCTTCGTATTGGCCGACGAGGGACATGATTTTTTCGTGCGAGTCCATCCCGAAAAGGTCCGCGGCGTCCACCAGTTCGAGCGTGGGCGGGCCGCCCACGGCTTCGCTCTTGATGATGAGAGCGACGGGTTTCTCGCTCCGCCCGGTGAAGATGATCTCGTCCAGGCCGGCGAAGGCGACCTTGGAGCCGAATTTCCCCGAGCCCGCCGAATACATGGCCGAGGGCGCGCCCGCGCGGGTTCCCTTTAAAGGGCTGTAGCCACCGAAAAAGGTGCGCAGGCCCGTCATCAGGTTGGTTCCCGAGAAGCAGCCCAGCTCCATGACGAGCGGGGCGGCCGGGTCGTAGGGGTCGGATACGTCGTAGTTCGATAAAACCTTGAAAATCCGGCCGGAGCCGCCGAGGAAATCCTCGAGATCGGCGCAGGGTTTTTCCTCCACCGCGATCGTTCCGGCCGTGAGATCGATCGCCGCGCTCCGGTACTTGTAGTCGGTCGGCTCGTTATTGCCGTTCTTGGCGTCCGTCCACATGGGAAAAAACACCTCCAAAGAGTAGGGGATATCGCTGATATCCGGCCGCCCAAGACCGCGGGCCGCCGAGTTTTGTCCGTCGATGATCAGGCGATTATTCCCGATCCGGGGGAACCGGGCAAGGGGGGGCGGGAAACCTCAAAATGAAACCGGCTCCTTGAACTCGCCGAACACATCCTTCAAAATGCCCGATATCTCGCCGACCGTGGCGTAGGCGCTGACCGCCTCGCCGATGGGCTCCATGAGGTTGTCCGTCCCCCGGGCGGCCTCCTCGAGGCGGGAAAGGGCCGCCTCGGTCCGGGCCGGATCGCGGCCTTCCTTCACTTTTTTCAGCCTCTCGATTTGCCGGGTGGAGAGGTCGGGGTCCACCGAAAAGAGGGTCCGCGGCCCGGCGGGGGCATCGGCGTATTTGTTCACGCCGACGATGGCTTTCTCGCCCGAGTCCACGGCCTTTTGCCACTGGTGGGCGCTCTCGGATATCCACCGCTGGATGAGGCCACTCTCGATACACGAGACCATCCCGCCCCGCTCCTCGATGGTTTTGATGAGGGCCTCCATCCCGGCCTCCATTTCGGAGGTGAGGTTTTCTACGAAATAGGAGCCCCCGAAGGGGTCGGCCATGCCGGCGATGCCGGTCTCGTGGGCGAGAATCTGCTGGGTGCGCAGGGCGAGGAGGGCGCTCTCCTCGGTCGGCAGGGCGAGGGCTTCGTCGTAGGCGCAGGTGAAGATCGTCTGCGCCCCCCCCGCGATCGAGGCGAGAGTCTCGCAGGCCACTCGCACGATGTTGTTCTCCGGCTCGGCGGCGGTGAGAGTGCTTCCCCCGCAGACGACGCCGAAGCGGAATTTCCAGCTCCGGGGGTCCTTGGCTCCAAAGCGCTCGCGCATGATGCGCGCCCAGAGGCGGCGCATGGCGCGGTACTTGGCCACCTCCTCGAAAAAATCCGAGTGGGTGTAGAAATAAAAGCTGAACCGGGGCGCGAACGAATCCACCGCCATGCCCCGCCCGATGCAGCGCTCGGCGTAGACGATGGCGTCGGCCAGGGTGAAGCCGCCCTCCTGAAGGGCCGTCGCGCCCGCGTCGCGGAAGTGGGCCCCGGCCGCGCTGAGCGTGTTGAAGCGGGGGGTATGGGCGAGGCCGTATTCGATGGTGTCCACGATGAGGCGAAGGGAGGGTTCGGGCGGATAGATCCAGGTGCCCCGCGAGACGTACTCCTTGAGGATGTCGTTCTGGATCGTTCCGGTGAGCCCGTCCGGGGGGACGCCCTGCTTGCGGCCGACGGCGATATACATCGCATAGAGGATGGCCGCCGTCGAGTTGATGGTGAACGAGGTGCTGATCCGATCGAGGGGGATTTCCTCGAAGAGGGTTTCCATGTCGTCGAGGGTGTCGATCGCGACGCCCACCTTGCCCACCTCGCCGGCAGCGAGCGCATCGTCGCTGTCGAGCCCGATCTGGGTGGGAAGGTCGAGGGCCACCGAGAGGCCGGTGTTCCCCTCGGCGAGCAGGAATCGGTAGCGCCGGTTCGTCTCCTCGGCGGTGCCGTAGCCCGAGTATTGGCGCATGGTCCAAAGGCGCGTGCGGTACATCTCGGGGTGGATGCCGCGCGTAAAGGGATACTCGCCCGGCGCCTCCTCCCCGGCCCGGGCGGGAAGGTCTTCGGGCCCGTAGACAGCCTTGATGGGCAGGTCCGATTGGGTCCGGTAGCGTTTTCCTTCGCCGCTATCCGCCATGGCTAGGCCCTTTCCTCTATTGTCCCTTGAACCTGGGTCCTCGCTTTTCGAAAAAAGCGTCCACCGCCTCGCCGTGGTCCTCCGATGCCCAGAGCTCGACGAACAGCGTGGTCTCGAGTTCCGCCGCCCCGGCCAGCGTCCTCTCGGAGGCCTCGATCAGGAGCTTTTTGATGGCTCGGACGGCGAGCGGGGCGGCCTTGGCGATGGCGGCGGCGATCCGCTTGCCCTCAGCGAGGCCCCCGCCGTCGGGCGCGATGGCGTTGGCGACCCCGATGGCCAGGGCCTCGCGGGCCGGAAGCTCCCGGCAGGTGGTCAGGAGCTCCATCGCCCGGGCGTAGCCGGCGATTCGCAAAAGGCGGCCGCCGCCGCCCCAGCCCGTCATCAGCCCCACGCGCGCCTGCTTGAAGCTCATGTAGGCGCTCTCTTCCATGACGCGCATGTCGCACGTGAGGGCGATCTCGGTCCCGCCGCCGAGGGCGTATCCGTTCAGGACACCGATCACCGGGACGGGCAGGTTCGAGAGACGGAAGAGGATGTCCTGCATCCGGCGGCTCATGGCCCCTCCGGCCTCGCCGGTATCGAAGCTCTGGAGCCACTTCAGGTCGCCGCCCGCGCAGAAGGCTTCCCCGCCGGCGCCCGTGAGGATCACCGCACGTAGGAATTCGTCCTCGGCCAGGCGGTCCAGGTGTCCGGAGAGGAGGCGCATGATCTCATCGTCGATGGCGTTGCGCACTTCCGGACGGTTGAGCGTGAGGGTGACGATCCCATCCTCTTCATCGCAAAGCAAGTGGGACATCTGCCCTCCGGCGGGGTGGGAATGAGGGGCCGGCCCGTTGCGCTACCAGTACTTTTCGTAGTGAATGTTTCCCTTGGTCCGGCTGTAGTCCATGGTGAATCCGCGATTTTCCATGATCTGGATGACGCCCATCTTCCCCTCCGGCCAGATTTTCTCGCCTCCGCGCACCTTGGGGATGCCCAGCATCGCGGGATTCCCGCAGAGAAAAATATGCGTGTCCGAGGGGTCCATTTTGCGGCCGATTTTTTCTTCGAACTGGCCCGATTCGATGTAGTCCTGAACATACACCTTGTTGTGAAGGGTGTCAGATTCGCGGGTGGTCAGCGTGTGGTAGGTGAGGTTCGGATATTTTTTCTCCAGCTCCCGGTAGATCGCCTCATAGGCCAGGTCTTTCTTGTAACGCACGACGTTGACTGAGGCGATACGGCCCTTGTAGCCGGTGGAGAGGAGCTCCCAGATCATCCGGTTGTGGGGGCCCTCGCCCGTTCCGGTTCCCCCGAAAACGACCAGGCTGCCGTCGCGCTCCCGGATGTCGTCCATGCAATTGAGGGTGTACTCGCCCGTGAATTTCTGGCCGACGTTGATCCGGTCTCCCTCGTTTTTGAGGAAGAGTCTCGGGGTGAGGCCGGGCGCGGGCTGCCCTTCACCGCCGATGACCAGGACGATGTAGAACTCAAGAAAGTCGAGCTTCTCCGGTTTGAAAAGCTCACCGTCCGAGTTCACGACGGGATGGGACACCGAGTAGGCCCTCCGCACCAGCCGGCGGATTTTCTTGTCGTTGAGTTCCTTTTCCGGAACCGCGTCCTCGTGGCGAGGCTCCCAGTAGCCCAGGCCCAGGGTGGTGTACTGGCCCGATTTGTAATCGGGAATCGGAAAATCGGGCTTCACTCGGAACAGGGCCAGCGACTCATGGGTTTGCTCGATGCTGACGAGCGTTCCGTTGTAATGTTTTTCGGACAATTCCTTGATGCTGGTTTCGTCGAGCATTCATTTCCCCCGTGGATCGAAGCATCCAACCCATTCAAATCGTTAATCGATGAGGCCATATTTTACTAATCCTCTCCAGATTAGCGGGTGGAAAGGATACTACAAAACAAACCGGTTTCAGAACCTTGCCGGGGATTTTCGCCCAAAACGGGCCGGGGCCGCCATCTCCGGCGCCCGCGGCTAATCTCCGGAGCCCGCCGCTAGAGGCCCGCCTTCGAGGCCAGGGATTTCCGCAAGAACGAGACCGTCAGGCGGATGGAATCCCCGAATTCGGCGGACCTGCCATGCCGGAGCACGAAATTATGCCCGGTCCCCTCGTAGAGCTTGATCCGGGCGCTCTTCGCGGGGCCCCGCTGCAGGGCGCTCAGCATCTGGACCGATTGCGCCACCGGAATTGTCCGGTCCTCGACGCCGTGAAAGAGGAGCACGTCGGCACGCACCTTGCCCGCCATTGTGAGCGGGCTGTTTTTCTCCAGGTAGCTTTTCCACCGCTGCGCATCCTCGCCCGCCAGCGCGAGGATGAGCGGGTTCACGCGGTGGCGGATGAATTGCACATAGTCGTAGGGCCCGTAGTAGGCGACGACGGCCTTGAATTCGGGACGCCCGGCGGCGGTCCGGAACGCCTTGTTCGCTCCGAGGGAGAAGCCGATGAGGCCCACCTGGCCGCCCGCGCACACCGGATTCCGCGAAAAAGCGGCCGCCGCCGAGGCGATGTCGCTAGTTTGCAACTCAAATTGCGTTTTTCGATAATCGAATGGGACGCTCAACCCCTCCAAATCGACGTAATGGCCCGAATAATAATCCAGGATGAGCGAGGCGATCCCCCGGCTGGCCAGCGCGCGCGCATAGCGGAGATAGGCACGCCAGTATCCGCGAATTCCGTGCAAAAGGACCGCGCACAAAAACTTGCCCCGCGCCTTGGGGCGGACGAAGTGGCCATCGAGCCGGACGCCCTTCGCACCGCCGGGGAGTTGGACGGAGTGCTCGGTGTAAGCATAGGTGGGGGATTCTGGAGGATGGAGACCGGCCGTTCTGGCGCGGGTGCAGCTCGTCACCGCGATCAGGAGGATGAACATCACCAACACCCTCCGCGGGGCAATCGGGAGCCACCGCCTTTTGCGTGCGGCGCCCCCAACCTTCGGCGGCGGGGAGGTCACCTGGTGTTCCTCCGGGCGGTGGTTCATTCGCGGAAAATCTCCTCCTCTTTGGCAAAGCGGCCGTATGGGATCATAATAAGGCCTATCCGCCGTGGCAACGCCGGTTTGAACTGTTCCCGCTTCCTGTGGAGGAATCATGTCCGCCGTCATCGAGTATCTTCGCTCCCGGCGCGAGGCCCATCTCGCCGAGTTTCTCGAATACCTGAAAATCCCCTGCATCAGCACTCTCAACCTGCGCATCCAGGAGGGCGCCGAACATCTGGCCGCCCTGATGGAGCGGGCCGGGATCGAAACACGCATCATGGAAACCGGGGGGCACCCGGCCGTCTACGGCGAGGCGAAAGGCCCCGAGGGCGCTTCGTCGCTCCTGGTCTATGGCCACTACGACGTTCAGCCGGCGGACATCAAGGAGGGATGGACCTCCGATCCGTTCGATCCCGACATCCGGGACGGGCGGATCTACGCCCGGGGTTCGGGCGACAACAAGGGCCAGCATTTCGCCCAGATCAAGGCCATCGAGGCCTACCGCGAGACCGGCACGAAGCTCCCCATTACCGTGAAGTTCCTGATCGAGGGAGAAGAGGAGATGGGCTCGACCCACCTGCGGGAGTTCGTCGTGAAGCACCGCGATCTTCTCCGCGCGGACATCGCCTGCTCATCGGACGGTTCGCTCCACCCCTCGGCGCGCCCGACGATCGCGCTGGGCTGCCGGGGGCTTTTGTATATCGAGCTCATCGCGCACGGGGCGGGGCGGGACCTCCACTCGGGCACCTACGGCGGAGCGATGACGAGTCCCTTCTGGCGCCTCATGGAAGCCGTCCGCGCGCTCCGGGACGAGGAGGTCCGGGTGCGCGTGCCAGGGTTCTACGAGGCGGTGCGCCCGCTGGGCGAGGCCGACCGCGAGGCCCTGGCCGAGGTGCCCAACCCCGCCTCCGAGCTCACCGCCGCCCTCGGCGAGGAGGGGATGCGCCGGATTCCCGATCCGGAGGCTTTTTACGAAAAAACCATGACCCGGCCCAACCTCAACATTTGCGGATTCCAGGGCGGCTATTCGCAGGATGGGGTGAAAACCGTCCTCCCCGGAATCGCCAAGGCCAAGATGGATTTCCGGCTCGTGGTGGACCAGGACCCGGACCGGATTTTTGAAGATGTGCGCGCGTTCATGGAGGCCGAGGGCTTCGGGGACATCGAGGTGAAGCGGATGGCCTCCTTTTATCCGAGCAAGACGCCCGCCGATCATCCCCTCATCGAAAAAATCCTCGCCGCCGTCGCCACCCGGGGCGAGCCGCCCATCGTCTTCCCCAACTTCGGGGGCAGCGTCCCGGATATTCTCTTCACCCGCGACCTGGGGATTCCCTCCCTCTGGCTCCCGCTGGCGAACGCCGACTCGAACGCCCACGCTCCCGAGGAAAATATCCGGATCGATATCTTCCACCGGGGAAGCGAAATTGCCTCGGCCGTCATCGACGGGCTGGGGGCGTAGGCGGGCAAAGGCATTCCCTCGCCCTCCACACAATAATTTTCAACTTTTGGGTGGAGGTGGACACCCCCTCCCATCCAACAAGGAAAGGGCCCTTGAGAGCTTTTTCGTCCTGACTTATGAGAGCGCCCAACAAACACCGATGCGAGGACAATATGAAATTTCCCTTCTCCTTCCGGGAAAAGGTTGGGATGGGGAATTTGTCCGGGTGGGGGCCTCCGCAGCACCCCGCATTTCCTGTATTTTTTTCCTCTGAATGCCCCATACCTATTTTCAGGCGCCGCCCCGTTTTCCGGATGGAAAGTTCCGGTTCTCGGACGGTGAGGCGGGAGACGGCCTCGTCGGGATTCAAAAAATCCGAAAGGGGTTTGAAAGGTGATACTCTCGACGGCGAAAAGAATACCCCGCCCGGAGGCGGGAAAATCGGAGACATTTATAGACGGATTGAGATAATCGGGAGTTGGGGGGGATCGATAGCCCCCCCGAGGGCGGGAAGCCCCTCTCGTTACCATTTTTGAGGCAGCGCATGAACGAGCACACGAACCACCTCGCCGATGAGACGAGTCCCTACCTTCTTCAACACCGCCACAACCCGGTGAATTGGCATCCCTGGGGAGATGAGGCTCTTACCCGGGCGCGCGAGGAGGACAAGCCGATCTTTCTTTCCATTGGCTACTCGGCCTGCCATTGGTGCCACGTGATGGAGCGGGAGAGCTTCGAGAGCGGGGAAACCGCCGCCGTCCTCAACGAGCATTTCGTTTCCATCAAGGTGGACCGCGAGGAGCGCCCCGATCTGGACGCCATCTATATGGAGGCGGTGCAGATGATGACCGGCCAGGGGGGCTGGCCGATGAGCATGTTCCTGCTGCCGGATCTCAGGCCCTTTTTCGGGGGAACCTACTTTCCGCCCGACGACCGCTATGGCCGGCCGGGATTCAGGAGCCTGCTGCTGCGCCTGGCCGAGATATACCGAACGCGGCGGGGCGAACTCGAGGAGAACGCCGGGAAACTGACGGGCTCGATGCGGGAGATGAGCGGAGCGGCGCCGTTGGCGGGCGGCTTTTCCCAGGAGTCCATCGCCCGTGCCGCCAATGAACTGAGCGACCGCTTCGATTCTTCATGGGGAGGATTTGGCCAGGCCCCCAAGTTTCCACCCTCGGTGGCGCTCATGCTCCTTCTTCGCGAGTGGCGGCGCGGCGGGAACGCGGATCATCTCGCAATGGTCGAGTTCACCCTTCAGCGGATGGCCTTGGGTGGAATGTACGATCAACTTGGCGGCGGGTTTCACCGCTACAGCGTGGACCCCTACTGGCTGGTTCCTCATTTCGAGAAGATGCTCTACGACAACGCCCTCCTCGCGCGCGTCTATCTCGAGGCGCATCAGGCGACCGGAAGCACGTTCTACCGCTCGGTGGCGACCGACACCCTCGATTATGTCCTCCGCGAGATGACATCCACGGAGGGCGGGTTTTACTCGGCCCAGGATGCCGACAGCGAGGGCGAGGAGGGAAAATTTTTCGTTTGGACGCTGGATGAGGCCGAGGCTGTTCTGGAGCCGGAGGACGCCCGCATTTTCTGCGCTTTCTACGACATCACGGAGGAGGGGAATTTCGAGGGAAAGAGTATTCTCCGGATTCAGAGGGCGCCGAACCAGTTTTGCGAGGAAGAAGAGATTGGCCAGGACGAGCTTCTCGAAGTCCTCGAGCGGAGCCGCCAAAAGATGTTCGCGGTGCGAGAGAAGCGGATAAAGCCCGGTCTGGACGATAAGGTGCTGACCAGCTGGAACGGGTTGATGATCGGGGCGATGGCGTTGGCGGGGCGCATCACCGGGGAGGAGTCCTACCTGGAGGCAGGCCGCCGGGCGGCGGATTTTGTGCTCACCCGGATGCGCGGCGAGAGCGGCCTTTTGCGCACCCACAGGGCCGGGGTGAGCAGGCTGAACGCTTATCTGGACGATTACGCCTTCATGATGATGGGGCTGGTGGATCTCTACGAGACGTCCTTCGAGGTTCGCTGGCTCGATGCAGCCGCATCCCTCGCCCGCGAGGCGATCGATCGTTATTGGGATGAGCGGGAGGGCGGTTTTTTCTTCACCTCGAACGATCACGAAGAGCTCATCGTCCGCAAGAAAATATCCCAGGACGGAGCGATCCCCTCGGGGAATTCGGTGGCGGCGCTGTCCCTGCTCCGGCTGGGAAAGTTGACGGGCGACGATGCCCTGAGCGAGCGGGGAGCGGAGACGATTCGCGCGTTCGGCCAATATATAGAGCGGGCTCCAGCCGCTTTTCACATGATGCTCGTCGCGCTGGATTTTTATCTCGACGAGCCCATGGAAATCGCCGTGGTGGGCGACCCCGGCGAAGAGGACACTCAGGCGGCGCTCCGGGCGGTGAACGCGGAATTCGTCCCGAACAAGGTGCTGGCCTTCCGGCCCGCATCGGGTGGAGGTGATTTGGAGAAAAAGGTCCCGTTGCTGGAGGGTAAGATAACCGTGAACGGGGCGGCGGCGGTTTATCTGTGCCGGAACTATGCCTGCGAGCTTCCGATAACGGATGCCGGGGAGGTGAGGGAGCGACTGCGGCCAGCCGGGGGGAGGGAGTGAGGGTGTCCTATCCCACGCGGACGAGGAACGCTTCGTAGCCCTTTTCCTGCAGGAGGAGGGTGAGCTCGGTGGCCAGACGGCGGCTCCTGAAACCGTCGAGCTGGACGCGGTATTGGGCCGCGCTTCCGTGCCAGCCCCGGATGATGCGCGTTCTTGGGGCGCGATTCCGCATCTGCCCGGTGAAATTCTCGGCCTTGTTCCGGTTGCCAAAACCTCCCACCAGAACCAGCCATCGGATAGCCCTTTTTCGCGGAACCTGGAGGGGAATGAGGCGGACGCGGGCAACCCCCTTGGAGAGCATACCGAGCCGGTCGGCGGCCCCCCTGGAGAGATCGATGACGCGGCCTTTCACGAACGGGCCGCGGTCGTTGATCCGGACCTCGACGAAGCTGCCGTTGTCCAGCCGCTCGACGCGGACCCTGGAGTTGAAAGGCAGGGTGCGGTGGGCGGCGGTGACGCCGTGCATGTTATAGATTTCGCCGTTCGATGTTTTCCGGCCGTGATAGGGGTTTCCATACCAGGAAGCCACCCCCTGTAAATCGCCCCGGGGAACGGGGGCGGAAACCTTGACCGGAGGCGGCTCGGGCGCGGAGACGCAGCCGGCCAATATGAGCATAAGGGCGGTCGCCAGGCTGGTGCGCAAAAACCGCCCGGGAGGCGAGGGCGCACCGGACTGAGGGGAAAGAGGCATTCTGAATTCCCAGGCTTGTGCGGGCGGGAGCGCGGCGGTCTTTCGGGCGGAGCGGGCTATTCGACGTAGGGAACCGCCAGACGAATAAACCGGGCGAGATATTTTTCGTCGAAATGGCCGGGGCTGTCCTGCCATGATGGTGAAGGCGGTCATCTTGGACATCGCCTCTTTGTAGGAGCGGCGCGTCGTCAGGGCGTCGTAGACGTCGGCGATGCAGCATATCTTGCCGAAGCGTCCGATGTCGTTGTCTGACCTTCTCGTGATGCTGGAGGACGATCTGCGTGACCTCCTCGGAGAGGCCTCCTGAAATTTCGGTCAGAATCTAATAGCCGGTGTCGGGGTGTTTTTTGATCTCCTCCCATTCGTCGTCGTCGAGCTTTCCCTTTTTGTTGAGAATAGCGGGATCGATGTCTTTTTTCCCGATATCGTGGAGGAGATAGCCGACTCCCAGCTCCTTGAGGAGAGCATCGTTCTCGTCGCCGATGATGGCCCGGGTGAGCATGGAAGAGTAAATGTAGACGTGAACGGAATGGGTATAGGTGTAGTAGTCGTGAACGGTGAGTTGAAAGAAGCTTTCCATGGCGTTGGGCTCGTCCATCAGCTTGTTTATGGCCTCGACCGTTGTGTTGGCCGTGGCGTAGCCCTCTTCGTTGAAATCCTCGAAAATCTGCTGGGTTTGGCGGGCGGCGGAGCTGTAGGCCACGGCCGCCTTTCCCTCGGTGGAAAGAGGGGAGTCAAGAATGGGGGAAAGGTTGATCTCCACGAGGGTCTGCCAATTCACATCAGCCTCTTTGTCGTAGTAGAGCCTATCGGTGACTTTGGATATTTCCTCGTAGGCATCCGAGGAAAGGCCCTGACTCTTTCGGAACAGGAGAGAGAGTTCCTTTCCTTTGTTCAGATACAAATCGACCGGGGCATCAGTGCCCCAGGGGATATTCCCCAGTGTGACAGGGCGGAGGCGTATCCGGGTCTTGCCCTTCCCGCCCTCTCCCTGGCTGATTTTCAGTCGGTCCCTGCTTGATTGTCCGTTGGCCGATTGGCCTTCTTGCTCCATGCGTACCGGTTCCTTGCTGGTTTATAAAGTCTCGAAATATCCGGTGGCCACCCGTTGGGGTATTGCCTATTTACACCACAAAAATTAACACCTTACATCGGCGATGGAAACCGATAAGTGGGATCTCAAGCGCGCTGGTGTCCAATGGACGGAAGATCGGACCAAAACCGAAGGAAATCAGTCTATTTTTGCGGATTTTCCGAGATGGTTTTTCCCTTGAACGAGCCGCCTGACAGCCGCCCAGGAGCGCACGATTATCGAAATTTGGCGAAATTGTCCGCAATAGCCGCGCCCGCTCTTCCGGTTCGATCAAGGTTTCTCGCGGAAATCGCCAGAGGGGGCGGGCAAGGTTCTGGGAAAAAGGCCCCCGCTCCGTTTCCCCGCCGCTGGGGGACGGTATTTTTTTTGGGACGGAATACATTATAAAGGCCTGGGTGCGGCGTATGCTGAATATCCTCTTTTTCGCCGAAATTTTCTAAATATAGGGAGATGGGCAAATGGCCCGAATTTCGTTGATCGAGGCCGGTGAGGCCGAGGCAAGTGCCAAAAGGATTATGGAAAGTCTTCAAAAACAGTTCGGGGTCGTGATCGATCCGGTCAAGGCGCTGGCCCACAAGCCGGAGTTCTTGCGCTCCCTCCTCAGCCTCACGACCGTCGCCGACGGGCCGGGCGATATCGACACGGGCTTCAAGGAGGTGCTCAACATCCGGGCCTCGGTATTGAACGGGTGCGAATTCTGCACCCAGATGCACTCGAGGATGGCGGGCATGCACAAGGTGGCGGCCGGAAAAATCGAGGGCGCGAAAGAGGGCTCCTCCAGCGGGGCGTTCGACGAGAAGGAAAAGGCGGCTCTTCTCCTTTGCGAGGAGAGCACCCGGGACGTGAAGGTCTCGGACGCCTCCTTCGATAACGCGCGCAAACACTATTCCGAGGCCGAGATCGTCGAACTCATGGGCGTCATCTCGGTGATCAACATGTGGAACCGTCTGATGGTGGGGCTGGGGTTCTAGGGCGAATATTTCGAAACGCTCCGGCCCCATCCGCCAGAAAACACCGGCAAATGCGCCAAGGCCCGCGTATCTGCGCCAGCACCGCTTCCGAAATCCTCCTGTCTGAAACCGCCGGCAAATGCGCCAAGGGCCGCGTATTTTCGCGCGCCCCCGTTTTGGTCCGTCCGGGAGAATTCCCCCATCCCAACCTTCCCCCGGAGGGAGAAGGAGATTACAAGTTCCCTCTCCCTCCGGAGGAGGTGGAGTCCATCTCCTCCCGCCGGACATGGCTCAAACGGGGCAAGAGAGGGCAGTGTGAGGGAGGATTCATAAATTTTCTCTTGGAAGCGGGGGGAGGAATCGCCGCACCCTTCCCCCCTTTTTCATCGCCTCCCGGCCAGCCGCTTTTGCATGGCCCGGGCTTTTTCCTGGGCGGAGGTGGCCTCACCCCACTTCCCGGCGGACTGATACGCGAACGCCAACCGGTTCAAGATCTGAAGGATGCGAATATGGTCGGGACCCAGATTCTTTTCGAGTATGACCAGCGCCCTTTCGAGGAGCGGCGCCGCTTCGGTGAACTTGCGCTGAGAGAAATAGACCGGGGCCATCTCGTAGAGCGCCGCGGCGTTGTCCGGATGATCGGGCCCCAGCGCCTTCTCGCGGATGGCAAGAGCCCGCTTGTAGTGCGACTCCGCCTTTTTGAACTGCCGCCGACCCTTGTAGAGCCTTGCCAGGGTTTTGAGACGCCCGGCCACCCGGAGATCTTCGGGCCCCAGGGCCTTCTCGCGG
>DNYS01000294.1:15607-16038 GCA_003506735.1 Nitrospinota bacterium
GCGGATGCTTCCGGGGCAGAACGAACGGTTCTCGCCCGCCCGCGAAACAGGGCTGCCTGTTTCCACTTTCCGAGCATCTGATAAATACCGGCCAGGTCATTCATTGTCTCAGCGATGATGGGGTGATCCGGCTTCAGGTTTTTCTCGAAGAGGGTCAGCGCTCTTCGGAGCGCCGTTTCGGCCTCCAAATAGCGCCTCTGGGCCCAGTAGACCCTGCCGAGATTCTTGAGGGCTCTGGCGGCGCCGGGCCGCTCGCGACCGAGCGCCTTTTCGCGGAGGGCCAGAGCTCTTTGGGCTGTGGGGAGCGCTTCGGCCAGGCGATTTTCTCTGAGAAGACGAACCGATTTCCAATGAAGACGAATCGCTTCCTGTTTATTCTTTTCGTGAGAGATCGATTGCCACCAGAATGGATTTACGACCCAGGCCACCCC
>DNYS01000039.1:0-2186 GCA_003506735.1 Nitrospinota bacterium
ACAGGGAAGACAGTCGCTGCCCCCCTCGGTCCGGGCCGCGGCGCGCGGAATACACGATTTTTCAAACTCCGCCGCCGAAACCCTCCCGTCCCGGGCGGATGCCGAAGAAAAGAAGGCGGCCCCGGTTCTTTCCCTCAAAGAAACCGAATCCCGCCTGATTCGGGAGACGCTCGAATATACGAGGGGCAACATCACGCGCGCGGCCGCCCTGTTGAAAATCAGCCGCTCGGCGCTCTACCGCCGTATCGGCAAGCTTCATATTTCCCGGTAGTTCGTCTCCCGCCCGGACCTAAATCCCCTCCTCTAGGGGAAGCGAAACGGCTTCCCCGGTTCCGGGCGGAGCGATCGATCGCCGAGGTCACCTCAAGCGTCTGGCGGGCCTGCTCGGCCGTTGCGTGCGGGCACGGCCTCCCGGTCGCGAGGTGGTCGATCCACGAGCGGGTCTCATCCCCGAGCGGGCCCCAGTAATCTCCCAGCGCCATGTTCCCGGAGGCGTTGCTGGTCAGAAATACCATCTCCAGCCCGTGGCCCGGAACGTAGGCGTGCGGGAAGCCCTCTTCGGTGTAGAGAATATTTTCCTTGTGATCCTCATCCAAAAACAGCACCCCCTTTTCTCCCAACACCTCGGTCCTCACCAGCCGCCCGTGGGTGGGATATTTGGGCGGCCGCGCGTACCCCACCCCCAGGCTCACGGCCGCGCCGTCGGCGAAGGTGACCACCGCCTATGTCACTTCGTCCACATCGTACCCGGCCTCCCGGTAGACGACCCCGTGCCCGCGCCCATAAATTTTGACGGGAGGATTGCCTTCCATGAACCAGCAAAAAATATCCGCCAGATAGGTGAGTGCATCCTGGACAAACGTGGCTTCAGGGGACCTTTGGAGAATCTGGAGCCCGTGGGCCCGCGTGTTGTAGCGGCGCGCGGTGCCGCCCACGATCCGGCCCAGGCGGCCCTGGACGATCTGCTCCTTGGCCAGAGGTAGCGCCTGTTGAAGCGCATGCTGTAGCCGACCCGGAGTTCGGTTCCCGACCGCTCGGCGGCGTCGAGCATCCGGCCGGCGTCCTCGAGCCGCAGGGCGATGGGTTTTTCGACCAGAACCGGCTTGCCCCGCTCGAGGGCTTGAATGACGGGGACCATGTGTTCGTGCTCCGAGGTGGAGACGATGACGGCATCCACCTCGGGCCGCGAGATGAGCTCCAGATTGTCGCCCGAGTGGAGGTCGGCCCCGGTTTTTTCGGCCAGCGCGGAGGCCTTGGCCGCGTCCTGGTCCGAAATGGCGAGGAAATTCACCGCCGGATGCGCCCTCGCCATCGTGGCGCGGAGGGTTCCGATCCGCCCAGAGCCGATGACGGCGATGCCGAGTTGTTTATGCCGCATGATGATTCCTTGCCGGCTCAGGGCGCTTCATGCGCCCCGAGTTCAGGAAGAAAACCCCTGAGAGAAAACCCCAGAGAGAAAATTCAGGGGAGAAAGCCCTACAGATCGGCCATCGCCTTGAGCATGTTCACCTGGTTTGTGTTTCCCATATGGTACAGCTGGATCGCGTCGCGATAGAGCTTTTCGATCGGGGCTTCCTTCATCACGCCCATGCCGCCCCATATCTCGACCGCTTTTGTGGTGATGAAGTTGAGCGCCTCGACGGCCAGGACCTTGGTGGCGCGCGGAAGCTTCGGATCGTCGCTCCCTCCGTTGTCGATGCTGTGGGCGGAGCGCCACATCATCGTCCTCGCCGCTTCGAGGCGGGTGAACATCTCGAGGAGCGTCATGGCGATGAGATGATGCTCGATGATGGGCTTGCCGCCCTGAACGCGCTCTTTCGAATAATTCAGCGCAAGCTCGTAGGCTCTGCGGGCGATGCCCAGGGCCGTCGATGTGGCCTCCAAAGTGCCGATGTTGGTGATGTTGGAAATATTCCGCCGGCTCGCGTGGATCTGGTTCTCCTCGCCCAGCCGGTCTTCCTCGGAAAATTCACAGTCCCGGAAAATGAGTTCGTGCTGCGGATAAAGGCGCAGGCCCACCTTGTCGTGGAGCCGTCCGACCTCGAATCCCTCCTTGGGCGGGAAAAGCATGAAGCCCGAGGTGCCCTCCGTCCAGGGAACCGATTTATCCGTGCGGGCGAATATCGTCATGAATTTTGCCTGAGCGCCCATGGCGATGAACTGCTTGGTGCCGTTGAGCACATAGC
>DNYS01000039.1:2307-2487 GCA_003506735.1 Nitrospinota bacterium
GGTGCCGTTGAGCACATAGCTGCCGCCCTTCCGCTCGGCGGTGAGCATGGGCCCCGCCGACAGCGTCCCGCTATACGGGAGTGAATTGTCGCTCCCGGCGTTCGGCTCGGTGATGCCGATGCTGATGCAGTAGCCGGGGTCTTCGAGAAAGCCCGGCACGACACGCAGGACTTGCTCTTC
>DNYS01000039.1:2564-5223 GCA_003506735.1 Nitrospinota bacterium
CGGCGGGCTCGCCCGCCGAGAGCTCCTCGATGACGATGCATTGGGTCAGCACATCGGCGCCGGTGCCGCCGTACTTTTTGGGAACGGCAAGGGCGTTGAAGCCCAGCTCCGAGCCGCGCTTGAGCAGATCCCACGGGAAGGCGTCGGCCCCGTCGGGCAGGCGATCGAACTCGGCGCACCGCGGAATCAACTCCTCGCGGGCGAACGTCCGGGCCAAATCCCGAATGGCGCGTTGTTCTTCGGTCAGGCTGAAATCCATTTCTTCTCCTTGATTGATGACTTGAATAATTTTTTTACTTTAGGGCTGCCCCGGCGGCAGCGTCAATAGATGGAGGGGAACCGGATAACGGGTCGTTGTTCCGGCGCCGGGGGGTATGCCCCCGTGCGCCCGGTGCGCGTTGTGCTATTCTTCAAAGAAATAAACGCTGCGGGAACCTCATTTTTATCGCTCTCTTCACGAGAATAAGACGCAGGAGGCGCGTGCATGAACGCTACCGAACGGATGGCCGAATTTATCGTCGATACCCGTCTGGAAGATATCCCCGAAAAGGCGATCCATATGGCCAAGAGATCGATCATAGACACGATGGGCGTCGCCCTGGCGGCCGGCGCGGAGCCCGTGGCGAAAAACGTCTCGGCCTACGTCCGCGGAATGTCGAAAGATGGCTCGGCCACCGTCATTGGCGCCGGCCTGCGCTGCGCGCCGCCCTGGGCGGCTTTGGCCAACGGCACGCTCGGTCACGCGCTCGATTTCGATGATTCGAACTGGTCGCTGATGGGACATGGCACCGTCGCCGTTCTTCCCGCCGCCTTGGCGCAGGGGGAGGATCAGAATGCATCGGGGCGGGACATCATCGAGGCCTTCATCGTCGGCTTCGAGGTCGCCTCGAAGCTGGGACGCGGGATGAACATGGGCCTCTACGACAACGGATGGCACCCGACGAGCACCCTCGGCGCCATGGGGGCGGCGGGGGCGGGGGCCCATCTTCGCGGGCTGGATTCCGAGAAAACACGGTTTGCCCTCGGTATCGCCGCCTCGCACGCCTCCGGGGTGCGCGCCAATTTCGGAACCATGACGAAGCCGCTCCATGCCGGCCTCGCCGCCGAGTCGGGCGTCCGGGCGGCCGGCCTCGCCGCCGCCGGGATCACCGCCAATACAGATATTCTGGAGGCAAAAAGCGGGTACTGCGAAGCTTTTGCGGGCGCGGGCAACTACCGGCTGGAGGAGATAACCGAATCCCTCGGCGCTCCCTTCGTTTTCGAGGATCCGGGCGTCAATCTCAAGCCATATCCCTGCTGTATGTCGGCCCATCCATCCATCGATGCCCTGCGCGAATTAATCGCCGAGGGGGACCTCACCCCGGACTCCGTCGATGAAATTGACGTGGCCCTGATGGAGCCGAATTTTTTGAATTTGAGCTACCACACCCCCCAAACGGGGCTTCAGGGGAAATTCTCGGGCGAATACGCCTTGTCGCGGATTCTGATGGACGGGAATCTTACTTTAAGTACGTTCACCGACGATGCCGTGAACGAGCCCGGCGTGCGGGAGACGATGAGCAAGGTTCACGTCCACCTGGCCGAAAACGTGGAATGGACGCCGGGCTCCGCGCGGCCGGCGACCGTGACCGTCAAAACAACGGACGGGCGCACGCTCCAAAAAACGGGCACCATCTCTCGCGGCAACGCCGCGTTGCCTCTGACGGATGAGGAAGTTCATGCCAAATTCATGGATTGCACCGCCCAAACGATCTCCTCCGGCCTCTCCGGGAAGGTGCTTTCGATGCTCGTTCAATTGGAAAACGAGCCGGACATCCGGGCACTCATGTCGTTGGTGGCCTAGCCGTGGACCTTTCCCGATGCTTGGCGGCTTCATGCGCCCACCGGAGGGGATCCGGACCGCAACCATTTTCGCGAACGGGCAATTGTGTTTGGCTCTAGACGATTCGCTGCCTCCAGCCTATAAATATGGGGCGTAGCAAGGGGATGTTCTGTTAAGATTTATTTAGATTCCCCTGTTGCGGCAATTACGGGCCGCCAACGCGCCCTCATATTCCCACGAATCCCGAATTTCGGAGGATTTTGAATGACTTACCCGCAGGCCATCATCATCGCCGCCGCCTTGGTGGCGCTGGCCATATTTTTTTCGACCCCTCAATACGAAATCGTCTCCACGCCTACATGGAACGTGATTTGGCGGGTGAACACCCGCACCGGAGAGACCGCCTATTGCTCCCAGGGCGAAGGCTCGTGTATCAGGCTGAGCGAAAAAGACATTTCGATGACCCGCAAGACGAATTAGTTTTTCCCTGGAGAGAACCATGTATCCGAACCTCACGAAGGAAAAGCTTGAACGGGGGGAGTGCACCTACGGCTACGGTATCCGCTGGTTCGGCGGGACCGAGCAGGCGCGCTTCGCGGCCAACGCCGGGTTCGACTATCTGTTCATCGACACCGAGCATTCCGCGTTCAGCACCGAGACCAGCACGGCGCTCTGCCGCGCCGCCTTGGGTGTGGGTGTGACACCCATCGTCCGTGTGTGCGGTTTCGATCATCACCTCTCCACCGTGCACCTGGACAATGGGGCACAGGGGATCATCTTCCCGCATTTCGAATCGGTGGTGGGCGGAGTCTCCCGCGAACCCTTCTCTGCCAAATT
>DNYS01000039.1:5282-5407 GCA_003506735.1 Nitrospinota bacterium
TGTTTAACAGGGAAAATACAGGGATTTTTTTCATTTTTAAGGGACAAATTCACGAAAATCTCCCGGTTTCGCCCGTAGATAAAGGGCTTCAGGGATTTCATCCCGAAAACCGAACAGGGAATAAC
>DNYS01000100.1:0-11454 GCA_003506735.1 Nitrospinota bacterium
CAGCCTTTTGTCGTTTTTGGTGCCCAAGAGAGGACTCGAACCTCCACAGGGTTTCCCCCACAAGCACCTCAAGCTTGCGTGTCTACCAGTTCCACCACTTGGGCAAGTGTCTTTCGACCCGTTCTTATAGCCTCCCGCTTCCGTTGATGTCAATTTTCCCCTGGGGTATTTACGGGAGGAGGCTTCACGGCACCCTGGAGCGGGTCTATCCGGGTTTCGAGCGCGGGTTCATGGCTTCCCGGAGCCCCTCGCCGAAGAGGTTGAAGGCGAGGACGACAATGAGAATGGCGATGCCGGGTATGACCATCAGCCAGGGGGCGTCGAAGAGAAAAAATCTCCCGTCCGAGAGGATGTTCCCCCAAGAGGCGTCCGGGGGCGGCACCCCGAAACCCAGAAAGCTCAGGCCCGCCTCAGAGAGAATGGCCGAGGGGACCCCGATGGTGGCCGAAACGAGAACGGCGGCCAGCGAGTTCGGCACGAGATGAAGGAAGATGAGGCGCATATCGCTCCCCCCAATGGCCCGGGCGGCTTCGATAAAGGGGCGCTCCCTGAGCGATAGAATTTCGCCGCGCACGAACCGCGCCGGGCCCACCCAGCCGAAGAGGCCGATGACGATCATGATGTTCCAGATGCTGGGCGGAAGAATGGCGATGGCCGTGAGGATGAGGAAAAAGGTCGGGAACGAAAGCTGGACGTCCACGAGGACGATAAAGATGGTGTCCACGTTAACGAGAGAATAGCGCTGGAGAAAGCCGAGTTGGGGCAACGACTCCAACCACATGCCCGATAGGGCCCCGGTGAAAATGAGGGCGCCCTCGAGCGGAATCAAGTACCAAAGGGAGAGGCCGCCAAATAAAAATCCTCCGGCAACGGGAAAGAGGATGGCCCCCAGGAGGGAGGCCGGTCCGATTTGCCGGTTGCCGTGGAACCCCGCGATGCCCCCCATGAAGATCCCGATGATCATCGAAATTCCCACGGCGACAAAGCCGACGGCCATGGCGATTTTGGTGCCCTCGAGCATGCGCGCGAATATGTCGCGGCCCAGCTCGTCGGTGCCGAAAAGGTACATGCCCATGGGCGGAACCTCCCCGGGGGCGACGGCTTGCAGGTTCACCTTCGATAGCGGCGGCTTGAAGCGGTCGGGGAGCCGGACGGTGCTCGGGCTGAAATAGGGGTTGTCTCCGGCGGTTGCCCACCATCCGGCAACGGCCAGGGCAAAGAAGAAGAGGAGGACAAAAGCGCCCCACATGGCGAAGCGATCTTGGCGGAGGTTACGCCCGATACGCTGCCAGGGCGTGAGAATTTCTTCGGGGAGATCGTTTCCCTGAGGCGTTTCCGTCCTTGTGGTCATAGGCGAATCCGCGGATCGACGAGGACGAGCAGGATGTCGGAAATGAAGGTACCGATTAGCACGAGAATCGCGGCGAAGAAGTTCAGGCTGATGACAATCGGATAATCTCGCGCAAGAATCGCCTCAAAGCCCATCCGGCCCATGCCCGGCCAGGCGAATATGGTTTCGATAATGACCGAGCCGCCGATAAGGGCGGGCAGAAGAAGCCCGAACATGGTGACGAAGGGAAGCGCCGCGTTCCGGAGCGCGTGGATGTAGTGGACGGTGTTTTCATCGAGGCCCTTCGCGTGCGCGGTGCGCACGAAATCCGAGTCGATGACCTCTATCATTTGTACGCGCACATAGCGCGAGAGAAAGGCAATGCCTCCAATCGCGCCCAGCAGACTTGGAAGAACCATGTGCCAAATTCGGTCATTAAGCCAGAACAGGACAGGCGCGGTTTCCTGCCCAAAGGTCCGCATTCCCAGGACGGGCACCCCGAGAAACTTGGCGACACCGAGAATGAGGAGGTAGGCCAGAAAAAAGCCGGGGAAGGATATGAAAAAATACGAGAAAAAGGTGGATGATCGATCGAAGAGGCCTCCCCGGTTCAGAGCCGCGGGTATGCCCATCGGAAACGCGAGGCACCAGGTGAGGATTGTCCCGACGATAAACAGGGGCAGGCTGTTCAGGAATCGCCGCCATATTTTTCCCGAAACGGGTTGATTGTCCTTGAAGCTTTTGAGCTCTCCCGAGCCGAGTTTTTTATAGAAGAGGTAGTACTGCTTCCACAGTGGTTTATCGAGGTCGAAGGCGGCGCGGTAGCGGGCGATGTCCTCCTTGCGGAAGCGGGGGTTAAGCGGGTCGATCTGGCTCGGGGTGCCCGGCGCGAGGTGGATGATTAAAAAGCTGATGATCGAAATGATCACGAGCGTTACAATCTTGAAGAAGGCTGTGCGGACGATGTATGCGGCCATTGCTCAGCCCTCGAACCGGGGGGCGGAGGGAAGTTTCAGCCACTTGCGAAAGTCGTAGGTGTAGCTCCCTGTCGAGGTGGGTTTTATCTTCCGGTAACGGCCCTTTCCGTCTGCATCCTCTGCCACGACGATTTTCTTGTCGAGCAGTGCAGTCCATTTTCCCACATATAAAAACGTATAGGGCTGGTCGCGGTAGATGATCTCGTGGAGCCGGTGGGCGAATCCGATCTGTCTTTGAAAATCGTATTCCTGGCGGATTTTGACGATGAGATCGTCCGCTTCCTTGTTTTTATAGCCCACGAAATTAAGTTGATGGGGCTTGGTCTGGCTTGAGTGCCAGATTTGATACAGATCCGGGTCAAGTCCCAGCCGCCAGCCGAGGATGACCGCGTCGAAGTTGAGGGAATTAATATATTTCTCCAGAAAAACGGCCCATTCGACCCGATCGAGACTTACTTTGACGCCGATTTTCTTCCAGGAGTCCTGGACCACCTGGGAGATGGCTTTTCGGGCCTCATTGCCGTTGTTGGTGACAAGCATGAAGGCGAGCCGCTTGCCGTTCTTGACCATTTTTCCATTCACTTTTTTCCATCCGGCCTTGTGAAGGAGGCGCTCGGCCCCTTTCTTGTCGAATGGCAGGGGCCTGATGAGCCGGTTGTAGTGCTTGCTCTGCTTGACGAAGGGACCTGTAATGTCCTCGGCTTCGCCGTTTAAGATATATTTGTGGATTTTTCGGGTATCCACCGCCATGCCCAGCGCCCGGCGCACGCGCACGTCGTCGAAGGGTTTTCGGCGCATGTTGTAGCCGATGTAGGTGTAGCCGAACGAGAGGCCCGAGAAGACCTGGAATCGCGAGTCTTTCCTCAGGCGCTCGACCTGGTGCGTCCCCGCTGTGTAGCTGTCCACCGTGCCCGCGTAGAAAGCCATCTCCTGCGTGAGCTTGTCGGGAATGATCCGGAGAATGTACTCGGCGTATTTCGGCGGGCCTTCCCAGTAGTCCTCGTTCCGAACGAGGCGGATGAGCTCGTCCGACTGCCACTCCTTGAACTTGAAGGAGCCGGTGCCGACCGGGTTCCGGTTGAAGCGGCTGTCGCGCATGGTGAATTTTTTCGGGTCGCGCTTAAGGCGTTTGGCCTCTTTGGCGAGGGCCTTTTTGTTGAGCAGGTGTTCGGGAAGAATCCCCATCCCCCAGGTGCCAAAGGCGGGGGAGTAGAGCCGTTTGTAGGTCACCTTGACGGTGAAGCGAGCAGGCGTCTCCACACTTTTAATGGGTTCGAAATCGGGGACTCGGGGCGAAAGGTTTTGCGGGTTCATGATCGATTTATAGGTGAAGCGCACGTCGCCCGAGTCGAACTCGTGGCCGTCGTGGAAGCGCACCCCCCGGCGGAGGTTGAAGACGATGATGGGGTTGTGCTCGGTGAGGTTGACCCGCCCGAGCGCGGTTTTTTTGACGCGCGCGCCGAGACCCTGCGGCAGGTAGGGGGCCGGGTCCTCCGCGAAGGCCTCGGGGCCCAGGAGTTTTTTCAGCTTTTTGAAAAAATCCTGGTCCACGCTTTTCAGCCTAATTTTCACGCGCGCGGGATAGGCGATGGTCACCGGCTCGCGCCGGGGCTTGCCCTTTTTTTTGACCGGGGGGAGAAATATAGAAATTTTCTCTTGAGCGGGAAGGGCGATTCCAAGCGCGCGGACATTGGCCGCCCAGGGGAGTCGCCCCGCCACTACCGCCGCCCGGATACGTTCTTCCAATACCCAGGCCGGGAGCCCGCCGGGGCGCGGGATGAAGTAGGCCTCCTCGTAAATGCGCCAGGAGAAGGCGAGCCGGCCCCTGAACTTGAGGTTCTTGTCGCGGTCGATGAGGCCGTTGAACACCAAATCGACGATGCCGCCGCTCGTGGTGTCGGAATGGAGGATGGGGTTCAGTATCTGGGCATCCCCAATGGAGCCCGAGATGTACTGGGTGAGGCGGCGCTTGCTGCCCTTCACCTGGTCGCTGAACGTGGGGACCCAGAAATAGGACTGCAAGAGCAGGACGGTCACTGCGAGGGGAAGCAGGATCAGAAGCCGCTTGATGCTCATCCGAGGCTCCCGTTGGGCGGCAGCGGGTCGCTCAGGAGCCGGATTTCCCGGATTTCTGAGGCTTGGCCGGCGCGGCGCTGGGCTTGGCGGGCGATCTGCTTTTGGTTTTTGAGCGGACAGGGGTTTCGATGGCAATCGAGCGGGTTTGTTTTTGCGCTCCGGCATAGGAAAGCAGCAGCGAGGTCATCATGAAAAGGATGGCCGCCGCCGTGGTCAGCTTCCCCAAAATGCCCGCGGGGCCGCTGGCGCCGAAGAGGGTGTCGCTCGACCCGCCGAACGCGGCGCCGATGCCCGCGCCTTTTCCGGCCTGAAGGAGGACAAATAAAATCAATGAAATCGCCACGGTGACGTGCAATATAGTCAGGAAGATACTCATGTCTTTACTCTTTAACTCCTTCGTGGAATCGGCGCGGGGACGGCCTATGCGGCCTGCGCGATTCGGATAATCTCCAAAAATTCGTCTACTGCCAGGCTTGCGCCTCCGATGAGCCCGCCGTCGATGTCCGGCTGGGCCAAAAGTTCGGCAGCGTTACCCGGCTTCATGCTGCCTCCGTACAGGATACGCGATTTTGCGGCCCAGTCCACCCCGTAGGTTTCTTCCAGCCGTTTTCTGATAAAGGCGTGGATCTCCTGGGCCTGTTCGGGGGTTGCGGTCACGCCGGTCCCGATGGCCCAAACGGGCTCATAGGCGATGACGATTTCCCCAGGCGGGTCCTTGAAGGCGGCGAAAATCGATAGCTCCATCTGGTGGCTGATTCGCTCAAGAGTGGCTCCCGCCGAGCGTGTGGTAATCGGCTCGCCGAGGCAGATGATGGGTGTCAGCCCGCATGCGCTGGCGGCGGCAGCCTTGGCGGCCACCTGGGAATCCCCCTCGCCGAGAAGCTCGCGCCGCTCGCTGTGGCCGAGAATCACGTGGGTCGCGCCGGCATCCTTGAGCATGGCGGCGCTCACCTCGCCCGTGAAGGCGCCCGCCTCCTCTGGCGAGCAGTCCTGCCCCGCCACTCCAATTGAAGAGCCGGCCACCGTTTCGGCCACGGTGGGCAGGGAGAGATAGGGCGGGCCGAGTAGGACATCCACCTCCTCGGCGGCGCCAGCCAGTTCCGCAAGTCCGCCGGCGACCTCTTTGGCGAGCGAACGCGCCTCGCCGATCAGTGTGTTCATTTTCCAGTTCCCGGAAATCAGGGGCCGGCGCATCGCAATCCTCATATATTCCGTTTCGCGGCCAAGGGCGTGAAACGTTATTTCTTGTCGGTCAGGGAAGCCAAGCCGGGAAGCTCTTTGCCTTCGAGCAATTCGAGAAAGGCGCCGCCACCCGTGCTGATGTATGAAATTCGGCGCGATTCGCCGGCAGCGTAGACGGCCCCGTCCGTATCGCCTCCGCCAACGATGGTAAGAGCGAAAGAGTTCGCCACATGGCTGACCATCGCATACGTTCCGCGGCTAAAAGCGTCCACCTCGAATACTCCCATCGGTCCGTTCCAAATGATGGTTTTGGCATCCTGGAGCGCTTCGGCGAAGAGGGTGGTGCTGGCCGGTCCGATGTCGAGGGCGTACCACTCCTTGGGAACTTCCTGGGCAGGAACGACCTTGGTTTCGGCCGAGGCCTCGAATTTATCGGCAACGACATAATCGCAGGGCAAATAAAAATGAACGCCAAGCTCCTTGGCCTTTTGCATGATGGAAGAAGCCGTCTCCAGCATGTGGTTCTCAACGAGGCTGTTGCCCATCTCGAAGCCCAGGGCCGCGTGGAAGGTTCCCGCCATTCCACCGCCGAGGATGATTTTGTCCATTTTCCCCAGCAGGCGTTCGATGATCCCGATTTTCGTGCTGGCCTTGGCTCCCCCTAGAATCGCCACGACGGGCCGCATCGGGTTGTTCACTGCGCGCGTTAGATAGTTCACCTCCTTCAACATCACGAACCCGGCCACGGCAGGTTGGAGATACTTCGTGATGGCCGACATGGAGGCATGTTCGCGGTGAGAGTTCCCGAAAGCATCGCTGATGTATATATCGGCAAGCGAGGCCAGTTCCTTGGCGAATGTATCCGAGTTTGCTCCCTCCCCCTCATGAAACCGCAGGTTTTCGAGGAGGAGAATCTCTCCTGGCTTCATGGCATCGACCTGGGTTTTTACCTCGGGGCCGACGCAATCGGGGGCGAGGGGGCACTCTTTTTCCAACAAGCGGGTCAGGCGCCTCGCCGCCGGGGCGAGAGAAAACTTTGGGTTCGCCTTTCCATTTGGCCGTCCGAGATGGGCGCCGATGATAACGCGCGCGTTTTCATCGAGGAGGTAGTTGATGGTCGGGAGTACGGAGCGGATGCGCGTGTCGTCGGTGAGATTGCTTTGATCGTCGAGAGGGACGTTGAAGTCCACCCTCAGAAAAACGCGCTTGCCCGATACTTCGATGTCCTCGATTCCGAGCTTCGACGTTCCGTGCTCGATGGCACTCATGAGGTTGCTCATGTTTCTCCCGTCCCCCGAGGTGGCTCGACCCTTTGAGGTGTCTAGAGGCTTGCGCCCACTTTTTTGATGAGGTCCACCATCCGGCAGGAGAATCCCCACTCGTTGTCGTACCACGAAATTACCTTCACCATTTTCTTTCCCAGGACCTTGGTGGAAAGGGCGTCGATGGTCGAGGATGCCGGACTTCCCAGGAAATCAACCGACACCAAAGGTTCGTCGGTGACTTCGAGAATCCCTTTGAGGGGGCCTTCGGCCGCATTCCTCAGGGCGTTGTTCACTTCCTCTACGGTCACGTCCTTTTCCACCTCGGCCACCAGGTCTACCACCGAGACATCTTGGATGGGCACCCGGATGGCCATGCCGTCGAGCCGGCCCTTGAGTTCGGGCAGTACGAGGGAGACGGCCTTGGCCGCGCCGGTGGATGTGGGAATCAGACTCACCGCCGCTGCCCGCGCCCGGCGCAAATCGCCGTGGGGGAGATCGAGGATTTTCTGATCGTTGGTGTAAGCATGGGTCGTCGTCATGAGCCCCCGCTTTATCTGGAAGCTTTCATGTAGAACCTTGGCCACCGGCGCGAGGCAATTCGTCGTGCAGCTTGCGTTGGAGATAATGTTGTGTTTGTCCGGGTCGTATTTGTCGTCGTTCACGCCCAACACGATCGTGATGTCCTCATCGGTGGCCGGGGCCGATATGATGACCTTGCTGGCGCCCGCTTTGAGATGTTTTTCGGCGTCGGGGCGCTTGGTGAAGAGGCCAGTGCTTTCCACAACCACCTGAACGCCCAGATCCCCCCAGGGTAAATTCGCCGGATCGCGTTCGGAGAGCACCTTGATTAGCTTTCCGTTAACGGAGATTTCACTCTCGCCAGCCTCCACCTTGCCGGGAAAACGTCCGTGGACCGAATCGTATTTAAGAAGATGGGCCAGGGTTTTGGGATCGGTCAGGTCGTTAACCGCGACGAAATGAATGTCCGGATCGTCCATCGCCGCGCGAAATAGATTGCGTCCGATTCGACCAAAACCGTTGATGCCCACTTGAATTGTCATTGAATTGGATCTCCCCTCTTCTTATTTACGATCAGATAAAATCGAATCGCTCTGCAGGATGGCTACGCATTCGTTTTGAATTTAAGGAAGGGCCGACAGAATCTGAATTCTACAGAAACCATCATGAGCGTCCATTCATGGCCGCCCTCCCTAGAGTCGTACGGTGGCCAACAGGCGGTCATCCGGCAAGCCGCCGTTGAAGATCGGGCAGAATTCGATCGAGCGCCTCCGAAATGGTATGGCTGAGCCAATTTTCTACGTCGCCGGGTTCCCAGAAAATATTTCTTCTCATCGTGGGCTCGAGCTGGATGGTTTTGGTGATGACGTGTCCGCTTGTCGGGGAGCCCACTTTCAACTCGAGGCGAAAGATGCTCGATGCCTTGGCCATGGTGAACGAATCGCGGGCCGAAAACCATAGCCCCAGGATCCGGGCCGAAATAAGCAGATCGCCCGGATTCCCCCGCACGGTGTTTTCATTCCCGTCCCATTTTGATTTCAGGGTTCGGATATTTCGCTTGATGAAATAGCCGCGGACGATATTGGAGACTGCGGCGGAGACGCCCATTTTCGGTAAAAATCGGTCGATATCGCTGTTCATGTGCATCCGCTCGCCCACCACGCCCGAGGGCCTCCCGGACCGGGCATCCTTGAATATTCCGAGTCCGATGGATTTGATCTCCGGCATGGCGCGGAATTCGGCCCGCTTCGAGGGGATGTATCGGAGGGAGAGGGGCACCTTTTTAACGATTCCGGCCCCGCACCCCCATAGGATCAAGAGAGAGCAGAAAAGAAACGGTGCCGAATATTTCCTGTACACGATGCCGGGGCCTCCGGTAGGGCAAGGAAGGTTGAATGTAGACCGAATACCTCTATGAGAAATGGGAATACTCCCTCTTAATAAAAGCGTCAAGACAGGCGGCCATAGGTCCCCCGAGGGAATTGGGGCGCCGTGCCGTGGGCAGGGTTTTCTATTTCTTCTCCTGGCGATATTTTCTTTTGCGGAGATTAGCCGTCTCCTCCTCGTTCAGAGGGTAATCCGGCGCATGGCCCAAGGAAACGGCGTACACATTTTTCGCCGCCTGTCTGGAGACGAGACCGCGCACCACGTCCCGGCGGACGGCCGCTGGCTCGCGTCCCGCTGGGGAGCCCCATCCGCCGCCGCCAGGCGTATCCACCCGAATCACATCGCCGGGCTCGAATGCCTGGGCCGCAGTGAGGGGCGGTATATTTCGGGGTTTCCCTGACATTCCGGCCAATGTGATTCGGAAAGCTCCGCCGGGGCTACCCCCGTTTCCGCCGAATGGGCCAGAAGCGCCCGCACCGGCGGCGCTCGATACGGTTCCAGCGGCCATCAAGCGGTATTCCCGGAAGGCCCCGGAGCCGCCCCTGTACTCGCCGGCGCCACCCGAGTCCGGAACCAGCCCGGCCGATTCGATACGAATGGGATAGCGGGCCTCGAGCACTTCGATAGGCATTCCGCCGTTTCCCCCGATGGGGGGTACGGCCGGAACGCCGTCGAGGTGAGGGGCTGCACCGCTCCCGGCCCCGAGCGATTCGCGGAACAAAAAAGAGGTGTCTCCATCCGCCCCGCCCCAAAGGCTTAAAAGCCGCATATTTTCGAATCCCGCCGGGAAATTTCCTCCCGTCGCTGAAAACAGGGCTTCCGAGAAGGCAGATAGAAGGCGGCCCATCGTCAGGGCGCGGAGGCCGGTGGGGGCCGGAAATTGGGGGGTCAGCAGGGTAGCCGGGCCAGGCAGGCGAATATCAATGGCCCGGCAGGCCCCGTCGTTCACCAGGATTCCCCTCATGCGCGCGGGATCGTCGGCCAGAAGGAGGAGAAGGGGAGAAATCAGCCGGGCGAAGGAGATTTTCCCCTCCCCATCCAAGGGGCAATTGATGGGTCCCTTGGCCTGGGGACCGGCGCCGCTCAAATCCACCACCAGGCGCTCTCCCTCCCTCCATAGGGCCACGCTCAGTCGGTGCGGGCCTCCGAAACCGTCCGTTTCCACCTGGGTTTCGACTTGGTACATTTTCTCGGGAATTTTCGGCAAAAGCTCTTCTTTAAAGGCCACCTCGCATTCGCGCAAAAGGTCGGCAAAGCAGGCCGTGAGTTGCTCGGAGCCGTAGCGCCCGATCAGTTCGCGAATCCGGAGCGAGCCCACCTGGAGCGCTCCGATTTGGGCATCGAAATCGCTCCGAAGAGTTTCGGGGAAACGACTGTTCCGAAGGAGAAGGGTCTGGATGTCCTCCACCCGCTTGTCCCGGCGGGCAATCCGCACCGGGGGGATGAGGAGGCCCTCGTGATAGCTCTCCGAGGCGCCGGCCGCGCCCCCTCCCGGGAGCAACCCGCCCAGGTCATCGTGCCGTGCCCGTACCTGGAGGAAGGCAATCAGACGATCCTCAACGAAAAGGGGCTGGGTTAGGCACACCTCGGCCACCTCTCCCAGCCCTGCCGGGGGGAGGTAAGGATCGTTATGGACAAAGACATCGCCCGGGGCCAAGGCGGCAGGGCCGAACGCTTCAAGGATGGGGCCCGGCCCCGCGCCGAGAACCCTTCCCGTGAGCGCCCTTCCGAAGCGGTCGTAGAGCGAGACCGAAAAATCCCGCGTGTCCCGGAGGGCGGGGCTCCGCCAGATCCGGGCCAGAAGGTCCTCGACCTCTTCCTCAAGCGAGCGAAGGGCGCCCGAGACGATTTCGCTGACGACAGGATTCACGTTCATTCGAAATGGGCTCCCACGCCATGCAGCCCGGTCGCGCGACCCGCCCGCGCAGTGCGCTCGGCCATTTCCGTCCGGAAGCGCACGACCAAATTGCCGTAGCGATCCACACGGGCTTCCTGTTTGGGGAGGATCACGGAGGTGCTCCCGAAACTCTCCACCACCGCGGGGCCCGGGATCAGGTTTCCATCCATTAGGCGCTCGCGGTAGTAAATGGGAGTGTCGTGGAAACCTCCGGTTTCGGCGAACCAGACCAGCCGCGCACCTTTATATGCATCCTCGGCGCTTTCGTCCCCGGCGGGGAGGAGAGGCAAATTGGGGGGCTTGGTCAGGCCTACACCGGTGACGCGAAGATGGACGATCTCTGCCGGGCGCTTGTCCTTGTAGTTGTGGGTAAAGCGCTGGCGGTACAGGAGATGGAACCGTTCTATCACCTCGGCGACGGACCGGGGCGAGATGTAGCCCGATGGGAAATCCACTTCGAGTTCGTAGGCCTCTCCTTGGTAGCGGACATCGACTGTTCGCCGGAGCACTCGGCGGTGGAGGGGAATTCCCTCGATCAAGAGGTCTTCATTTGCCTTTTGTTCCAGGATCTCGAAAGCGTCGCCCAGCGATTCGGTGTCCGGTTTCTCTTCGCTCTGGAAATGAGGGGCCCCGTGGTCATTCACAATGTCCACCACCTCCAGGCCGAATGCGCTCGTCATCCCCGCGAAAGGGGGGACAATAACCGTCTCGATGCCCAGAAGATCGGCCACGATGCCAGCCGTGAGTGGACCCGAGCCGCCGAAGGCCATCAGGGCGTAGTCGCGGGGAGAAATTCCCCGCTGGACGGTGGCGCGCCGGATG
>DNYS01000100.1:11536-13557 GCA_003506735.1 Nitrospinota bacterium
CGGATGGCATGTGCTTGGTTCCAGGCGGCGATTTCGACCACGCCGGAGGCCATCTCCAACGGGTCGAGTCCAAACGGGCGGGCGAGTTGGCGCATGGCGCGCATGGCGAGTGCCTTTTTAAGCTTAACTTCGCCACCGGCCAGATGGAGCGGGCTGCGCGCCAGAACGAGGTTGGCGTCCGTCAGGGTGGGTTCCTCTCCTCCGAGTCCGTAGCAAACCGGCCCAGGATCGGCGCCCGCGCTGCGGGGCCCCACGTGGAGCCTTCCCTCCGGGCTCTGCCAGGCGATGGAGCCGCCTCCCGTTCCGGTTGTTACGACATTCAACATGGGCAGCCTGAGCGTGAACTCATCGAGCTGATGGCGCGTGCCGCGCTTGACCTCTCCGTTTTCGATCACCGCGATGTCGGTCGAGGTTCCCCCTCCGTCGAGGGTGATGAGGCGCTGGTGGCCGGACAGTTTTCCCAAATAAGCGGCCGAAAGGGCGCCCGCCGCCGGACCCGAAAGGACGGTGCTGATCGGTTTTTTCGCCACCTCCCGAGCGGTGGAGACTCCCCCGTTGCTCTTCATGACGAGAAAAGGGACCTCTCCGATGAATTCCTCGATACGCCCCGAGCTTTTCTCCAGATAGGCTTTGATGCGCGGTTTGATGGAAGCATCGAGGAGGGTGGTAACGGCGCGTTCGTACTCTCCCGGCTCTGGAATCACCTCGCTCGAAATGCTGGCGAAGCATTCGGGAAATTCCCGGTGGAACGCGTCCAATAGGATTTTCTCGTGCACCGGGTTGGCGTAGGAATGCAAGAGGCATATGCCGACGGCTCCGATGCCCCGATCGCGGAACCACCGCGCTTTTTCGGCGGCTTCATCCTTGCTCAAGGGCCGCAGCACATCGCCCGAGGCGGAAACTCGCTCGTCGGCCTCGCAAATCCGCTCCGGGGGAACCAGCGCCTCCGGTGGCCGCTCCAAGAGGGCCGACGCAAAATGGCCTCTGTTCCGGTTGCCGGCAATTTGGGACGCACGCCCGAGTTCGAGCAAGTGGCGAAAGCCCTTGGTGAGGACCAGCCCCAAATTTTCGAATCTTCGCTCCAGAATTGCGTTGGTGGCGACCGTCGTACCGTGGTAGACGCCGATCACCTGATGAGGCCGGATTTTCACCTCCGACATGATTTTTCGGATGCCCTCGATAAGCCCTTCGCTGTAGTCGGTGGGTGTCGTCGGCGTTTTGGTCGTGAAAACCTCTCCGGTGTCGGCGCGAACGCATACCACATCGGTGAATGTGCCGCCCGTGTCTATGCCGATTCGGTAGCCGCGTTTCGATGCCATGCAGTCGGGTATCCCGCTATCGGGTGAAAAGGTAGGCTGCGGCCGCTGCGCAGCACAGGCCGGCGATTTTGGCGAGAGAAAACCCTTCTCCCAGAAATATGGCGCCCAAAATGGCCGTGATTCCGGGATATAGGGCGGAAAGGGCGACCACCGCCGCAGTGTTCCCGCCTGAAGCACCTAATGCCAATGTGAGGAACAACATGGCCGCCATTGTGGCCAGAGCCGCTCCCAGCGGAAGCCACAGATGTGGGTTGAATTCGGGGAGGGGGAGCAGGCCCCCGGAAAGACCCATGACCACGATGATGGCCACGATGAGTCCCATGGCCGTCAGGTGGGAAAGCGCCCCCAGGCGCTCTTGGCCCAGATTCATCAAAAACCCCCAAATTCCAAATCCTATTACGGAAAAAGCGGTATAGGTCAGTGTCCGTGCATCCACGGCAAATCCCCTTATTTAGTCGTATTTCCCATGGGCTCTTCAATGCCATCCTATTGAATCATATCGGCTGCCTGTCCCGGGACGGATTTATACCCCAGCCGGACAGGCTAGGGAAAGGGGGAGGTCTCCGAAGGGCCGAAGAGGGGCGATTTATTGTCAAAAAAGGAGCCCCATCTTTCGACAGGGCCCCTTTGTCAAGTCGCTTGCTCTTGAATCGATTAGGAGATTTTACCTTTTCCTTTTGGCTTTTTTCTTGGCCTTCTTCT
>DNYS01000100.1:13698-16081 GCA_003506735.1 Nitrospinota bacterium
GGCCTTCTTCTTGGTCACCTTCTTCTTGGTCACTTTCCTCTTCGCTGTTTTTTTCTTTGCTGCTTTCTTCTTGGCTTTCTTCTTTGTTGCCATACAACGTTCTCCCGGCCGGGCGGTCAGGCGCGCGATGGAAGCGCGTTACATCGGCGAAGCAAGCGACATCATGGAGCCGACGCATCAAAAGATGTTTCATATACCTACAATCGCATAAAACATATTCATGCTAGGAAATTTATTCCATATGTGTTTCGATAGGTCAAGCGTTATTTTAAACAATTTCTCATTTTTTTATTTTTACTGAAAAAAGAAAATAAAAAAACGGGCTTTGATTATTAATTTTTGCAGCATTGAACATGAAAAAAATGGCAAAATATTTCCACGGATCGGTCGAGAATTATTTTGTTCAATAAATGCGAGGGCGATTTCTGCCGGTTCATTTTCGATTTTGTTGAGGGGGAATTATTCAAGGAGATGTTATTTTCCTTCATTCGATAACCAGCGATGGCCCGATGAAGGTTGGGGTCGTGTGCTTTTATTCGCGGGGCGGCGGTGACAACACTTCATATCCAATGCCCGGTTTTGCGAATAGCCGGAGGGAGGGAAAAGACACAAAAAACGCCCCCCGCCGGAGCGAAGGGCATTTATTGGTGATTTGATTAAGAGGCTACATTCGGCCATTTTCGCTCCTGTAGCGAACTCTCCCGTGTGAAATTTTAGCTGGCCAACGCCCTTCAGGGCGTTTTGAGGATTGCTTTCCTTCCCGATGGGTTGGGGGCGAGGAATCTGCTTGTGGTTCTCTATCAGGGTCTTCACAACCAGGCAAGCATTTTCATTCCTCATTTCGCATATGGCTATGAGGGGCCACTTCTGGCCCAATTGACGATAGGTCTTTTCTGCCCGGGCATGGAGCCGGCGGGCACGATATCGTGAACGGTTCAGGGCCTCCCGTTTCCATTTTTTTTTGATCGTCACCTCGTCCGGGCCGAAGAAGTGAAGTTTGCCCTTTTGAGTGCGCATCAAATCTATGTAGACCGGTATTAAGAGGTAGGCATTCATGAACGAAAACCCAGCGTTCCGCTGGCGGTCCTTAAGCGCGGCGGCATTTTGCGGAGGCGAAAAAAATCCCGCTTCACCTTTTCAAACTTCCCGCTGTAGCGCAAAAGGTTCTGAGTGACGATGAAAATGGAGCCGCCCCGGTCGCTGACCACGAAACGCTTCCCCGGCAGGTCGGCCCACTTTTTGATGCCGCTCTACTTGAAGGTGAGGTAATCGGCGGTCAGGGGGTAGGGCGCCGTCAGTGCCAGGATGTCTCGTTTTTTCTTGAAATAGTTTTTGGTGTTGTGGCCCCAATAAACGGCGGGGCTGTTCGCCATGCCCATCCGGAAAGGCTGGTTCTTGTCCTTTTTCTGAAGAACCCGTACGTTGGCTGTGGAGCATCCGGTCAAAGATGTCGTGATCTCCAGGCGTCCCCCGAGTTATCGCTGATGACATTGGCCATGGCGGTGACGATCTCGAAGGTTGCGCCGCCGAGATGGCGGGCCAATTCGAACGAGGCGCGGACACCGCATTATCCGCGTCCTGATCGCCCCCGGCCTGGTCTTCACGTGCAGTCACCGTCCCGGCCGCGAGGAACCAGAATGCGCGTAACGGAGCACGTCCACTCTCTCTAGCTTCATTTCGAGATTGAGATGGACTCGGGCGCGATAATTCCGCGCTTGGGTCTCCGCCTATGTTATCGAAGCCGACGGGCTGCCTGTCGTGGATGCCGGGGTCAAATCGAGCGCCGACGCGATTTTTTCGTATATCGAATCGCTGGACCGCCGCCCCGAGGAGATTGAGTACGTTATCAACACCCACGGCCACTTCGGCCATGCGGGCGGAAACGGCATTTTCGCCGAGAGGGCGGAGCCCAAATTTTTCGCGTACTCGCTGGATCGGAAGATCATCGAAAACCTGGAATATCAGGAGCGGATTCGCCCGGCCGGAAAATGCGCGAGCAAAATACATCGGGGCCGGTGGAGGTGAGTGACCTGCTCGAAGAGGGGGATTCGCCCGATACCAAACCCTGGGAGGGGGCGTCCGGGTAGAGGTCCTTCACACCCCGGGCCACTCGCCGGGGAGTATTTCTCTTTTTCTTCCAGGCGAGGGCGCTCTGATGTGCGGCGATGTCGTGCCTGGGCCGGGCGCGCTCCCCATCTACGAGGATATTCGCCAGACCCTCGAAAGCCTGGACAAGCTCCGGGCGGTGAAGGGGGGGGAGGTTCTTCTTTCGCAGTAAAGCGATAAAATATGGCGCGGGGGCTGGGGCCGCCGCCCATGGAAACCATGGCGAGGCCTACCTCCGCGAGATCGATAGGCTCCTCCGCCGCGCACCGTCGAATTT
>DNYS01000100.1:16252-19022 GCA_003506735.1 Nitrospinota bacterium
TCCACCCGAGGCGGGGCTCATCCCCATCGTGCGGACTTCATTTGCGGCCCATTTCGCGATTGCGCCTTTGGCGCCTGAGGGCTTAGGAGAACCGGGCTCGGGAGTGGCTTGAAGTGGGACTTTATCTCTACACCAAGGGCTGGAGCGCCGCGCTGGGAGAAGAAATCGGCGATAGCGCCCAAATGATGGATAGGGGCAGGGCGCTGCTGGGCGATCCGGCTGCCTGCTCGGAAGCCATTGGCCGGTATCTGGGCGGGCGGCCACTCCCGGCCTTCGCGGGTGTGCGCCCGGATTTCGCCGAAATCGAAGCCAGGCTGGCCCTGGCCGAGAGGAAGGCGCACATCGTCGTCGTTGGCAACGGCGGCTCGATCCGGAATGTTTGGGCGCTGTACGGGGCGCTGGCCGGAGGCGGAGCAGCAAGGGAGCTTCACCTTCTGGACGGGACCGACCCGAGCGGCCTGTTTGGAGAGCTTGCGGCGGGCGGGGGCCGGTTCAGCCCGGCGAATACGCTGGTCGTTTCCGTGAGCAAGTCGGGCGATACGGAAAACGTGGTCCAGGAAACCCGCCTCCTCGCCGAACGGGGCTATCCGGTGCTGGCCGTAATCGGCCCCGGCCCGAGCAAGCTAACGGCGCTGGCGGAGGAAAAGGGGTTCGATCGGTTTCCCCACCCCGAAGAGGTGGGTGGGCGGTTCACGGCGGGCCAGAACAACGCCCTCCTCCCGCTCTCGCTGGCGCTGGGCGGCGCCGATGCGGCGCGGGCGGTGAACGCCGCTTTCGAGGAGGCGCATTCGCGGCTGGCTCCATCGGTTTCGCCCGCTGGGAATATGGCCAAGGCGCTGGCCTTGGAGCTGTGGCGCGCCGAACTGGGTGGCTACACCGAATTGTTCCTCCCCGTCTATTGCAAGGCGCTCTCGGGGCTTGGAGAACTCATCGTCCAGCTGGTGCACGAGAGCTACTGCAAATCGGGAAAAGGCCAGACCGTCCTTTTTGCCCAAGCTCCCGAAAGTCAGCACCACACGAATCAGCGCTACTTCGGCGGGCGCCGGAACATGGCGGCCCTGAGCGTCCGCGTCCAATCCCACGAAAACGATATGCCTCTCCGGGGCGAGGTTTCGGCGGCGGATTTCCTCGATCTCGAACACGCCGGCGTCGCGGCCGAGGCCGATCGCCGCGGTACGCCGCAGATGACGCTCACCCTCGATGGCCTTGGAGCTGGGGATGTGGCGTCCGCCATCGCCCTGTGGCAGTGGGCGGCGGTATACGGGGGCCTATTGCGGGAGGTCAGCCCGTTCGATCAGCCCGCCGTGGAGGGCAGCAAGAAAGCGACTATCGAAATGTTCGAGGGATTCGGCCCCCCGGCGCGCGAAGCCCTCGAACGATTCACGCGGGAGGCCTCGCACACTCTCTAAAAGTTCAGCCAGCGTCCCGGCCCCCGCTTCGCAGCGGCAGGGCAGGGGCGCCAAACGAGGAGGCAGCGCGGTGATCCACGGCATTCATCATCCATGCATTTGCGTGAGCGACATGGAAAGATCCCTTTCGCTTTATCAGGAGCTTCTGGGCCTGGAGAAGGTCCAGGACATGATCTTCGAGGGGGAGATGATCGAGAAACTCCTCGAACTGAAAGAGCCCAAATTCCGCATCGTCCACCTCAAGGTGGGGGACGATATTCTCGAACTGATGGAGTTCATCCAGCCCGGGGGCGAGGACAAGGCCCGCCTCATGGCCAACGATTTGGGAATCACCCATTTCTGCTTCCGGGTCGAGGATGCCGCCGAGGTGTTCTCGAAAATCCAGGAGGCAGGATATCCCTTCTCGACCGATGCGCCCGTGACCACTCCCACCGGGCGGAAGGTGGGCTATTTCCGGGACCCGGACGGTAACCTCGTCGAAATTCTTCAAGAGCCTCATTAGGTCCCTTGCCTCCATTCGCCACACGGAAATGAAGAGGATCCCGGCATGAACCCATTCTCCATGGAAGACCGCGTGGCCGTCGTCACCGGCGGCGCCACCGGAATCGGGCTGGCCATCGCGCGCGCGCTGGCCAATGCCGGTGCGCTGGTGGTGCTATCGAGCCGATCGCGCGAAACGGGCGAGGAGGCGGCCCATGCCCTTTGCGGCGAGGGTCTTTCGGCCTCGTTTGCGCCTTGCGATGTCTCCGTGCCAGGTGAGGTGGCCGCGATGGCGGCGGCGGTCGCCAAAGAGCACGGGCGGCTCGATGCCATGGTGACGTGCGCGGGCCGCCTCATCGTGAAGCCGGCGCTCGAATTCACGGCCGGAGAGCTCGATGAACTCCTCGGCGTCCATGTCCGGGGGGCGTTCTCCTGCGCCCAGGAGGCGGCCCGGGCCATGATCGGGCGCGGCGGCGGGAAGATTCTTTTCGTCACCTCGTTTCTGGCCGAGCGCGCCGTGCCCAATCAGGCCCCCTACATCGCGGCCAAGGGCGCGGTTGTCGCCATGACGCGGGCGCTGGCCGTCGAATGGGCGCCCCACAATATCCAGGTCAACGCGCTGGGCCCCCAGCTCACCCGGACGCCCCTGACCGAAGGGCTGTACGCCGACCCCCAAAAGATGGAGGCCGTCCTTGCCCGCACCCCGGCGGGCCGCGCGGGAGAGCCCGGGGACGTCGCCGGGGCGGCGGTGTTCCTGTGCTCCCCGGCCTCGGATTACCTCACCGGCCAGCACATCATCGTGGACGGGGGCCGGAGCGCGGGCGGCTGAGGGGCGCGTCGGGCGCCCCCCGATACATTGTAGGTGACATGTTCTCCGCAAA
>DNYS01000157.1 GCA_003506735.1 Nitrospinota bacterium
GCCCATCAGCGCGAACATGTAGGTCAGGATCATGACGCCCGTCCAAAGCCCGCCGACGGGAGTCTGTTTGCCCAGGCCGGCCGTGAACTGAATCACGCCCGGAATCGCGAAGTAGGCGTTGTAGTCGCCGCCTCCGTAGCCCTTGGTGGTTCCCCACTTGCCGACATCGGAGGCCGCCAGTTTGCCCAGTCCCTCGTTCAAGGCGCCCCAGCCGCCGGCGAAGTTGAGGGCGATGAAGCCCGTGATGACGATGCCCAGCGCCAGGAGGATGCACTGGAGGGTGTCCACGTAGGCCACCGCGCGGAGACCGCCGGCGGCGACGTAGACGAACACGACATTCGATAGCAACCACATTCCGACGTTAACCGAAAGCGCCCCTTCGGTCAGGACGTTGAACAGGAATCCCGAAGCTCCGAGCTGGACGCCCAGGTAGGGGATGGAGAAGAGCAGGGCCACGATCACCGTCAAAATTCGGATGGCGTCGCCCTGGAAGTAGTCGGCGAACATCTCCCCGGGCGTGACGTAGCCGAAACGCTTGCCGAGCATCCATTGGCGTTTCAGGAACATCACCCCGGTGAAGGGAATGGTGATGGTGTAAAAGGAAGCGTAGGCGTACTGGAACCCGTCCCGGTAGACAAGGCCCGGGTGGCCCATGAACGTCCATCCGGAAAACGAGGTGGCCGTCGCCGCAAGGACGAACACCCATAGGGACAGTGTCCGGCCAGCGATAAAGTAGTCGCTCGCGGTTTTTGCCATTCGCGCCGACTTGAGGCCCCAGAAAATACAGTAGGACCAATAGAGCGCCACGAATATGACCAGCCAAACGATTTTCGCACTCATTTACGAACTCCTCTAGCTGAAACTTCAAAATACTGGCTCATTCCGCAACGATATCTTCCGACTCTTCCCCCTCCCAGGAAGCAACAGGTTTATGGGATTCCGCCGGGCGATTCATTCCTTAAAATCATGAAACGTATAATAATATTAACAAAAAAAGACGCACAAAAATTCTTTTTTTTAGGAGAATCGTAAATGGAGTATCTATTTGTATAATAATAGATTATGTCAATTTCCGGAAATTCCGGTCCACGCTCAAGGGCTAGAGCGAGGCGAAATAGCTCGTTTGCCGGGGATTTTCCGCGCCGAGTGGGTCGTGATAAATGGGTCATGATGAACTCGGCGGGCATTTTCAGGAACCGGCCGCCGCGGAGTCCGCGATGCACCCCCGGACGATTTTTTTTCGAGCCCGGTCTGCGATTCCGTGTTCGCCGCGCCCGCCGCCGCGCCTCCCGAACTGGCGTTGGGGACTCCCTCCCGGCAGCGGGGCGGTTTTCCCGTTTGGATTTTCGGACCCGGCGGGGGAGAATGTCCGTATCGCACAATTCCAACCCCATGCAACGCCGATACTCCGATAAATCGGAAGAGGAGAGAACCGGGATGATATCTATCGATCTGAGCGGAAAATCCGCCCTTGTGACAGGGGCGAGCCAGGGCATCGGGCGAGGCTGCGCCGAATGGCTGGGCCGGGCGGGGGCGTCGGTGGCCCTCGTGGCGCGCAACAAGGACCTGCTCAATGAGGCGCAAGCGGCGATCCGCTCCGAGGGCGGAACGGCCGAGGTCCTCGCGGCGGACCTCACCGAGCCGGGAAAAAGCGAGTGGGCGGTGGAGCAAACCGTCCAGCGGTTCGGGGGCCTCGACATCCTCGTGAACGTGGCCGGGGTGAGCCGACGCTCCGACCCGACCGACACATCAGACGATGATCTGGACATGGCCATCGACCTGAAACTTCGTGCCGCCATCCGCCTGACCCGGGCCGCCATCCCGCACATCCGCTCCCGGGGCGGGGGCAGCATCGTCTTTACGGGAGGCTCGAATCAGCGCCATACCTCGGAGTTTCATGGCTCCGGCTGCGTCCCGAACGCCGGCCTCGCGGCCTACAAACACCACCTCGCCCGCCGTCTCGCGCCGGACGGCATCCGGGTGAATCTCATCTCCCCGGGCTCCACGTTCACCCCGCGCATGGANNGGGAAGAGTTTTGAGGAAGTCCAGGCCGAACGGGCGGCCTCTGTCCCGATGGGCCGGCTCGGCACCCCGGATGACTGCGGCAAGGTGGTCCTGTTCCTGGTGTCCGACCTTGCCGGATTCGTGACGGGAGAATCCATCGGCGTGGACGGCGGGCTGTGCGAGGCGATCCGGTATTGAGGACATCCGCCGGCGCGCCGGTTTTTTGAAATTTCGGCAGGTCCTTGGAGATTCGATTGCTCGATTTTATTCATCCCAATCTCTTGGCGTTATTTTCGGCAACCCTCATTTCATTCGCCCGCAACATGCAGCGATACGCCGTCTCGCGCATGAGCGCCTACGCCGCCAGCCTGCTCATGGGAATCATCACCACCACCATGGGCTGGGCGTTTTACTGGATGGAAGGCGGCCTGGAGCGCATCCCCCTCACCGGGGTGTTCTGGTTCTTGGCGGTGGGTTTTTTCGGCGCGGGTTGCGGGCGCTACCTTTTTTTTTACAGCATCCGGATCGCGGGTTTGGCCAGGTCCACGGTTGTGAGTCAAACCGTAATGGTCTGGTCCGCCGCCATGGCGGTGGGCCTTCTGGGCGAGCGGATGTCGTTTTCGGTGGGCTTTGGCACGGTGGCCATCATGGCCGGCGCGAGCATGCTCGTATATAAGGAGAAGGAGGAGGTGCGCCAGCGCATCCCCCTGCACTACTATCTCCTTCCGG
>DNYS01000156.1:0-501 GCA_003506735.1 Nitrospinota bacterium
CCCCAGGACTTCCCCGATGGCGCGAAAAGAAGCGCGGACTTGTGCGTCGAAATCGCCATGAAGCTGATTTCCCGTCCCATCCACGGTCCTGCCCACGCCCGCGAGCCAGACCTGCCGCCCTCCGCTGGTAATGACGGCCGGCGAAAAAGACCGTTCAATCTGTCTGGCGTTTCCTTCGAGGTATATTCTCGGCATCTTAACTTCCTTGAGCGCAAAAATACGCCCTTCTCGTCAATCGGGGATATATGCGGCCAGGGACGCCAATATCCGGCATCCCGGAACCGGCATCGGTCCGCTTACCTCGGCGCTCAAGTTAACGGGCGCCCCGCCGGGGAACGATTCTTCCCAGACCTCGAAGGAGCCGTGCAAATCCGCCATATCGAGAAAGACCGTCTGGCTCCTCACCACATCGGCAAGGCTTCCCCCGGCCTCCCGGCAGATGGCGTCCGCATTCTTGAGGAGATAGCGGGTCTGTAACTTAATGGGCGAGCCGTACCAGGG
>DNYS01000156.1:552-6368 GCA_003506735.1 Nitrospinota bacterium
AGCCGTACCAGGGAAGGGACGGATTGACTCTGGCCTCCCTTGCAAGACCGCCCTCGTCGGCGGCCATCTGGGTCGAGAGCCAAAGGTATGGCCCGGTCTTGACGGCGTGCGGCTCATGAAAGAGAGGCTTCGGCACGGAATCCGACATGATGGTTTGCCGCTTGAGACCACCGTCCAGCCGGAGGGAGATGGAGCTTATTTCTATACGCGAGCCGAGAATTGCCAGCTCATCACAGGGGATGATGACTCTGGCGGGGGGGTCGTCGGGGAAATACGACTCCCAGACGTAGTCGAAAGCGGGCAGATCCTCCATGTGGGAGAGATATACCGACACCTGGACGATATCCTTGAGCGACATTCCCAACTCACCCAGAATCTTCTCCTTGGTGTTGACGATATATTCCGTCTGCCGCTTGATCGCGGATTGATGCCAGAAAATGGGGTCGACCCGGGCATCGGGATGGATGCCCGTCTCGTAGTCGGTGGCGATCATCCCCGGCATCAGGACAAACGGCCCAGCCGATTGGGCCGCTGGATACCCCGTGAGGGACCCGGGCACAAAATCCATGTCGTGGGTTTCCTTGGTCCACGGCGAGCGGGGATTCAGCGCAAAACCGTCGCAGGCGATTAGGGCACCCGGAACCTCCAGGGCTTTCGCGCACACCCGCGTGCTTGTCGGATGCCCTTTTGTCATCACGCTTTGCCGGGCCGATGAATACCACGGTGCCTGATCGCGGCCGATGATGAATTGCTCGATCCGCACCAGATCCTCGAATCCCACGCCGCCGCTCTCGAGCACCTTCTCCATCCGCTGGAGCATGTAGCGCGTTTGCCTGACCATGGAGGGCGGGCCGCAAAGGGATACCTCGTCGGGAACCACTGTCTCAGGGGCGAGGCCAGCGGCGTAATCCGTCGGCATCTGGCCGGAGAAGAATACGAAATGTTCCGTTTCGATGGCCTCGGACTGGGCCTTCACCGGGGCGGGGCAGTTTTGGGGAACAATGGTGCGTCTCATGAGTATCACCTCAAAATAAGAGGGCCCCTTCCACAAAAGGAAAGGAATTCACTGTGGCCTATGGAGAATGCTTTCCAATATACCATAGCCGGTCATCGACAAAGGAGAGCCCCGGAAGGTAGAATTGTTTGCATCGTATCCAAAAATAATTTGTGGCCAGAGAGAAGGCTATGCCCCTTTTTTGCGTACACGGAAAACCGGCGAAAGACGCGAGCAAGGATNNCGCTTCGCAACGAACATCTCCTGTACCACCATCAACTTGTGGCCGAGGGGAAAATGTTCGGTGCCGGGCAACTCGGCCATGATCAAGGGATGTTCATTCTCATCTGCCAGGACGAATCCGAGGCACATGCAATAGTCGACAAGGATCCATACCTAAGGGAAAAGCTTCGCGACTACGAGATTCTCCCCTGGCGGCTCAACATGAGTTGCGTTGTAGACGTTGAAACCCGGGCCTCTCTGAACGGAGACGATCCCTCGAATCCGCGCTATCAGCCGCCCAAGAGTTGAGCAGAGAAGCTCTTTCCCATCTCCTAAATTTTTAAAATGGAGTCCACGCATGATTGAGCGCCACAACGTCATTCCCGAAAATATGTACAATCGCGCCGTCCGCGGACAATATATGTACTCTCCCCTGGTCGTCGTCCGCACAGGGGACCACGCCCACATCTACGTCGCGGGCCATACCTCCATTCTGCCGAACGGTGATATCGGGGGCGTGGGCGATATGCGCGAGCAGATTCGCATCGTTTGCGAGAAAATCCAGCAGGCGCTTGGAACTGTCGGAGCTACGTTGGACGACGTTGTGCGAACGATCAGCTACACGCTGGATATCGAGGAATATTACCACGTGGTGGATGAGCGGTATAAATACTTCAACAACCAACTCCCTACGAACACCCTGCTTGGCGTGAGCCGGCTCGCCCATCCGGATATGGTGGTCGAGATCGAAGCAGAAGCCATCATCGATTCCGAAAGGGTAAAGATTCCTTGAAATGAAAAAGGGCCGAACCGCACCGGCGCTTACTCGGGCGTCTCGGCGACGCACTCGACCTCAACCAACCAATCGGGATCGATAAGACGGGAAACCTGGACATGCGTGCTGGCTGGGCGATGCTCGCCGAACATTTCAAGGCGCACCTCGTTCATCGCTTTTCTGTTGTTCAAATCCACGCTAAAAACCGTGACCTTGATGACATTTTCCAGTCCCGCCCCGGCCTCGGCGAGAATAGTCTGGATATTCGTCAATACCTGGCGCATCTGGGCAGCCGGATCTCCCCTCCCCACCAGATTCCCCTCCCCATCGACCGAAACACATCCGCTCAGGAAGATGAGCGAGCCTCCCGTCACCTGAATCGCCTGGGTATAGACGCCCAGAGATTTGATTTTGGGAGAATTGATTTTTTTTGCCGTCATCCGTTTTCTCCTGCGTGGGGTTTCCCTCGAAACAACGCCGGTCCAAGGTCAATATAGGTCCCGGAAAAATATTCGTTATTCAAGGTATTGCAAAAGCGATGCATTAAAATTCGTGGTTATTTAAATGATGCATTAGACAACAAAGGATAGAAATGCCGGACGAAGCCCGTCTCACACAACTAGCCTGGGGCGTCTACGCTTTCATCGGTGCCGGAGGCGACTCGAATGCCGGAGCGATTCTGACATCCGAGGGGCTTTTGGTGATCGACGCCCAGCAACATGCGACTCTTGGGCGGCAATTTCGCCGCGCCCTGGCCCGCGAAACCGGAAAGCCGGTCGAATGGCTCATCTTCACACACTACCACCTTGACCACACCGGCGGGAGCCCGGTATTCGCCGAGGAAGCGCCTGTGCTGGCACAAGAAAGAACCCGCGACAAGCTTTGCGCAATCCTCAGTCCGGGCAAGGAAAATCCTCGAAACGTCACGGACTTTGACACGAAGATCCGCCTCCTTTTTGGTCCAAACATCGGCAGTCTCATTCCGCCTAACGACCCGGGATGGGCCTGGTTTAAGAAGCGCATCGCTTCGCCGGAATACGAAACCGTGTCGGTGGCGCTGCCTACCCACACGTTTACCCAGCGGCATACGTTAGATCTTCCCGGCCGGACCGTTGTTCTCGAATACGTAGGGCCCGCCCATTGCGAAGGCAACATCATCGTCTTCCTTCCCGAGAACCGAATTGTCTTCGTAGCCGACCTGCTCTTTGTGGGCCGCTTTCCCTGGCTTGGAGACGGCGACATCGAGGGATGGATTCGGGCGCTCGACTGGGTAGCGGAGCTTGAAGTGGAACAGGTGGTTCCGGGCCACGGACCTCCCGTGACGCTGGAAGAGATGGGTGAGTTCCGGGACATGCTTTTTGCCTTGCATGAAGCAGTAGCGGAGGCGGCAGCGTCGGGCATAGATGAAGATCAGGCAGCGGCGACGGTTCGCCTTCCCGCCTACGAGTCGCTTCCCCGCTATCGGGAATGGATGCCCTGGAACGTGCGAAACTTGTTCCGGGCACTCGGTGCCGAATAGATTTTTTGAACTGTCGTTTCATGAAAGAGATCTAGGAGGAAATCATGGTGAAAAATGTTTCATGGATAGAAAACAAAGGGTTCCGGCAGCTCGCTCGGATGGAGCTTCCAGGAGCCGGCCAAGTGGTGGTCGATGGAAACTACGCATACCTCGCCAACATGAAACCGCCTCTGGGCACCACCATCCTCGACATCTCCGATCCGAAAGACCCGAAGATTGTCTCCCAGATCGAAATCCCTCTCAACGTTCATTCTCACAAGGTGAATGTTTCGGGGGACATCATGCTTGTGAATCATGAAAAATACCGCTCCTACGAGGGGTCCGAAGTCTCCCGGGGGGGACTGAAAATTTTCGACATCTCCAACAAGGCCAACCCACGCGAGATTTCATTCGTCGAGGCCGGCGAGTGGGGATACCACCGATTCACCTTCGACGGACGCTACTGCTACGGCTCCCCGTGTCCCGAGGGTTATGAGGGCAACATCGTAGGGATTCTCGACCTCAAAAACCCCGAAAAACCCGAATACGCCTCGATGTGGTGGGCGCCCGGGCAGTGGGTGGGCGGCGGAGAGGAGCCCCGTCCGGAGGGCAGGCGGTGCCGGTGCCACCATCCCATTCGCCTTGGCGATCGACTCTATGCCGGCTGGTGGCTTGACGGCTGGTACATCCTGGATATCAGCGATTTATCGAAACCCGAATTCGTCAAGCACATCAAATGGCAACCCCCATACGCCCGCCCGACACACACCACACTCCCAATTCCGTTCGACATCAAGGGGCGGAAGATTCTGCTCGTGAGCGACGAGGAGGCACGCGATCAATATGCCCCGGTTCCGAATGGATTTATCTGGTTGGTGGATATCACCGAGGAAACAAACCCCGTTCCCATCTCGACATACCGGGCCCGGAAGGACGATGAACCTTTCGATCCCGACTGCTGGTACGGCTGCCATCAGCCGCAGGAGCAGATCTACGGGGAGCAAACACACTTTGCGGTGACGTGGTTTGCCGGGGGCCTCCGCATGATTGACATTGCCGACCCCTGGCGAGTGGAAGAACTCGGCTACTATATCCCTGAACCGGGAAAAGGATTTGACATCACTCAGACCAACGACGTCTACCAGACGCCTGACGGCCTTTACTACATCACGGACAGGCTCGGTGGTTTTGAGATTCTAGAATGGATAGGTTGATGATGTTTTTCAAAACCTTACGGCTGTGCTCCACAATAATTGGACCCTCCAAAATTTCAATGCTTTTATCATCTGAAAAATTCCATTCAGATAGAAACTTAAGATTCGATAGTGTATTTGGACAGGAGGGAGATTCAATTTTTGTGGAGCACAACGCAAATTAGCAATTCGCCATGCACAGGTGCTGTTCAGGAAAGCGAAGGAGAGAAGAGCGAATCAGCAAGAAACAGTGGTAATTTAATGNNGCAATTCGCCATGCACAGGCGCCTGGGGACAAATTCACTCCCACCGGAGGCCAAAATGTTGAAAAAAGGACTTAAGACCCGTTCGGTTTTTTGGACAGGACAGGAGGGAATATCATGAATTCATCTGGAAATTTCGAGATTAAGCGAGTCTACTCTTCCGGCGGGGTGAGAGCCACCTCCGCCGTCTCGCCCATGATGACGTTGTCGGGCAGCAGGGTTGGCGGCTCGCTCGAGGCCATGTGTGTAAAAAAAGTGGCGGCCGCGCGCTTGTGGCGCTCGACGACGGCGTCGGGCATGTCCGGCGAGCTGCCGCGTCGCTTGAGGACCGGCCCCTCCGTCGTCGCGAGATCGTGCACGCCGTCGAAGTCGGGCACCGGCCTCCCGGTCCGCTCGCCCTGCTCGCGGTCCACGGTGCAATCGGCGACGATCCATCTACCGTTCAGGTAGACCTCGCCCGCCGAGTGCCAAGGTTGAGGGCGCGTTCCGTACATTTTGCGCATCTTCTCGGGCAGGAAGGGCTTGTCGGGACAATCGACGATCTCGAACCCGATGCGGGCCGGAATATCCGCCGCCCGGCACAGGGCGGCGAAAGCGGTCGCCTTGTGCATACAAAATCCCCGGCCTTCGCGGATGAAATCCGAGGCCTTGCCTTTTCCGTCGAGGAGCATCTGAAAACCGCCGGCAATGTCGAAGGTCAAGTCCCGGACATAGGCGTGGATGAGAATGGTGTCCTCGGCGTCGCTTGCGCAGCCCTCGGTGAGCTCGCGGGCTTTTTCCGCGACCAGCGGCGAGTCGGAGTCCGCGTATTTTCCGGGCTTCAGGTACGCGTCCATGTTCACGGGTTTCTCCTCAAAAAATATGCCAGCAC
>DNYS01000167.1:0-135 GCA_003506735.1 Nitrospinota bacterium
ATGGACAAGGGAACGGGGGGGGCACGACACTCGCCTTCGCGTCCCGCCAGTTCCAGCGGCTTCCCCCGGAACGCTTCCAGTTTGGATAGAGGCAGAGACGCTCCAAGGGCGCTACTGCCAAGGGAACAACGGATT
>DNYS01000167.1:301-2386 GCA_003506735.1 Nitrospinota bacterium
GTAAGGGGCACGTCAGACCGGGTGCCACGTCACAATTCGGGTGGAAAATACTGTTGTCCGCCGGGTGGTGGCGATTCGAGGGCGGGTGAATCGGAGCTAGTTTTTTGAGGTGATCCCAAATTTCTCCAGTTCTGTGAGTGTGGCCCGTGAGTAGGATTCGGTTTTCCAGTCGTACCGGAACAGCCCGTCTCCAATGATTCCAAAGAAATGGGGACGCTCCCGGTACTGAGGGTCGATGACGGACCGGCCGTCCAACCGGGCGGTGAATTCGCGGGGCAGCTTCCAGCCTGCCAAATGGGCGAGTGTGGGGAGGAGATCAATATTTTGTGTCATTTTCCGGAGCAGCCGGGGGACCGGTATCCCCAGGGGCTTGATCGCGAGCGGGGTGCGGAGGATGACCCGGCCCGGCTCGGTTTTCGGCCCATATAGCTCCGATTGCGCGATGTCTTTCCCATGGTCAGAAACGACGGCGATGATAGTTTTCTCATATGTGCCGGTCTGTTTGAGGGCCGAAATAAACCCGCCGAAGCGCAGGTCCCATTTTTGGATGTCGGATAGCATCCAGCGCCGCAGCTCGCCTTGGGACATGTCGCCGAGCCTGCCTTTTTCGATAAATCCTTTCGGGAACGAGGTGTGGACAAACGTGAAATGGCCGGTTCCCTTGCGCTTGCTCAGGACTTCCGTAGCGAGCGGCATCACATCCGTTTCGAGATTTCGCTGAACGGTGATCGTTCGCCAGTCGGTCTGGCGGTCCGACTCGAGAAAACGCAAGAGGCGGCGCTCGGTGAATTTGAGGTAGCTGTAGATGAGCATCCGGAGGGAAACCGCGGGGTCGGGCGGCTTGTATTTCGGATAGCATTCCTGGCGCACCGGGATGCACGATAAATTTAGGGTGGGAACGAAAGAGGAGACGTGGTAGCGCGACTCCGCCAGGGTCAGCATAGTCGTCTGCCCGCGGAGCGTCCCCCAGGGGTTGGTGGCGTTCACCCGTCCGGTGACAATGGTGGGAACGGAGACGAAAGTGTTGGTTCCGTTGGTCACGTTTTCGGGCGACCAGATGGCCTCATCTTTCACGAACCGGGCGAAATTGGGCGCGACCTCTTCATCGACATAGCCGCTTTTCTTTTTGATGTACTCGGTCGAGAAGCCATCGACAAGCAATACATAGATGTTATTTCCGGCCAGCTTCCGCTCAACCTGCCTGCCCGCTTTTCGGCTCTCCTGGATGTCCCAGACCCGGTAGCCGTGGCTGTAGGTCATGACCCCCGCGGCGAGGAGAGCCAGCGTCCCGAGGATCGCGACGTATTCCCGTAAGCGATTACGCCACCGCCAGCAGGCCCAGATCGCCAGAGCGAAGTAGGGGATCGGAATAAATGGGCGGATAAAGCCGTACTCGCTCGCCTTCGCCCAGGGCCGCAGGTAGAGAAGCTCGAATTGGCGGAAGATGACGATCAGCGTGAACAGCACAAAGGCCATGGTCGCCGCGCGGGGCGAGAAGAGGCGGGGGGCGGCGCGGCCGAGGGCTGCCAGAACAGCAGCAGGAGCGATTAAAAAGATAAGAATGACAAATCCGAAGGTGGTCAGGTCGAACTGATACATGAAATAGGCGTAAGGGTTGACGTCCAGAAAGTTGAGTATGGGCAGGTACGCAATGATGATCGCGACGATGAGAGCTTCCCATAGGGTTCTGCGCATGACCTCAGATGCCTTCCGCGAGGTAGAGCGTCCGGTCAGCGCCGCCGAGTTCGAGGCGCTCCAGGACGCGGAATGATTTCGAGAGCGCCGCCTCGAATTCCCCCCGGCTGTAGGGGTGGGTGCGGCCCAGCTTCGCCTTGATCAGAAATTCCACCATGGGATCGCCTTCGTGGGCAAATTCGAAAACCCATTTCGGACACAGGCCCCTCATCCAGCCGATCAGCATTTCCATGGGGACGCTCCGGGTGAGGACGAGATGGTGAATCAGGGCCAGTGCCAGGACGAGGTCGGGCTTGCTCCGGGAGAAGAGGGCCCCCCTTTCCTCCAAAGCGAACCCCATGGGCGGGGAGGGGTTCACGAGATCGTCCACGATCACGTTGATGTTGGCGA
>DNYS01000167.1:2466-2760 GCA_003506735.1 Nitrospinota bacterium
GGCGGTAGATAAGGTTCGCCGCGCCGTGGTCGCTTTCGATCGCCAGAACCTGCCCTGCGTGCGGGGCGGCGGCGAATGAAAACTCCCCGGTGTTGGCGCCGAGGTCCCAGACCACGCCATGGCCGATTTTGAGGACGCCTTCTACGAATTCCCGCTTTTGTTCGATGTCCGCGTCGCTGTAGGGGCGGGTCTCCGTGTAGTCTTTCCAGACGGATTCATCATCACTTTTGAGTAATTTTCCGATGAGCCCGGAGAGCCTGCGGATGTTGTTGGCGACGGTCTCCCGGGGCACTT
>DNYS01000167.1:2879-4298 GCA_003506735.1 Nitrospinota bacterium
GGCACTTTTAGATCCGCCCCGCCGATATTAGCATTCTGACCGGCGCGGCGCTTCGTCCGTGCGGCGACGATGTCCCGCAGGAGAATGTCGCCAAAGACGCCGGGCTTGAAAATATCCATCCATCCGAACAACGATCGCATAAACTCCATCGGCAGGCCGTCGATATGGCTCCTTAGGAAGGGCTGAAAGGACACATTCCTCAGGGAGGCGATCATCAGGGGATACATAAATGTTTCGAGGAACTGCGCGTATCCCACCCAGCCCTCAGTCTCCTCGTATTCGACGATGGAGCCTATGTCGATGAAGACGGGTCTTGAGCCAAGGAACTGGATGTTGAAGGGGGTGGCATCCTTCATGATGAACCCGCTCTCTAAAAGTTTTTCTGTGATATCGAGTGTCAGCAGGGCCGCGTCCTTCAGCATGTCGAAGGACCACTCGTAAAAATACGAGATCAGGGGAACGCGGGCGTGCTCGAGAAGGGTTTTCCCATCTTCTTCAACTTCTGTTGTTTCGACGAGCGTCCCATCCGCAAAAAGGGCCGCCGCCGCCGCAGTGCCCCGGAATTCATGCCACTGGCGCAGGGCTCCCTCTGAAAGGACGCGGTACACCTTCCCACCACTGAGAAATACAGTGCCCTCCGGATCGCGGAAGGACGCGGGGTCCCGGTGAAAGATGTCCTTCACGAAATCGCTTAAGAAGGTGAGTTGTCTTTGTGGGTGGGCGGATCTTCGCTCTGGTTCCCGGACTCGCCACCCCCGGTGAACCGGCGCCAGTAGGTTTTCAGGAGCACCAGAACGCCTGCGATACCGCCCAGGAGAACCTGCAGGATCAGCGAGCCCGCGCCAGGGTCGATATAGGCGTGTGCAGTGGTGGGGATGGCCCATAGCGCGGCTACCGCACACAGGAGAATTAAAAATTGTGAAGCGAGTTGGGTTGATTTCGGCATGGTTGATTTCCGTCGAAGGCAGTCGTCAATATTGAGTCTGTGCTTTTAAAATTCTAACATAGCTCCAAACGCAGTCAACCTGATTCCCTCGCACCAAAATAAACAGCCGGAGTGAGCACGAGTGGTAGGTAGCTTCTCTAACGGAGCACTTCGATTGGGTCAAGATCTGTATGATTCGAGTCCCAAAATGGGGCCGAAATTTGCTACTTAATTGTTGCCTTGATGACTCAAATCATTCGGAACGAGCCAAATAAGTTGAGAAGAGGAGCCGAGGTGTTTCATGATGAAATCAAATGAGAAAAGAATTCTTTGGGATCAGCCAAAAACTGTTAGTCACACTTACAAGACAACATTCCTCGAAACGTAAATTGATGCTCAAGTGCTGACTCTGTGCTGACAGGGGGAAGGCCACCGGGCACATGTGCTCTCATGGAGAGGGGGGTTAGTATTTACCACCTACGGATTACTTGATG
>DNYS01000141.1:0-15188 GCA_003506735.1 Nitrospinota bacterium
ATCGAAACCCGCACCGGCCCTTTGCCCCCCCCCGACACAGGTAGTGCCGGTGGCGCCGGTGGCGCGAGTAATCTCCGAACCCCGGTTTCGGGGCGATTGAGCCGCCAAAAGGCTGCTTCGCCCGTCAGGCCGCCGTCAATTCCTTTTCGGTGACCAGATAGATGGCGTCGTTCTCGCGCACTCTATCTTCTACGCGGATGGCCACCCGATCTCCGGAGGAGGCGCACTCGATGGACTTGTTTTCCACCTCCATCGAATCGACGATTTGGTCCAGGTCTGTCGTATAGCCGCTGATGTGAATCCGGCTGCCCGTGGCGAGCGGGCCTTCGAGCTCGATTCCTGCGACCCCCACCCTGGGAAAGTAGTGGATGACCCTCCCGATGAAATTCTCCCCCATGATGTTTTCCCCCCTTCTCATCATTTCGGCTCATCGTCTCGAATTGGTGTCTTCTAATGAATATTCGCCCCGAACCCTGAAAATGCCAGAAAAATTTCCAAGGGCCTGTAATGGGTCCCAACCTCACGTTCTCCCAGCTATTCTGGGGGAAGCAGGCGGTTGTACACCCAGGCGATCAGAAACCCGCCGATAAATCCGTCGATAAATCCCCAAATCGCGCCGATGATCGCCCCGGCCCAGGTGCGCCGTAGCCGATGTAGAGGCTGGCCATAACGGCAATAGCGGGGCCTCCCCACCCGGTAATACGGGCGCAAATAGCAAGAAAGACGACCCCTGCGGCCCAGACGATTCCGGCGGCCAGGCCCAGCCTCAGGGCATCGAGTCTCATAATCGGTCCTCCCGGCGGCCTCCTTCGGTCTATTCAATATGACGCCGGACCGGGAATTCCGCCCCTCCCGAATTGCCCCGGGACGCTCGAAAAAGGAGCCGGGCGTGGTAGAATGCCCCATCGAATTCGACATGTATGAAAATAGATTCCCAGGAGATGGGGACCGGCGTTCCACCATGGGAGGAAGGATATGGGCTGCAATGTGAATAGTGTGGGTCATGTGGGCATCCAGGTCAGCGACATGGATCGCTCCGTGGAATTCTACCGCAAAGTCGTCGGGCTCAAGCTGACCGGAAGGTGGGCCCCCCCCGATTTTCCCGGCGAAATCTGCTTCATGCGGATCGACCGGATGCACCACAACATCGTCCTCTTCGGGTTGCCCGAGGGCTCGGACCCCGATTCCCTCTCGACGGGGATCGATACGACAAAGCGCAAGGATGTGGGCCTCAACCACGTGGCCTTTCAGGTGGACGAACGCGAGGACTGGCTCAACGCCCTCGACCACGTGCGCTCGTGCGGCATCGAGCTCGTATCGGGACCCTACGTCCACGGCCACGAGGCCCAGGACGACGAGGGATTCATCGGCGGAAGCGGGAGCCACGCCTTCTACTTCCTCGATCCGGACGGGAACCGCATCGAGATCTACACCTGGATGATGAATGTCTCCAAGGCGAGCGCCGCCGCGCCCGAACCTGATCTGTAGAATACCCCCCGCCAGGCAGTTGGAAATAGAAAGGTCATTGCATGAGCGAACCGTCTCGGCACGTCGTAGCGGCGGGCCCGCTTCGCGAATTCATGAAGTCGATGTACACCGCCGCCGGATGCGAGGACGAATCCGCGGGCCTTGCGGCCGGGGTGCTCTGGGAGGCGGAGCTTCGCGGCTACGCCACCCACGGCCTGATTCGCCTGCCCAACATGATTCACAGAATTCAAAGCGAAATGATCAACACCCGGCCCCGCATCCGCATCGCCCGGGAGCAGGAGGGCTCCGCCCTGGTGGACGCGGATCGCGCGCTGGGGCCGGTGGGGGCGCTGTACGGGGCGGAGCTGGCGATCCGCAAGGCGAAGCGGGCGGGCTGCTGCGCGGTGGGCGTCTGGAACGGCAACCACATCTGCATGGCGGGCTACTATGCCGAACGGATCGCCCGCGCGGGCTGCGTGGGGATCGTCACGACGGTGACGGCTCCGCTCGCCCACGTGCTGGGCGGGATGGAGCGCCTCCTCGGAACGAACCCCCTGGCCATCGCCGTTCCCTCCGGCGGAGAGAATCCGATTCTCGTCGATTTCGCGACGACGGCCATCTCGTTCGGAACGGTCCTGAAGTCCAGGGCCCGCGGGGAGCGCATCCCCGAGGGCGTGGCGCTCGGGCCGGACGGCCAGCCCACGACCGATCCCTCCGAGGCGGCCCGGGGGGCGCTCACCCCCTTTGCCGAACACAAGGGTTTCGGCCTGAGCCTGGTTCTGGGTCTTCTGGCCGGGCCCCTGCTGGGCGCGAAGGTGGGGAAGGATCTGGCCCGCTCCATTGCCGAGAAGAATCACTACGACAAGGGAGACCTTCTGATCGCCATCGACCCGTCGAGCTTCGGCGATCCCGCCGCGTTCGGCGAGGCCGTCGCCGCCCATCTGCTCGAGGTGAAGTCCTCGCCCCTGGCGCCGGGCTATTCCGGCATCCGGATTCCGGGCGAGCGCAGTTTCCGGGAACGGGAGCGCCGCCTCCGGGAGGGGGTGCCCATCGAGGAAGCCGTTTGGCGCGATGCGGTCTCGCTGGCCGGGGAGCTTGGCGTCCAGGCACCCGCATAAAATTCATCTACCGCCCTTATCGCCGAGGAGTGCACCGCAATGCCGAAACCCGAATACAAGATCCTGCCCCGGGCGCTGGACACCATGGTTCCCATCACCGAGGAGCCGACCGCGCTCACGGGGCCGGTCGCGGAGGACAAGAAAAACGTTCGCGTCGTCGGCCATTCGGACCTAAGCGGCTGGGGGGACACCTTCCAGATTCAGGTGCGCGACGGACTCGCCTACGTCGCCGCCTCGGGGGCGAACGGCCACAACGGCCTGACCATCCTCGATGTCTCGAACCCGGCGAAGCCCAAGGTCGTTAACCAGATATCCGACCCGCCCGGCGCGCGCACCCACAAGATTCTCCTCGTGGGCGATGTCCTTTACACGAACAGCGAAAAGCGGCCCGAATCGGACGATCCCGAACTCATCGGCGGGATGCGCATGTTCGACCTGTCCGATCCCGCCGACCCCCGGCTCATCAACTACATCGAGACCGAGGGGCGGGGCATCCACCGCCCGGTCCACGACCGCAAGCGCGACCTGCTCTACTGCTCGGGCTTCAAGGACGGCTGCCGGGGGAAGGTGCTCTGGACCTACGACGTGAAAGAACCCGCATCCCCAGAGCTTCTTTCCCAGTGCTGGATCGAGGGGCAAAACGAGGGGGCGGGGGAGACCCCCTCGTGGAATTTCGAGGAGCTTGGCTGGGGCGTCTGGCTCCACGAGGCGAACCCTTTCGGGGACTACGCGACCTGCGGCTTCTGGAACGGCGGAATCGCCATGTTCGACATGGCCGACCCGCGCCGGCCCGAATTCAAGTGGCGCCACAACCCCCACGAGACCCACGGCTGGCCCGGCTGCTACCATACCTTCCTGGTCCCCCCCGGCTCGGATTTCGCCATCGTCGTCACCGAGTGCGTCACGATGAACTGCGCCCATCCGCCCGCCTTCGTCACCTTCTACGACATGCGGAACCCGCTGGCGCCCCTGCCCATCTCCACCTTTCATCCCTACGAGATCGACCCGGACTCCATGCGGCCCAAGGACGATTACTGGTGCCAGCTCGGCGCGCGCTACGGGGCGCACAACGTCTGGCTCGACATGACGGCGAAGGATCTGATGTACATCTGCTGGTACGGGGCGGGGCTTCGCATCGTGGACTGGTCGAACCCGTTCCGGCCCAAGGAGGTGGGCCACTTCATTCCGGCCGGAAACGCGGAGCGCTGGTTTACCCAGAGCAACGATGTTTTCGTGGACACCTCGACGGGGCTCATCTACCTCGGCGACCGCTGGGGCCTGGGGCTCTATATCCTCGAATTCACGGGGTAGGCGACGGCCGGGGGGGGGGCATTTCGGCCCGCGCGGCCACTTTGGGATAAACGGCCAGGCAGACGAAGCTCATGGTGAGCAGGCTCACGATGATGATCGTGAAGGGCAGGTTGTAGTTGCCAGCGTAATCGAAAAAGAACCCCGCCGCCGGCGGGCCGATGACGCCACCCACGCCGTAGCATATTTCGAGAAAGCCCATGATGACGCCAAAGTCGCGCCCACCGAAGGCGTCCGCCGACATGGCCGAGGAGCAGACCGACATCCCCCCCATCCCGAAGCCGTAGACGAGGACGAAGGCGAGCCCCATCGGGATCGATCCGCCCGCCGCCGGGAGGGTGAGCAAAATGGTGAGCCCCGCCGCCGAAATGAGGGCCGAAAGGGCCTGGGCGCGCGGGCGGCCGATAGCGTCGCTCAGCCAGCCCATGCACCAGCTCCCCGTCATTCGGATGAGGCCGATCCCGGCCAGCAGGCGGGCGGCGGTGGCGGTATCGTATTTCGAGTCAACGAAAAAGAGCTGAAGCTGGCTCATGATGGTGATGTTGTTCAGCCCGAGGAAAAAGACGATGACGGCGAGCAGCAAAAAGTGGGGGTCGCGGCGAACCTCGGCGAAGACCTCGCGGACTCCCCGCCGCTCCTCCGCGGGCGGGCGGTCTGCCGGTTCCGGAGGCTCTTCGCTCTCGGGCGCGGGGCCGCCATCGATTTCCTGGCCCACGTCCCCGGGCCGGTCGCGCAGCAGGATCAGCTTCAGGGGGACCATGACGATGAGGATCGCCGCCCCGAAGATAATATAGGTATGGCGCCATCCCACGTAGGCGATGAGGCGTTCGATGAGCGGGAAGAAAAGGAGAAAACCGACGCCGCCACCCGAAAGGGTGATGCCGGTGGCGATGCCGCGCTTGCGCCGGAACCAGCGCGGCATGAGCGCGCCGTGCAGGGCGAAGCCGCTCATGGACATCCCGATGCCGATAAAAGCGCCGTAGAGGAGAAACAGCTGCCAGAGCGAATGGATGAAAAACCCGGAAATGAGCCCGACGCCGATGATGACCGATCCCCAGGGCATGATCGCGCGCGGGCCTTTTTTGTCGAAGAGCGATCCCGCGATGGGGCCCGAGAGGGCGTAGACGCCGAGCATGAGCGCGTACGCCCCGCCCAGGGTGCCCCGGCTCCAGCCGAATTCCTCGATGAGGGGGACCTGAAAGATGGTGAACGAAAAACGCGCGGAGTTGTGGAAGGCCATGGCGAGGAAGGATATGAAAACGATGATCCAGCCGTAGTAGAACCGGGGGCCCTTGCGGGCGCTGGTGGCGTTCAATCGAGCCTCTAGGAAAAAGGAATCCGAAAAGGAGAAATTATACGCCTCCCGCCGGTCCGGTGTCGCGCCCGGGCGCGGGAGCGGTATAATCCGGGCAAGACTAGAAACCGGCACAACGGCATGGACCATCAATCGGGGCAAGGAACATGGAGCTGTCCGCTCTCACCGAAAAGCTCATCGAGGCCGTGGGCGAGGAGTACGTCCATACCTCCCACGCGGCGCTTCGCTCCTACGATCACGACGCGCTCATGATCTACAAGGGCCAGCCGGGGGCGGTCGTCCTCCCGGAGACGACCGAGGAGATCAGCCGCGTGATGCGTATCTGCCGCGAGGAGAACCTGCCGATCATCGCGCGCGGGGCGGGCACCTGCCTTTCGGGCGGCGCCACACCCGCGCCGGGCGGCGTCCTGATCGTCACCACGCGCATGAACCGGATCCTGGAGGTGGACTACGAAAACCGCCTCGCCCGCGTCCAGCCCGGCGTCATCAACCTTCACCTTTCCGACGAAACCCGGCCCCACGGGTTCCACTACGCGCCCGACCCGTCGAGCCAGATGGCGTGCACCATTGGCGGCAACGCCGCCGAAAACTCGGGCGGCGCCCATTGCCTCAAGTACGGAATGACGACGAACCACATCCTGGGGATGACGGTGGTGCTCTCCTCGGGCGAGGTGGTGCGCCTGGGGTCGGACGGCGAGGAGGCGCCGGGGCTGGACCTGCGGGGCTTCTTCGTGGGCTCGGAGGGCACCTTCGCGATGACCACCGAGATTACCGTCCGCCTCACGCCCAACCCCGAGGGGGTGCGGACCATGCTGACGACCTTCGCCGAGGTGGGCGACGCCTGCCGCACGGTCAGCGACGTCATCGCCGCCGGAGCCGTGCCGGCCGCCATGGAACTGATGGACCGCTACACCGTCGAGGCGATCGAGAAGGTGATGAAGGCGGGCTATCCCCGGGACGCGGCGGCCGTCCTGCTCATCGAACTCGACGGGCTCATCCCCTCGATGCGGCCCCTCGAGGCCATCATCCGCCAGGCCTGCGAGAAAAACCGCTGCACCTCGTTCCGGCTGGCCGAGAGCGAGGAGGAGCGCGAGTCCCTTTGGATGGGCCGAAAGAAAGCCTTCGGGGCCTTCGGGGCCATCGCGCCCGCCTACTATTGCCTGGACGGCACCGTCCCGCGCTCGAAGCTGGCCGAGGTGCTGGCCGAGTTCGACAAGATCGGAGAGCGCTTCGGGTTCATTATCACGAACGTTTTTCACGCCGGGGACGGCAGCCTCCATCCCAACGTCCTCTTCGACGATCGGGTGCCCGGCGAAACCGAGCGGGCCGTCGAGTGCGGCGCCGAGGTGCTGCGCGTCTGCATCCGGGCGGGAGGGGTCCTCTCGGGCGAGCACGGCATCGGGATCGAGAAGATGCGCGAGATGGCGGATCAGTTCGACGAGCCCACCCTCCGGATGATGGAGCGCATGCGCGATGCCATCGATCCGACCGGGCTCCTGAACCCCGGAAAGATTTTTCCGGGAGAGGATGTTCTTTTTCCCATCGCCCAAAGCGGCGGCGCCATGCGCGCGGCGCCGGGCATGTCCAAATAAACCGCCATGACCTCCGCCCTCGATGCGTTCGCCAAGGCTGTCCTCGCCGACACGGGAGAGAACGGGCTGATTACCGCCGAGGGCGTGGCCGCGTTCGAAATCGGCGGGAAATCCCCCGCCCTCATCGCCCGGCCGGGGGTGCACGAGGCGGCGGCGCGGGTGCTCGCCCGCGCGAACGAGGCCGGACTCGCGGTGGTGCCCTGGGGCGGAGGCACGGGCCGGCGGACGGGCTATCCTCCCGCGCGCTACGACGTGGCCCTTTCGACCGAAGGGCTTTCGGAGGCGGTGGAGTTTTTGCGCGACGACTTGACCGCCGTGGTGGGCGCCGGCATGACGATTTCGGCGCTGGACCGCCTCACCGGCCCCGAGGGGCAAACGGCGGGGCTCGATCCGCCCCATCCGGGCCGGGCCACCGTGGGCGGGACGATTGTCGCCGAGCGCTCGGGACCGATGCGGGTGCGCTACGGGCGGGCGAGGGACCGGGTGATGCGGATGCGCATCGTCCTGGCGGACGGCTCGACGCAGACCTACGGGGCGCTCGTCGTGAAAAACGTGACGGGATACGACATGAACCGCCTCCTGGCCGGGAGCTGGGGGACGCTGGCGGTGGTGACCGAATTGGCCATCCGCCTCTACAAAAAACCCGATCGGGTGGGCGCGGTGGCGGGAGGATTCTCCTCGGTCGAGGCGGTTTTCGCCGCCGGGAGGAAGCTTTCGGCCGCGCCGCTCTCGCCCGTCTGGGTGGAGGCGGTGGACGCGGGGCGAATCGGGGCGATGGCGCCCGGGGTTCCCGGACTTCCGGGCCCCTGGTGTCTCGCGGCGGCCTATGGCGACTTCGAGGAGGGCCTTGGCCAGATGCTTGCCCGGGCGGAGGAGATGATCCGAGAGGCGGGAGGCGCGGACCTTCGCCGCCTCGGCGGGGAGGAGACCGAGGCGCTGGGCCGCGCGCTGGCCGATCCGCCGGGGGGCGGATTTTCCGGAGCCGATGCGCTGGAGTTTCGCGCCTCGGCGCGGCTGGATCAGCTTCCCCGGATGGCGGCGGCGGCCGGGGATGCGGCCCGGGTGGGCGGCTACCGGCTGGCGTCGGCGGCCCATGCCGCGAGCGGGATTCTCCGGTGCTGGCTGGCGCCCGATGGAGGCAACCCCTCTCCCGGCGCGGCCTGGAATTCGTTTCGCGAGGGATGCCGGGCGGGCGCGGACCCCCGAAAGGGCAGGGCGGTCCATGTCAGCCTGCCCGGAGCTCCCGATTCCCTGCGCGCCGGTGACGGGGTATGGGGCGAGGATGCCCTCGAGCCCGCCATGGTCGATCTCATGCGCCGCCTCAAGGCCGAGTACGATCCGTTGGGAACCCTCAGTCCGGGCCGCTTTGTGGCCCGGATATAAGATCACCCTGGGCCGCTTTGTGGCCCGATTATGAGATCAGCCCGGGCGCTTCGTGGCCCGGATATAAGAAAGGAAACCCGCCGCATGACCACTAGATCTGCCGTATCGCCCGCCCAAGGCGCGAACCCCTTCCTGGGGCCGGACGGGGTGGACCGCGAGATCATCCAGCGGTGCATCCACTGCGGCTTTTGCACGACGAGTTGCCCGACGTTCGCCGTCCTCGGGAACGAGATGGACTCCCCGCGGGGGCGCATCTACCTCATGCGGCTCGTAGTGGACGGGGAGATGGAGGTGACCGGAGAGGTCATCCAGCACCTGGACCGCTGCCTGGACTGCCGGGCGTGCGAGACGGCCTGTCCCTCCGGGGTGTCCTACGGCAAGCTCATCGAGACGGCGCGCGCGGGGCTCGAGAAGGTGCGGGGCCGGCCCCTCGGCGAGCGGGCGCTCCGCCGGATTCTGTTCAGGTGGCTGCTCCCGAACCGCCCGCTCCTCGTCCTGGCCGCCGCGATCACCCGCCTCTACCAAAAAACGATGCTGGGAAGCATTGTGCGCGGGCTCGGATTGATTCCCGCTCGCCTGGCGCGGCTTGAGCCCATGATGCCCGAGGCGCCCGAGGTGTCGGCGATGATGCCCCTCCCGCCGGAGGTTCCCGCCGCCGGGGAGGAAAAATACCGGGTCGCCTTTTTCGGGGGCTGCCTTCAGTCGGCACTTTTCGGGGAGGTCAACCGCGCCGCCGTGCGCACGCTCGCGGTGAATGGCGTCCGCGTGGTGTTTCCCCGCGAGCAGACCTGCTGCGGGGCGCTCCAGGCGCACGCGGGCGACCGGGAGACGGCGCGCATCCTCGCCAGGCGGAATCTCGATGCCATCGACGCGGCGGAATACGACGCCATCGTCCTGGCGGTGTCGGGTTGCGGGGCCATGCTCCACGATTACGCCGACCTGTTGGCGGACGATCCCGCCTATGCCGGTAGGGCGCGCCGCTTCAGCGAAAAGGCGGTGGATGTGACGGTCTTCCTTTCACGGATCGGGGTGCGCAAGGCCCCCCATCCCGAGCCACGGCGGGTGGCCTATCATCATCCCTGCCACCTCTACCACGCGCTCAAGGTCCGCGAGGAGCCCCTCGATGTCCTCCGTGCGATGGAGAACATCGAAATCGCTCCCCTCCGCGAGAGCGATTGGTGCTGCGGTTCGGCGGGAAGCTACAACCTGACGCAGACCGATATCTCCATGAAACTCCTCGACCGGAAGATGGACCATGTACGGGACGCGGGCGCCCCGGTGCTCTGCACGGGAAATCCGGGCTGTCAGATTCAGATCGGATTCGGCGCCCGGGAGCGGGGGATGGACCTGCGCGTCGTGCACCCCCTGATCCTGCTGGATGAGGCCTACCGGGCGGAAGGGATCTACGAGGGCGCGGCCCTGCCCTAGCGAGAAAATCTGGAGCGAGGGGCCGAATCCCGAATTTGCTTTCCGGGCCTTTGGCGGCGCGTTTTTTTCGAATTCCCCGAACGATCGATGCCGGCGCGGCTAATCGTCCTTGGGCTTGTCCTCGGGGGGGATCATGTGAACGTCCCGCTGGGGGAAGGGGATGGTGATTCCGCGCTGGTTGAGGATTTTTTCGACCGCGAACAGGAGGTCGCTTTTAATTCTTCTCATGGTCTTGGGCTCATCGTACCAAAAGAGCAATTCGAAGTTCAGGGAGCTGTCGCCGAACTCTTTGAAAAACACCACGGGAACCGGGTATTCGAGAACGTCGTCTGTGGTTTTCGCCGCCTCGAGAAGGCATTCGCGGACCAGGGCGGTATCGGTTTGATAGGCGACGCCCACCGATACCTGGCCCCGGGTGATCTTCTCGCTGTGGCTCCAGTTGATGACGGTGTTGGAAACGAAATTCGAGTTCGGAACGATGACCGAAATATTGTCCAGGGTCCGGACCACGGTGCTCCGCAGGGTCACCTGCTGGACGACGCCGGAGGTATCGCCCACCTCGATGAAATCGCCGGGTTTCACCGTCCGCTCCAGAAGAAGAATGATGCCGCTGATCAGGTTGTTGGAGATGGTCTGAAGGCCGAACCCGACACCGATGCCCAGGACGCCCGCCAGGACGGTCAGCGTCGTGAAGTCCACCCCGATCGATTTGAGCGCAAGAATGATGCCGATGGCCATGGTGAGATAGCCGACGCCGATGGAGAAGTTCGAGCGGAACGCCTCGCCCGCCACCGTCCGCTCCAGGCGTCTCTGGCTGAGGAAGCGGAGATACCGGCTCAGCCACCAGAAGAAGAAGAATATTCCGGCCATCTTGAAAAGGCTGCCGAGGGAGATCGGGACCCCCCCGAGCTGGGTGATGGGGGCCGAGAGCAGGCGGAACGTCCACGAGACGGCGTAGAGATCCACCCCCCAAAGGATCAGGAGAAATATGAGGGTCCCCGCGAAGAAAACGACCCGGACGATGCGGAGGGAAAGCCCCTTGAATTTCCTGCGCTGGTCCGGACTCACGAAAGAGGGCCGGTAGGGGTCCCTCTCCGGGTCGAAAGCCCCTTCGATCTGGGCCCGGACGCGGGAAAGGGCCAGCCAGCCGATGGAGACGACGAAGGCGCTGAAGAAAATTCCGACGACGAGGTATTGGGTCAGGTTGTTGTAGCCGAAAGAGTAGAAGGCATACAGGGCGACCGCGGTGGTGACCAAGAGGAGGCGGAAGGCGTGAACCGCCAGCCTATCCTTGGGGGCCTCACCCGCATCTTCGCCGCCGGGTTCTTTTTTCACGGCAAGGGCCATGGCGGCCAGCGATGCGACGGAAAGGACGTTCGCCACCAGGCCTATCCGGAAAACCACCCAAAGGAGGTCGATGATGCCCGGCTTGTATGAAAGCGAGACGAGGGTGGCGATGGGAATGAGCGTCCAGGCGCACGTTCTCCATACCCGCTGGATCAGAAGCTGGAGAAGGCGGACGGCGTGATCCGCAAGTCCGGGGGAAGCGGGCGGAGGGGCGGATCGAAAAAGAATCTCGCGGAAAAAAAAGAGGGCCTTCCCGTAGATGGCCGCTCCGCCGACGAGGGCAGTTCCGGCGAGGAGATATTTCCGCTCAAGTTCGAAAATGACGAATACAACGAGGACCGAGACAAGAAACAAAGCCCGGGGCACGAAGGCGATGGCCAGATCGTAGGCTCCCCCGGCCATCGAGAATTCTTCGGGGGCGCGCCGGATTTCGGCGCGCTCTTTTTGTTTTTTCAGCCACCCGTCCAGCCAGCGCCTCGAATACAGGAACCCCCCGAATACGATGAAGAACCCGAGGCCCTTTCCCATGAAGCCGGCGCTCGCGAGGCCGGAGTACTGCTCGGGGAGGTTTCCCGTGAAGTTCCGCCACACCAGGAACAGCGCGACCAGATCATTGGCCATTCCCGCAAGGTCGCCGAAACCGACGGAGGATCGGTCCCGGTCCAGCAAGGTGCCCCGGCCCCACAAAACGAGGGGAGCGGGGCCGCCGCCCTTTCGGGGAGGGGCGATTTTTTTCGGCGGGCCCGAGACCGGCCGTCCGGAGGTTTTTTCCGCCGCACCGGAGAGGGGTGGCTGGGATACCCACGCCAGCGCCAGGCAAAGCGCCAGGGCCCCCCAGATCCCGCACCGAAGCCGGCCGCACCGGAGCCGGCCCCGCCGGGGGTGGGCGCGCCGGGGGTGGACGGAGCGCGTCATTCCATCGGGGGTTTTTGTCAACGAAATATCAGCGGATCTCGAACGAGACCCGGTCCTCGGCCCATTTGGAGGCGGGGGCGTTGGCTTTTACGGCGGAAATGTCCCGGGTCAGGGTGCTCGATTCCTTTCGGGACAGGGAACGGACGGGTCCTTTCATCCGATGAAAATCCTTGGGCAGGAAGGTCACGGGATTTTTCGTGGCGATGGCGCGCACGATCTCGCGGCCGGGCTTTCCGCCGAGGATGAATTCGAAATCGGCGTCCTTGGAGGGCACCGTGATGGTTTGTCCCGCCCGGACGAAATTGTTCTTTGTGAACCGGTTGGGGAAGATGATGGTCACGTCGCCGCTCGTCCCCAGATCGACGAGCGTGACGTAGGCGTCTTTGGTGGTCGTGAAGCGAAACTCCAGCTTGTCCCCGAGCTCGTATCGTTTTTTCATGGGCTCGAACACGATTTTAAAATCGCTCGCCGGGCCGTTATTCGACACATCCTTTGTGCCGCCGGATTTCGAGCAAAACGAGGACATCGACTCGCCGAGCAGCTTGGAATTGAATTTATTATTGGGAACCTCTCTCGTCACGGCCGCCATGACCGTGCTGGTGACCGTGCTGATGATACTGAGGGTGATCATCAGCTCGTTGCCGAACACTTCCATGTTGCCCACGGCGAGCGCGTCCACCCCCATGAGGTTGCCGATCTTCTGGGCGTCCGAGTCCCGAAACCGATCGTCGGTCCACAGTTCGTGCTCCGCGGCCAGCTGGCAAAGCTGGCTCCGATCCAGGACCTCGAACCCGCCCGCGGAAGACATGGCGAACAAGGCCACCTGAACCTGTTTGGCTATATAGGCTCCGAGCCGGGTGGGTTTCCCGGCGTAGACGAAGGTGCCCGTTCCGACTTTTTTGCCTTGAAACGTTTTCTTGCCCTTGATGGCGGATTCGACGAGCGATCGGATTTGCTTGCCCAGGGAGGCCGGACGCGCCGCCCCCGTCAGGGCAAGAAAACAGACGATAACCCCAGCAAGAATCCCGATTCGCTTTCCGGTGGCCATCATTGAAATTCCCCTACTCAACCTCGACTTCCAGGATTACGGCGGTGATGTTTCCTTCGGCGTCGGCGATGGTCAGCTTGATTCGGTGACTGCCCGAGGGGACCTGGGCCTCCTTGATGTAGATCCGGTTATCCGCCTCGTTTAAATAAGGCTTGATCCGGTCGGTCAGGTCGATGCCCCACAGCGCCAGGAGCGTTGCCTTAAACGTTTCGTAGTCGATGCTTTTTCCGTTCGGGCCCGCCTTGAATACCAGATCGATCTCGAAGGGGGGTTTCACCGAATCCGTGCCTCCAGGCTTTACGATCTCGATTTGCGGACCCCCGTCCGGAAGAACAGCCTTTTCCAGCGGGGCCGGGGGAAGCATGGCTTCGCCCTCCGTAATGAGAAAGACAGCCCCCCTCGGCTGCGCCGAGGTGCCGGCAACGCCGAGAAAAATCAAGACCAGCGCGGCGGCAAAAGCTCCAAAACGAAATCTCATTGAACGTATCGAAGCACAGCGCGTGTCCATCCGAATTCCTCCAGTTTGAGTCGCAACTCAGGCTTCCTGGCCAGGCTCGTGGCCAGGTATATAGTTTTCTCCGGATATTTGACGAAGTATACTGAATTATCCCGCGAATATTGGGGTTCATTTCCCATGGTCACCCAGCGTTCCGATTTTACGAGGAACCCGATTTTGCGGAATATCGTGTCGTTGGGGATTCCCCGTATGTGAATTTCCACCTCGCGCTCGGACCGGTGGATGTATTCGTCGAGCGCCTTGACGATATCGTCGGAGGCCTGCTTGCCCGCCTTGCGGAGCGCATTCCGACCGGCGCCGCGGCAGTTTCTCCGGAATCCCTTCGATTCGGCGGAAAAAATTTCCAGCACCTGTCCCGTCTCGGCGACGACCACCCGCGCTTCCACCTCGGCACGGGCCGAGACGATTCGTCCGCGCCTCTGGCTGATTTCCGTCGCCGCCTCGCCGCCGATAATGATGTTGGAAAGAAACTTGAGCCGGAGGCGCGCCGCCGCCCTTTTGTCTCTGCCCTCCAGGGCCATGGAAATGTCTCTCCGGTTGATGGCCGAGCTGCGCCGGGCGTCGAGGACCTTGTAATTGGAGCGGACCAGTTTTTTGATGATCATATTTTCCACGATGGCCCGGCGGCTCCTGCGGCCGCAATTGGTTTCCGGAATCTGGACGATCACCGATATGTTCGAGACCAGATCGTTGAGCCGCTCCTTGAGTTTCCGGGGGAGCACCCAGGCTTCAATTTCAACGCAAACGCGCCCCGCGGTCTGTTTCTTGGAAAGAATTTCAAAACTCTTGACGAATCCGCCGGTTTTGTTCTTGACGAACGAATCGAAGAGAGCCGAATTTTTCACGATCGTCTCCGCGTCCACGAGGACGCCGAAGGCCTTTTCGATGGCGCTTCTCCGGGCTGCGATGACCGCCTCGTCGGCCGCTCTTTCGGCATCGCCCCCCAGGATCGTTCCGCACCCTTTCCCGAGCTGCTTCTGCGCTTTTCCCGGATCCGGGGCTCCCCGGGCGGCTCCGGGCGCCATGCCCAGCGCGAAGCAGGTGAGGGCGGCGAGAAATAGGAAATACGCGCCCCCGGTGCGGCGATATTCAGTATGCATATGATTCAGCTCCATCCGTTGAACGTCCGCCGGATATTATTTCTGCGGCCCGCGGCTGGCGCGGGAGAGGGGCACGATGACACCTCCCCCCTCGGATTCGGTTGAGGTCAGCGAAAATCCGTCGTCCTTGAGAGCGTCTTCCAGGTTTTTGGGGTTCAGGAGGGTGGCCGAGGGCGAGACCAGGACGCCATCCACCACGATCAGGGAAATGGGGAGGCGGTTGCCGATTTCCCCCCGGGGGATTCTCAGGCTCTGAACCGAATGCACCATGGTTTCGTTTTTCACCCAGGAGTCCGAGGTCACGCGAAATCCGCTGGGAATTTTCGTATCGAGGCTTTGCCGGTAGATGATGGCGCCCGAATTTGGGTCTTTCCGCCAATCCAGCCGGTCTCCCTGGGTGACTTTCGCCCACTTCACCGTAGCATGCACCACCGCGGCCAAAAATGCGCTATTCCGGGCTTCGGCCCCCTCGGAGCCTTCGATGGGGGTTCCGCTCCCCTTGGCCATCACGGCCCCTTTGGTTTGCGCCGCGCTGGCCCCGCTGTCCGGTGCGGCTACCGCGAGAGCCGCCGCCAAACCCAGAAACAATGCATATTGAAGAAGCCGTTTGTGACTATCCATGGTGTGAACCTTTCATGAAATGGTTCGAT
>DNYS01000141.1:15261-17265 GCA_003506735.1 Nitrospinota bacterium
CCCATCGGTCCGGCGCGGCCTATTTTTTCCGGGCCAGGATAATTTCCTTGCTCAGGGTGCGAACCTCGAGCACGGGGTTCTGGTCCCGGCGGAAATTGTCTCTCGTATAGGCCGGAACATTCGAATTGAGATATTGATAGGTTTCGAGGACGCTGATTTTTCCATTTTTGTTCCAATCCGCCTCCCCGTCGAGCGCTTTGAGGAGAAAGCCCGTGAATACCCCGTGTCCGAGCTTTTTCGCTTCGAAGGAAACCTGATTGGAGCTGCTCGCCGAAATCAGGACGCGGCCAAAAGTGGCATCGACGAACGGCCGGGGAGGAGGGGGGGTGTCGAGGTTCTTGTTGGTCACACCCTTGGCTCCGAGGACTCCCTTGGCCCCCCCGCTGTAGCAGGTGTCGAGGAGCACCACCATCTGCCGGGCGGGGATTTGTCCGATCAATTCCTCGAGCATGTAGTCCTGGACGGAGGTGGCGGCCAGGTCGCTCACCCGGCCATCATACGGAATCAGGTAATAATGCGATTTGCCGTCCTTTCCCTTGCCCATCGTGCCGTGGCCCGAGAAGTAGAATAACACCATGTCTTCTTCCTTGACCCGCCCGCGAAGATCGCGGAGGGAGGCGGCGATGGCGTCGCGCGTGGCGTCCTTCCCGATGAGGATTTTCACCCGGCTTTTCGAGTAGCCGGGCTGGGAGGATATGAGGCGGGCCATGGAGCGGGCGTCCTTGGCGGCGAAGTCCAGCGGGCTGAACTCGGCGCCGGCGGTTTTGGGATATTTCGAGATGCCGATCACGACGGCGTATTTTTTGCTGGGGTTCTTGATCAGGTCCTTCGTCGGCTGGCTGATGACGATTACGGCGGCCGCCTTGGAGAGAAACTTCCCCTCCCGATCCGCCGCCATGAGGCGGTCGGCGTCTTTTTTGGAAAGGACCAGATCCCCCCCGTTTTTCCCGGACACCTTGGTGGCCCGGACGATCAGCGGATTAGCGCCCACTCGCTTTTTGATGGTCTTGTACTTGATGTTGGGAGCGTATCCGACGAGGCCGAGCCGTTTCAGGATCTTCTTGTCCACGGCCTTGGGGCCGTAAACGACGCGGTTGGATTTTTCTTCGATGAAATTCGGGAACATCGAGGGCTTGAATGCCGTGTCCGAGGTTTCGACGATGACCCCGGTGTATTTTTCATGGGTCCGGAACGAGGTGTCGGCCTTGAATCGGGGGGCCTTCCGGGTGGCGGCATATTCCGCCAGGTTTCCTGCCAGCCCGCCTGCCCCATCGAGCAGCAGGCCGAGGCTGACCTCGGCGAAGGCGCCTCCGTTCGGGGTGGCTGTAGCCTTCTCGCTCACGACATGAGCGCCCCGGATGTGCGCCTTCACGCGGGTACGCACCAATTGGCTGTGAAGGAGGGCGTTTTTGACCAGCGTGACCCCGTCGACGCGGACCCCCTCGACGGCCTCGGCCAGCTTCGCATAGGCAAGCGCCCGGGCCGCCGCGAGCGCCATGCTCTTGGCGTGGACGGCCGAGAACGCCAGCGCCGGGTCCGCGTGTCCGACAGCCTTGACCTGGATATATTTTTCATCCCATTTGATTCGGATGGCGGCTTTTCCCGTCGAATCGACGGTGCGCTGGTCGAGCTTGGGGTTTTTCCGCGCGGCACTCACCCAGCCGGGAGCTCCGGAGGCGGGCCCGGCCACGCCGAGCCAGGCGAGGAGAACGGCCCCGATGCCCAATACCACACGCTTCATTCGTGTCTCCCGTTAATGGTGGCCAACAAGAAAGACGTCGCCTGAACGGTACACCGGCGCACGGATCGAAGCCGTCATTCTGCACGGATCCACATTCGGCGGCTTGAGGGCATTATAATGGATAAAAATCCCATTCAAACAGGAATTTAAGACTCAACCATGTATTTGGACGAGCCGCCTCCGGGCTCCGCTTCGCTCTACGGCCATGGTTCCAGATCTCTCATGGGAAACGGTGCATTTATCGGGGGCAGCGACTGTCTTCC
>DNYS01000290.1:0-308 GCA_003506735.1 Nitrospinota bacterium
CGGAATGGTGAAGGTGCCCGTGGTGACGACGTTGCCCGAGGCGCTGCCCGAGACCGTGCCCATCAGGGCGCTCGCGCCCACGGCGGCGAGTCCCGCCCCGGCCCGCATCCGCCCAAATATCCCGAGGGCGAAATTCACGAAAAACCGCCCTGCCCCGGACTCGTGGAGAAACGCGCCCAGGAGGAGAAACATGATGATGAAGGTGGCCGAGATGATCACCAAAAAGCCGATGATGCCCCCGATGAAATCGGTGGAGAGTTTTCCGAGCAGCTCTGTCCACTCGGCCCCTCCGTGCCCGAAGGGGGGGG
>DNYS01000290.1:481-3068 GCA_003506735.1 Nitrospinota bacterium
GGACCAAAGCAGCGGCGGGTGAGCTCCAGGGCAACGACGATCATGATGAAGCCCACGCGCGTATCCTCGAAGGTGGGCGCCCCGGGGCGATCCACCATATCTGCGTGGAAATAGAAAAGGTAGATGCAGGCCGCCATCCCGAAGAAGAGCATCCCCACGTTCAGCCCGAAGGTCAGGCCCGGGGGATGGGGATGGGAGGGGAAATCTCGAAATTTGGCCCGGAGGCCTTTCCGCACCCAGACGGCGAGCGCCGCCAGGGCGAAGGCGGGCAAGGCGTACCAGTCCGAAAAGAACAGGTAGGCGAAGCTCCTGACCTCATCGGGCTGGGAGGACCACAGGGCGATGCGCCAGACGATCGCCGCCGCCACCGCGGCGAGGACGATCAGTTCTCCCGCCCCCCGGCGGATGGCTTCGAAGGGGCGGTGAAAAATTCCGAACAGAATCGCGGCCGCCGGAACGGCCGACATCAAAAAGAGCCACCAGGTCGTGGGCGCCTGGACGCTTTCCGGCAGCGCGCTCCAGTTCGCAAAAAGCAGCGCCGCCGGGAGAAAACTCAGGGCCAGCAGGCCCAGCGCAAGACGCGCCCCCTGCCGGAGAATCATGGCCCCCCAGAGAAGAAACGGCAGGGCATAGACCCACCAGAGCCGGCTCTCGGACCACTCCAGGTTTTCGATGAAATAGAAGAAAAAGACGGCCGGAAACAGGGAAGCCAGGTACACAAGGGGCAAAACGCCGAGTTCGCGGAATTTTTCGCCGTAGACGCCGGGCTGGGCCGCGGCGCCGCCGAACAAAACGATGACGAACGCAAACAAGAGGTGCATGTTCGGGTGGAGCTCGCCCGGCAGGGGGAGCAGGTAAATGGCCGCGATGTGGTAGAGGCCGGAGATGACGGCCACCCAGGAGGCAATAAAGGCAAAGCTTCTTGTCAGCGGAAAGTCTCCGCCGGAGGGCTCATTCGCCGAAGTGATCATGCGGCACTCTCATTGGACGGTTCAGTATCCCGGGGCTGGACGAGTCAGTAGAATAAAGGGTTTCGCCGGTTTGCTCAATCCCTCGCGCCGGCCGCCAAGCCCACCCCTCCCCCTCCCTTGACGGAAGGGGCAACTCGTTTTCATTCATATACACTCCGTTTAATTACAGATGTCCTCGTCAGAGCTGTTAACACCGTAATTGCTGATACGGATGAGAATTTTGATGAGAATTCCGGAAGCATTGCACTCTTAATTAAAAGGAGGAAGCCCCCCGAACGGGCCGGGGGGCTTCCCGGAAAAGATGGGCCGGAGGGCCGCTACATCATGCCCTTCTCCTTCCAGTACCGGATGGCCCCAGGGTGGAAGGTCAAACGCTTGGTACCCTTGAGCGCATTCTTGGGCCCGATGAGCTTGCCGATGGGGTGGTAGCGTTGGATTTTCCCGCGGTTATCCATGAGGGTTTTCACCACGAGATAGGCGTGCTCTTTGCTCATCTTGCTGTTGGCGACCATGGTCCACATCTGCCCCCAGGTCGTCACGGCGCTGGGCTGTCCGGGCGCCGAGTTGGCGGGCATCACCACCCGGACGACCCCCGGATCCCCCTCGATCATCTTCTTGAGGGTGGCCTCATCGGGGCCGAAGAAGTGGAGCTTGCCCTTCAGAGTCCGCGCGAGGTCCATGTAGGCGGGCACGAGGTTGTAAGCGTTAGCGAAAAAGAAACCCGCGTCCACTCGCTTGTCCTTGATCGCGGCGGCGTTCTGGGGATTGGTGAAGTACTCCTTTTTGACCTTTTTGTACATCCCGCTGTAGCGCAGCGCATTCTCGTTGATCTTGTAGATGGAGCCGCCGCGCCCCCCCACCACGAACCTCCTGCCCACCAGGTCGGACCACTTTTTGATGCCGCTGTCCCTGTACGTTACGTAGCCCGACGTCAAGGGGTAGAGGGCGGTGAGGACCAGGACGTCCTGCTTCTTCTTGAAGGGGGATTTCGCGTTTTGGCCCCAGTAGGCGGCGGGGCTGGTGGTCATGCCCATCTGGAAGGGTTGTCTCTTGTTTTTCTTCTGGAGGACCCTCACGTTGGCGGTGGAGCCGCCGGTGAGGGAGGCCGAGACCTCGAGCTTCCCGCCCGAGTTGTCGGTGATCACCTTGCCCATGGCGGTGCCGATTTCGAAAGTCGATCCCCCGGGCTGGGAGGTGCCCAGGTAGAGCTTCACCCTCTGCGCTTTGGCCGGGGTCGCCGCGCCGAGCGCCAGGGCAAGGACCGCGGTCACAAGCCAATATCGAGTCAGCGTCTGTTTCATCGAGCGTCTCCTTCTTAGGGTGTAATGGTGGAAATGGAACTGCGCGAAACAACCGTTGGAGTCGGGATGGTTCCTCCTCTTGGGCTTTGCCTGGGGGCGCGGGGTCGGCTCGGCGTAGCGGATCTCCTCCGCCCACTTGGCCATCGCCCTCTCGTTCAGCTTCACGTGAAATCTCCTTTCGGGGATGGGGAGAGCGCGCCGCGGGAGAGACCCGGCAGGGCCGCCTCAGCGCCGCACGCTCTCCAGCACGCACCGATTGGTGAACGTGCCGATTCCCCGGATGGTGTGCTCCATTACGTCGCCCGGCTTCAGGGG
>DNYS01000092.1:0-3035 GCA_003506735.1 Nitrospinota bacterium
TCTGGCATTTCCTGTTTGGCGAATCAGAAAACACAATTCTACCGACATTTCCCATATGGTTCTTTGAATAGAATTATTCTAGCCCAATATGGGTATTTCAAGCCAAGGTGCGAATCTGCGTACTTTTCCTGCGCTTCTCGAGCATACTTCTCCCCATCAATGGCTACTTCTAGCCTTATATTTCCTCGGTCACGTTGGATGCGTAAATGGCCGAAGTCGCCAGATGAGGCCCAAGATTTGGGCGAACAGCCCTCTCAATACTGCGACCTCGGCGAGCTGGAAGGTCATGTATCGCCCGTGGCAAACAACCTTCGCGGCGGGCGCCTGGCGGCCCCGGCCGCTCAAACCGCCGTCGTATCCTCGATGGCGCCAGGTCTTTGCCCGAGGCGTTGGCCCAGCCGCGAAAGCGAGAAACAACAAACGAAATAAACAGCGGCGATGAAGGTGAAGACCGCGAAGGAGGCGTTCTCCCGGCCGTTCACGATGGTGCCCGAGCGGAAGAACTCGATCACCCCGATGACGAATGCCAGCGAAGTGTTCTTGAACAGAGCCACCGAGCGGTTCACGATGGCCGGCGCCATGTTGCGCAAGGCCTGGGGAAGCACGATGTAGCGCATCGCCTGGAGATAGCCCAGGCCCGTCGAGTAGGCCGCCGCCATCTGGCCCCTCGGCACCGAATCAAGCCCGGCCCGGACGATCTCGGCGCCATAGGAGCCATTATGAATCATCAGGGCCCACATCGCGGCCCAGAACGGGCTCAGCGAAAAGCCCACGAGCGGGCGGCTCAGAAAGTAGACCCAGACAATGAACATGATGCCCGGCGTTCCCCGGATCACCTCCACCACCGCGGCGGCGGGGCCGCGGAGCCACCAGAGCTTGGAATAGCGCATCGACCCGAAAACGACGGCGAAGATCCAGCATCCCGCCCAGCTCCAGGCGAACAGTTGAAGAGTCAGGCCGAACCCCTGAACGAAAAATCCGAAGTTCTCGGGGATGACGTTCCACTTCCAAAAAGATTCCAAAGGAATTCTTCCTCCGTCGGCCGGCTCAGGTGGCCGAGCGCACCTTCAACCCGAGCATCCTCTGGCCGCCATATATCACGCCCACTGTCATCAGGGTCAAAAGCAGGAAAAGTAAGGTGCCGCTAGTATAGGCCTCGAATCCGGCGAACGTCTCTTCCTCGATTTTCTGCGAGTAAAACATCAGGTCGGTGATGGCGATCGTCATCGCCACCGCGGAATTTTTGATGATGTTCACCACCTGGCTCGTCATGGGCGGAATAACGATGACCAGCGCCTGGGGCAGGATGATATGCCGCCATGTCTGGTAGCGCGACAGGCCGGTCGAGAGCGAAGCCTCCCACTGTCCCTTCGGGATGGACCGGATGCCGGATCGGACCACCTCCCCCATGTAGGCACCGGTGTAGAGCGAGAGCGCCAGAATGCATGCGAAGGTGCTGGGGATCAGCACCTGGGTCCCGAAGGGTTCGTTCATGAGCGCATTGATGATCTCCTGGAGACCAAAATAGGCCCACCACATCTGGACGAGGAGCGGGATGTTCCGGAAGATTTCCACATAGGAGGTCGAAAAGACGCGGACCCAGCGGACTTCCGTCGTCCGCCCGATCCCGCAAAATACGCCGAGAACCAGGCTGATGACGACCGACCAGGCGAAGATGTACATCGTCACCGCGACGCCCTTTAAGAGAAACCCCCTGTAGTCCCAGATGATGCCCCAGCGCCACTGATATTCGAACTCGGTCTCGAAATTGAAGGGCCACATGTTGAAGAAGAAATACCAAACGACGAAGGCGGCCACGCTCCCCCAGGTGAGGAGGAAGGCCCTGCGCTCCCTGGGCGATTCGAAGGGCTGCCACCGGCGGACCTTCGTCATGGCGCCGGATACCAAGCCTCGGTCTTCGCCGCTCATGTGTGCCTCTTCAGCAGCATGGTGGCCGCCCCCCACCGAGGGGCGGCCATTTTCCGATCCATCGCCGCGACAGGATTGAAACGCAACCTATTTCGGATACCAGACATTCTGAAGCGAGAAATCCGGATTCCGGCCGAACCACTTCCTCCAGATTGCGTGATAGCGCTTGGTTTCCCAGAGTTCGAGGATTACCTCGTTGACGAAATCGCGCCAGTCGGAATCGTTTTCCCGAAGACCCATCCCGTAAGGCTCGATGGTGTAGAGCTTGCCTGGAACGACGAGGTCTGGATTGTTCTTCGCCATCCACTGCAACAGGATGTCGTCGGTGACCATGGCGTCCACTTTCTTCTGTTTCAGGGCGAGAAGGTTTTCGGTGTGCTCCTGGAAGGGAACGATGATCGCCTTGGGCTGGACCTTGAGAAGGTTGGGTCCCGCATTCCCCCCCTGGACAGAGGCGACGCGCTTGCCGGCAAGCTGGGAGATATGCTTGATACCCGTATCCTTGCGGGTGATGAATCGCTGGCCCGTGATGAGATAGTGTATCGAGAAATCGATGACCTTATCGCGCGAGCGCTTATGCGTCATGGTGGCGGCGATGAGATCGACGTTTCCGTTGATAATGAGCGGAATCCGCGTTTTCGAGAGCGCCTGGACGAATTTAACCTTCACGCCCAGCTTCTTGGCGATTTCCCTCACCAGGTCAACGTCGAACCCGGCGGGCTTTCCGGTTTTCTTGTCGATGAAGCCCATGGGCGGAAAATCGAACTTCACCCCCGCGATGAGCACACCCCGCTTTTTAATCTTCGAGAGCAACGATTCGGCCGCGTGAGAACGCGGAACGGCCACAAACGCCGCCACCAAGAGCAGACTGAGGAATCCTGTAATTATTCGTCGCATCATCCCCTCCTTTCGAAAAGAAACAGGGAACCGGGCGGCTATAACGCCTAACCGGGCCGGACACATCGATTTCCACATATTTCCAACACTATCCAAGAGGGGGATTACGGTGTCAAGCCCACGATTTTTGGTCATCGTTCGCCCCGATTAGGGAAATTCGGCGGGCCAAGGTACAATCGGTGGCTCTGAGAGAGGTTAGGCAAAATGGA
>DNYS01000092.1:3144-7352 GCA_003506735.1 Nitrospinota bacterium
ATGCCGCCCACCGGCTCCACATCCCGAACCGAGGACCGCTACACCGAGGCCTTGCCCTCTTCCCGGGCGCTCTTCGAGCGCGCCCGGAGGATATTCCCCGACGGCGTCACCCACGACAACCGGCGGATGAAGCCCTTCCCGATCTACATCGAGCGGGCCGAGGGCGCCCTCAAGTGGGACGTGGACGGCAACCGCTACATCGACTACTGGATGGGCCACGGCGCCCTCCTCTTCGGGCACAACCCGCCTCATGTGCGGGAGGCCGTGCGCGAGCAGGCCACGCGCGGGACCCACTACGGCGCCTGCCACGCCCAGGAGGTCGAATGGGGGGAGTGGATCCAGCGGCTGGTTCCGTGCGCCGGACGCGTGCGGTTTACCGCCTCCGGGACCGAGGCCACCCACATGGCGCTGCGCCTCGCGCGGGCCTTCACCGGCAAAATCCAGGTGCTCAAATTCTCCGGCCATTTTCACGGATGGCACGAAGGCCTCGAAATCGGCGTGAGCGAGCCCTACGACAGCGGACCCGAGGCGGGACAAATGGAAGAGATCGTCGATGCCGTCACGCTATGCCCCCCGAACGATCTCGCCGCCGTCCGGCACGCGCTCGCCGGGGGAGAAATTGCCGCCCTCATTCTGGAGCCCACCGGGCCCCACTTCGGGACGGTTCCGATCGAGGCGGGTTTCCTGGAGACGCTCCGGGAGGAGACCCGAAAGGCCGGCGCGGTCCTCATCTTCGATGAGGTCGTCACCGGCTTCCGGGTGGCCCCGGGCGGGGCGCAGTCGCTCGCCGGCATAACGCCCGACCTCGCCACCTTCGCCAAAATCCTCGCGGGCGGTCTTCCCGGCGGCTGCGTGGCGGGGCGCGAGGATATCCTGGCCCACCTGGCCACCAAGGAAACTCCCGAGGAAACCCGGCGGACCAAAATCTCCCACCACGGCACCTTCAACGCGAATCCCCTCTCGGCCGCCGCGGGGGTGGCGATGCTCGAATCCATCGCGGACGGCGAGGCGATTCGCACGGCCAACGGAGCCGCCGCCGCGCTCCGGCGGGGGATGAACGAAATTCTGGCGCGCGAGAGGGTTTCGTGGAAAATCTACGGGGAGCACAGCGACTGGAAAATCTTCTTCGACGCCGACGGCCCGCCCTCGGGGGGAGAGGATCAGGCGGTGGGCGATATTCCCTGGAAGCGCCTCAACGCCAAACACCCCGATAAAAGCCGCGCGCTCCGGCAGGCGCTCATCCTGCGCGGGATCGACTTCAACGGCGCGCGCGCCCTGGTGGCCACGGCCCACACCCCGGACATCATCGAGGAAACCCTGGCCGGGTTCGAATCGGCGGTCGGGTCCCTGAAAGAGGAAGGCCTCGCCTAGTCGAAGGGGAGGCATCGCCGGTCATGGGATTCCCCCCGGCGATACGGCTTACCCGATACGATATTTCTCAGCGAGTCCCATTATCAAAGCGGAAGCGTGAATCGACAAAACGCAAAGCGGAAGCGTGAATCGATAAACGGGAATCCTTCCTTACTTCCCGGCGAGCCACTTTTCCCGGGCTTCCATGAAGGCCTCGAGGTTCGAGGGAATCCGCACGGTCTTGCCGAGCGCCTCGCCGGTGACTTCGGGCGCGTTTTTTCCGGTTCCGGTTCCGATGCACACCACCACCTCATCCTTCTCCAGGGCCCTCTTTCGCACCCCGGGCAGGAGGCTGGCCACGGATGCGGCCGAGGCGGGCTGCAAAAACAATCCTTCCTTTGAGGCGATCATGAACTCGGACTGAAAATTCTGCGCGTCGGTCACCAGAACCCCCTCGCCCTCGGATTTTCGGACCACATCCGCCACCCGGTCCCCGCAGGCGGGGGCGGGGCTGGTGAGACCGGCGGATTTGGTCGTGGGCGCCCCCCAGGACTCGACCTTGCCCCCGCTTTCGAGCGCCCGCACGATCGGGGCGCAGCCATCCACCTGAACGATGTCGATTCGCGGCATCCGGTCAATCCAGCCGAGCACCAACAACTCACGGAACCCCTGGTCCATCGCGAGCGCCATCGTGCCCCCCGCCGTGGGGCAGACAACGCGGTCGGGCGCATTCCAGCCCAGCGATTCGGAAATCTCGAAAGCGGCCGTTTTCTTCCCCTCGATCCGGTAAAGGTTTCGCGGAATGGTGGCGTGGAGCGCCCCGAGCTCCTTGGAAACCTCCTCGGCCAGCCGCGAGCCGTCGCGCATATCGCCCTCAGCGATTAGGGTGAGCGCTCCGTAGGCCCCCACCTGGACGCAGTGGACCATCGAGCTGTCGTCCCGTACGAGGCCGATGTACTCCAGTCCCCCCCGCGCGCAGTAGGCGCTGAAGCAGGCGGCGGCGTTGCCCGAGGAGGGCAGGACGATTTGCCCGACCCCCACCTCGCGGCATTTGCTGACGGTAACCGAACCGCCCCGGTCCTTGAACGAGCCCGTGGGATTCCGCGATTCGTCGAGAATATAGAGCCGGCTCAAGCCGAGTTCGGCCCCCAGCCTTTCGGCGTGGATCAGCGGGGTGTCGCCCTCGCGCAGGGACACCACGTTTTCTGGATCGCGCACCGGGAGAAGCTCAGCCCATCTCCAGATGCCCCGGGGGCGGCGCGCCACCTCGTCGCGGTCCACGTTTTTTCCGATCCACTCGATATCGTAAACGGCCTGAAGCGCCCCGCCCGTTTCGGGACAGGTGAAGGGATGCTCCAGGTCGTCCAGAATTTTACCCGTTTCGAGGCTCTTGAGCCCTTGGATTGCGCTGAACAATTCGATCTCTCTTTCAGGTGGTCGGGGAATGGGATTAAACGTCCTCGGTCACGACATTTTGGGGCGCTCCCTTGAGGAACGCTTCGATATTTTCCACCAGCATGGTGAGGAACCGCCCCACCGTACCGTCGGTGTTCCAGGCCGAGTGCGGCGTGAGAATCACGTTGTCCAGCGAGCGGTAGGGCGAGTCCTCCGGAAGCGGCTCTTCGGGCTCGAAGACATCGATCCCGGCGCCGACGATCCGCCTCTCCCGGAGGGCATCGATCAGGGCTTCCATGTCCACCAGCGCGGCGCGGGAGGTGTTGATCAAAAATGCGTGCGGCTTCATCTTCGCGATGGTCTCGCGCGACATGATCCCCCGCGTCTCGTCCGTCACATGCAGATGAAGCGAGACGAAGTCCGCTTCCAGGCACGCATCGAGGCTGGCCGCCTCGGCGCCGTGCCCGGCGGCCCGCTCGGGCGTCATCGAGCGCGACCAGGCAATCACCCGCATCCCCAGGCCCACCGCTTTCCGGCTGACCTTGGCGCCGATATGGCCGAACCCGAGGAGGGAGATCGTCTTTCCCTCGATCTCGATTCCGTCCGCGCGGGGCCAGCCTCCCTCCCGCATGGCCGGCACGATGGCCGGAAGCCGCTTGGCCAGCGCCAGCACCATCATGATGGTGTGCTCGGCGATGGATGGGCTGCTCGCGCCGGGGGTGCAGGAGACGGTGATGCCTTTTTCCCGGGCCCGCTTCATGTCGATTCGCCGGGGCCGGGTGCCCATGACGGCGATCATTTTCAGGCCGGGGATGTGTTCGAGAAGGTCGGTGGTCTTGAAATCGGTCTGGTAGCGCGTCGTTAAAATAATCTCGGCGTCGCCCACGCGCTCGAGGAGCGACTCGCGGTCCGGCGCGTTGTCCCGGTAGTGCCGGACTTCGCCCAGGCCGCGCAGCTTATCCAGGGCGGGCGTTCCGGTGAACAACTCGAAATTGTCGTCCGGAATGACGATTCGCATGGAAGAAGGGCTAGCCCTCGCTGGCCCGGACAGGAATAACGTTATCGGGCTTGATCACCAGGCGGACCTTGGAGCCCGCCGGGAAGAAGCGGGCGGGGTCGCCCTCGACGCGCAGTGGCGCATCGAGGCCGGGCACGCGAACGAGGTAGTCGGCCGAACTTCCAAGGAAGTGGCCGCGCGTGACCTCTCCGTCGAGAATATTCAGGCCATCGCCCCCGTCGATTTGGGTCCCTTCGGGATGAATCCCGATCCGGTGGGGCCGGATGGAGATGAAATGCCCCCCCTCCATCCCGGCGCCGTCGTTGTCCCCCATCTTGAACTTCAGGCCCTTGCCAGAATCGAAGAGGCCGGGTTCGGGGCTCGTTCCCTCGATGCTGTTGGTGACGCCCACAAACTCGGCGACGAAGCGCGTGCGCGGCTTATCGTAAATCTCCACCGCCGTGCC
>DNYS01000092.1:7419-10062 GCA_003506735.1 Nitrospinota bacterium
CTGATCGTGGGTGACGTAGATGCTCGTGATGTGAAACTCGTCGTGAAGGCGCCGAATCTCGAAGCGCATCTCCTCGCGGAGGTTGGCGTCCAGGTTCGAGAGCGGCTCGTCCAGGAGAAGAACGCTCGGCTCCACCACCAGCGCCCGCGCGAGCGCCACGCGCTGCTGCTGCCCGCCGGAGAGCTCGCCCGGATAGCGGTCGCCCAGGTCCGCCATATGCACGATATCGAGCATCTTCTTTACTCTCTGGTCGGTCTCCTGGGCGGTGACATCGCGGAATTTCAGCCCGTAGGCGACGTTTTGATAGACCGTCTTGTGGGGCCAGACGGCGTAGCTTTGAAAAATCATGCTCATGTTGCGCCGCTCGGGAGGAACGATGGCTCCGGGCTGGGAGACGATCTCGTCCCCGACCTGAATCTGGCCCGCGTCCGGATCGATAAAACCCGCCACGAGGCGCAGCGTCGTCGTCTTGCCGCAGCCCGAGGGGCCGAGAAGCGAGATCAGTTCGCCGTGCCGGATTTCCAAATCGATCTGGTCCACGGCGCGGACATCGGTACCGAAAATTTTGAGCAGTTGCTTGAGTTGGAGCGTTGCCAAGGAATCTTTCTCCTTTCCACTATCCAGCCTTCATGAAATCCCGGCCCACCATACGGAACCCGGCAGCGATGGCCGTCAAGGTAATGATCAACAAGATGACGGCGATGGCCGATATGGGGCCGTACAGGTTTTCTTCGTAAAGGTCGATGATCACCACGGATATCACCTTCGTATCGGTCGTCCACAAGAGAATCGATGCGCTGAGCTCCCGCAGCGAGGGCATGAACACCAGTATCCACGAGGCGATCAGGCCCGCCTTGAAGAGCGGGATCGTCACGTCCCTGAACACCTGGAGGCGGTTCGCCCCCAGAATGCGGCTGCATTCCTCGAGCTCGGGGTGAATACTCGCGAGAGCGGCGTTGCTCGTCTGGTAGGCCAGGGGGAGATACTTGGTCAGATAGGCCAGGAAAAGTATCCACAGCGTCCCGTAGAGGACGAAGGGCTGCTTGGTGTAGGCCGCGAAAAGACCGACCGCCAGGACGATCCCGGGAATCCCGATGGGGGCGGTGGACATGAATCCCACAAAGGAGTGTCCCCAAACGAGTTTTCGCTGCGCTATATAAGAGGCGATCGAGGCGAGCGTGGCCGCTCCCGTCGCCGCCATGAGGGCGAGGCTGATCGTGTTGACGATGGATACCCGGACACCGTCGTTATTAAACACGAAGACATAGTTTTCGAAGGTCAGATTCTCCCAGGTCAGGCCGCCGCCCAGCGTCCTTGTGAAGGATGTAAAGATGAGCGCGACATAGGGGAGAAACAGGGTGCATATCACCGGAAAAAAGCACAGGGCAAAGACCGGATAGCGCCAGGGGCCGAGCTTCTGCGGCCTGCGCTGTCCGCCCTTTCCGCCCAAAGTGGCGTAGCCCCGCCTGCCCAGCACCTTGCCGCGCGTCCAGACCAGAGCGACCGCGGCGACCAGCATGGGCATCGCATAGGCCGCGGCGACGCCCAGCATGTCGTCTTCCGAGACCATGAACTGCCGAAGCTGGGTGGTCATCGTATGGTATCCTGCGGGGATGGCCAGGATCGCCGGGATGCCGAACAGAATCATGGCCTCCAGCGAGGCCAGGATGAGGCCCGCAAAGAGGGCCGGAAGCACAAGGGGGAGCGTGATGTTCATCATGGTGGAGAACGTCCCCCCGCCCGCGATGTTGGCCGCGTCCTCGATGTCCGAGGAAATGTTGTTGAGCCCGGCGAGCACGACGATGAAAACGAGGGGAAACGTAAAGAGCGTGATCGCGAAGATGACACCCGGCAAAGTAAAAATGTTGAATAGGGAGAATTCTTGGCTCGCCCCCGTTATCCACCGGAACAGAACGTTCAGCCACCCCGCCCGCGGACCGGCCAGGAATATCCATGCGATAGCGCCCAGAAAGGGAGGCGTCACAAAAGCGGCCAGAACCGTATTCCGGATGACCCCGGTGTGGGGCATGTCCGTCCGGCTGACGCACCAAGCCATACCCGCCCCGATGATGAGGCTGAACACCCCCGCCGCAATGGCGATGAGGAAAGTAATGAGGATGGGGCCGTAGTAAATAGAATCGGTAAACGCCTCGATGTAATTTTCCAGAGAAAACGCCATCGAATTATTGTCACCCCATTTGACGAAACTCTCTTGAAGCAAAAAGTAAACGGGGAGGACCACCAGAAAAACGAGCAGAACCGTAACGGAGACCCAAACCAACGCCGTGTAGTCGAGGCGGCGGAACCAGGAGACGGAGCTGGCGCCTGCCACGTTCTCAATGGGCGGAGCGGCCCGAGTCATCGAATACTCCTTGACGGCGGAAGCGGCGGATTACCCGGAATACTTCCCCAATGAACGGGATTCGGCAACTGGGCAAATCAAACGGAGGCGGCCCCCCCTCCCGGGGAAGCCGCCCCCTCTACAACTTAGGCTTCTAGACGCCGAAGAGCTTGCGGAACATCTTGCGCGTCGGCTTGTTCTCTTTCTTGAGCTCCTTGCCGCTGATGGTCATTAGCTTGAAATCGCTCAGCGCCGGCAACCCCTTGGGGTACTTCACGCCGGGGTGTCCGACATGGAGGAAC
>DNYS01000092.1:10264-11782 GCA_003506735.1 Nitrospinota bacterium
GCCTCACCCGTCGCGACGATGGGGATGCCGCCCAGGGCCGACTGCATGATTCTCGGTTTCAGGGCCGCCATTTTCTTGTAATAGTCCCAGCCGTGCAATTTCACGATGTTGATCATCCCGTTCGTGACAAATCCGCTGTAGCTCGGATGGGAGTGGACGATCTTGCCCTGCCACTTGGGATCGATAATATCCTTCCAGCTCTTCGGCACATCCGCCGCCTTGACATTTTTCGTGTTGTAAAAGGGCACGAGCATGCTGGCGCGGAGGATCGTCCAGTAGCCGTGGTCCGTCTTGAACTTGGGGTTGAAGTTTCCGATCCCCTTGGGGACGTATTTCACCAGGATCTTTTTGGCCCTCATGTTGAGGAAGTGGCCCAGGTTCGAGGTATGCATCACGTCGGCCTTGTAGATGCCGCCCTTGGACTCCTGGAGATACCGCCGGTAGAGCTTGCCCGAGCCCGAGCGGTGGAGAATGCATTTGACCCCCAGCTTCTTCGAGTTGTACAGGTTGCAGACGGCCTGGGCGATGGGAAGGGATAAGGAACTGTACCAAAGGATCGACCCTTCTTTTTTCGCTTCCCGCATTCCGGCCGAGCCGGGAACCGGGAAGGACATCACCATCGCCGCCGCCAATGCGCCGGCGAGTCCAAACTTGAAAATTCTTCCTAGCATAGGTACCTCTCCTCTTTGTAGGGAGATGGGCGCGGAGAAAACTTCCGCACCGGATTTATCGCCACCGCCATTCAAAAAAACTCGAATCCGGTTGGATTTAAAGGCTATACATGAAATCTTAGACTGTTCAATATTCCCGGTCAAGGGAATAAAATCGGGCCCGTTCGCCCGACTTCATCCCTGCCCCGCTCGCGCCGAATCCTACCCACCTCCCGGCGCCGCTTGAGGGCTGGCCCACCGGCTCGGCCCCAGCGCCTTTCCGTTTGGCCCCGGCTCCTTGGGGAACCCTGAAAACGCCGGGGAAGTTGACCTTTCCAGGGAAGTGGCGGGTTAGCACCCGCATTTGACCATCCTCCTTTATTAAGTCAAAACACTGCTTACCACTCAAGAATTCCACTTACCGGATTGGGGAAAAATGTCCCGTCTGCTCGAAAACGACTCCCTGGACCTTCTGGCCCGCCATGGGGTGCCGGTTCCGGCCTATGGCGTCGCCGAGACGCCGGGCGAGGCCGCCTCCATCGCGGGAAAATTCGGGGGCCGCGCCGTCATCAAGGCGCTGGTCCCGGCCGGCAAGCGGGGGCGCGCCGGGGCGGTCCGTTTCGTCTCCTCGCCCGGGGAAGCCGAAAACGAGGCCCGCCGCATTCTCGGCCTGACCGTCCGCCATTTCCCCGTCAAGCGCCTCATCGTCATGGAAACCCTCGACATCCGCCGGGAATTTTTTCTTTCCATCACCTTAGATCCCATGCGCAAAAGTCCCGTCGTCCTCTTCAGCCCAACCGGCGGGGTGGACATCGAGGAAATCGCCGCCGAGCGCCCCGATCAACTCTTCGAGCTGCCCGTGGACATC
>DNYS01000111.1:0-454 GCA_003506735.1 Nitrospinota bacterium
CTCCCGTGACAACACCATTGGCTGAAGCCGTCGCGATGGCTGCCACGTTGGCTCCCACGGCCTGAGCGGACGCCACTGCGCCCGATGTCGCCGCCTGGGCGACGGTGCCCGCGTTGGCCCCCGTCACCTGGGCGCCCTGGACTGATCCCTGCGATGCGGCCTGGGCGATGGCTGCCACGTTGGCTCCTGAGGCCTGAGCGCCCGCGACGGAGCCCTGGGAGGTAGCGTTGGCAATTGCGGCCACGTTCCCCCCTCCCGCCTGGGCGGCCAGCATGGCGCCGTTACCCGTGCCCGATGCNNGGCTCCGGCGGCCTGGGCCGCCGCCACCGCGCCGTTTGCCGTGGCCGTCGCGATGGTCGCCACATCGGCTCCCGCCGCCGCCGCCGCCGTAATGGCTCCGGCCGATGAGGCCGATGCGACTGCGCCCACGTCGGCTCCGGCGGCCTGGGCCGCC
>DNYS01000111.1:491-1864 GCA_003506735.1 Nitrospinota bacterium
CCCCCGCCGCCCGGGCCCGCCGCCACCGCACCGCTCGCCGCGGATGCCGCGGCGGGTCCCGCCGCCGCTCCCGATACCGAGACGGGCTGGGGCGAGGTGGGGTTGGTGATCGCTGCCGCCGCCGTTGCCGCGGCAACCTGGGCAGGCGCCGGGGGCGCCGGAGGCGCCGGGGCGGTCTGGCCCACCGCCGTGCTCGAGGCGTTTCCGGGCGTCACGGTAATCGCCGGGGGCGCCTGGGCGGGCGTGGCCGGAAGGGTGGGCGCCGGACCCGGAGGAGGCGTGGCCGGCGGGGGCGGCCGGTCGGATCGGGTCACGCCGCGCATGACGACGTCGCCCGCGCCGGCCCCCGTGTTCGAGATGAGGTTGGAGGTCCCGTTCCCTGCGACGCTCATGTAGACGTCGGTTCCGCGCAATCCGGCCACCACGGTCGGCGTGACGATCGAGAATTTCGACCTGGGGTTGGAGTTCTTCGAGGTCTTAACGCGAATCGCCCCGGACTTCACCCGAAGCCTGATCGAGCGGTATTTCGTCTTTGGATTGTAGATCATCTCGTCGATGGTGAGAGCCGTGTCCTCGCTGATGGTCAGGACGCTGCCGTCATCGAAGAGAAGTTCGATCTTGGCGTCCAGCTCGGTCTCGCCCACATCCTTGAACAGGATTGCCTCGTTGCCCGTGACCTTTTTCTCCTTTTTCTCTCCCTTTCGGGTGATCGTCGCATCCCCCTGGAAGGATTTGATCAGCCCGATGTCCTCGGGCCGGACGAGGCCCTTCTTCTTGAGGAAGAGCTTTTTCGCGCCCAGGCTCGTGCCCGGTTTTCCGCCCGCCAGAAGATAGCTGAGGACGACGAATTCGGCGCGGGTCAGCGGATCGCCCGGCTTGGTTCCCACGAGCACCTTCTCGCCCTTCGCGGCCAGCTGCTTGACCACGCCCGCGTAATCGGCCTTTCCCTTGGGGATGTAGGCGGCGGCCTCGGGCCGGCGCGTGGCCTCGTCCAGAAACAGGAGCTTGATGTAATCTCCCTTGCTCTTTACCCCCGCCACCTGGGCCGCGGCGCCCTTGACGGCGCCCTCGGAAGCCGCTTTCGCCGCATCCTTGATATCCACGCCCGCCTCGATGGCGGCCGCGACGATTCCCTGGACCGCTTCCTTGAGGGGAACCGCCGCAACGGAGGCGGCGGCGGTCAGCGCGATGGCGACTTGCCTGGGCTTTTGGCCCGCCTTGATCATTCCGATGGCGAGGACCTGGGCCACATTGGCAGTGACCGGATCGGTAAAGAAGACCTCCTCGGGTATCCACCCCTTGCCCTGAAGGGCTTTCCACGCACTTTGGGCGTCGGCGGCCGGAATACCCTGGTCTTTGGCGAGCGCAAGCGA
>DNYS01000111.1:1959-4218 GCA_003506735.1 Nitrospinota bacterium
CGGAATTCCAGGATTCCAGAGAATCCCCCATGAACAGCGAGGGTTCAAACCCCCACCGATTTTCAGGGACCCGAAACCATAGCAAATAATGAATAAACCAGTGAGCCCAACCTGGAGCGAAATTTCTCCTGCCAAGAGGTATAATCCGCAAAAGTCAACAAAGCATCAAAGTTTTAGAAATTCTCAGGGAGGGAGTCAAGGGGTATAACGACAAGAAATACTGCAAATTAGGGAATTAGGCGATATTTCAGAGAATTTCATTTTTTTTTTGTTGTGGCGCGGTTTTCGTGATGCGAAAAGGCCGGATTAATTGTCTAGATAGTCTAGTTTAATCAAGACATATGATTGAATTTGCCGGAGAAATCCGGCTTCGCCGGGAGGAGTTCCCCGGCTTCATCGGGAGATGGAATTATGAGGAGAAGGAATCATGCCGCCGGAAAAACCCGAATTTGAATGGGAGAACATCCAGGTGGGAATGGTGGCCGGGGAACGGGACATCACCCTGACGCCGGAATGGGTGGCGGCCCACTGCGAGGGAGTGGAGGCCACCCGCGATTGGTATGAGAAGGACTCCCCCTTCGGAGGGCCTATCGCTCCGCCGATGATCTTCGTCAACGATATTCTCCAGATTATCGACGAAAATTTCCAGCGCTTCGGGACCATCCATGCCAAGTCGGGCTACCGGTTCCACCGGGCCGCGCGCGTGGGCGAGACCGTTCATCAAACGGTGGTGTTCAAGAACCTCTACGTCAAGCGGGGGAAGGGCTGGATGGAGTGCGAGATGACGGTGACGGGAAAGGAGGACGACCCGGTCGCCACCTATTTTCATACATCGGTCCTGAGCCTGACCCGAAAACACGAGGATGAGAAATGAGCGAAAAAATTTCCCCGGAACCCCTTCCGCCGGCGGCCGCCCTCGGCGTGGGCGACGAGATTCCGCCGATCACCCGCGAGATTGGCTGGGATCAAATTCTCAAGTTCAACCGCTATGTGACGGGCGGCAAGGATACCAAGAACATCCACACCGACGATGAAACCGCGCGGAAGGCGGGTTTGCCGCGGGCGCTCGCCACCGGGCGCCATCCGGTTTCGTTCATCTCCGAGCACCTGATCGATTGGTTCGGGGCCGGATTCGTGGCGGGCGGGGAGATCGATGTGGCGTTCGTGAAGCCCATCTTTCCGGGCGATACCGTAACGGTTGTGGCGAAGGTCAAGGAAATCGTTTCAGAGAACGAAAAGCGGCGCGTTCTGCTTGATATTTCTCTGGTGAACCAGGAGGGGGTTTCCGTCACGGTGGGCTCGGCGAGCGGTTTGGTGGACGCCTCGGCGAGCGGTTGAGGGGATACCTCGGCGAGCGGGCCGGGGGACGGTTAGCCGGCCGCCGAATTTTCGAGGGCTTCGCGATCTTCGAGGGCCTCGCGGACGAGGGGCACGATTTCGGAGAAGCGCTCGGCGACGCGGGCTCCCGCCTCCCGGAGGAGGCGTTTTTTCGCGGACGGCGCTCCGACGCCGCGCTCGATGAGCGCTCCGGTATGGCTGGTCGGGGCCGGGGTTTCCAGGCTCTCCAAAAACTCGCCCGGAATCATGGCGACGACCGGTTTGGTGAAACCTCCCGAGACGATGAATTCGGCCGCCTCTTCCTCGCGGGCGGTGCCGGGTTCTCCGAACATCATGACGCATTTCGTCTCCGGGTCCGCCTCGAAGAGCGCCAGGATTTCGACGAAGGTGGTTCCGATGATCAAATCCCCGCCGATGGCGATATAGGTGGACTGGCCGATGCCCGCCCGGGTCAGGGCGAGTGAGATTTCGGCCCCCATTCCCCCGCTCCGGCTCACGACACCCACCGGGCCCGGCCGGAAAATCAGGTCGGGTACCTCTCCTCCCGTTCCGCCCACCTTGGCCTTGCCCGGGGAGAGCATCCCTTGGCTGTTGGGGCCGACGATCATGACGCCGGCCTTGCCGGCCCGCGCGATGATCTCGCAGGCGTCGTGGTGGGGGACGCCCTCGGCGACGACGTTGACCACCGGGATGCCGCCGTCGATGGCCTCGAGGGCGGCGTCGCGGGAGAAGCGGGCCGGAATAAAGAGGACGGAAAGGTCGATTTCGTGTTCGCGCAGGGCGGCCGCCACGGAGCCGTACACCGGGATGCCGTCGATGTCCTCGCCGCCGTGTCCGAGGCTCACACCCGCCACAATCCGGGTTCCGTAATTCACCATGGTCGGAATGAGGCGGCGCGCCTCGGCCCCGGTCGCTCCCTGG
>DNYS01000111.1:4271-5130 GCA_003506735.1 Nitrospinota bacterium
GCCCCGGTCGCTCCCTGGACGAGGACCCGCGTATTTTCGTCGAGAAGGATGCTCATCGCGCCTTCGCCTCGTGGACTCGCTCGACGATCCGCTTGCAGATTTCCTCGATGGTGGTTTCCGCCCCGTACATTTCGGCGCCCGGAACCTCGGCCATCATTTTTCGTCCCTCCTCGGCCCCCGGCCCGTCGTAGCGGACGATGACGGGGAAGCGTTCGTAGTCGATGTCCAGTTCCTTCAGCGCGCGGACGATGCCCGCCACCCGGCGGTCAACGCGGGCGAAATTGCTCACGTTCGCCGAAAGCACCATGCCGCGGAGGCCGGGCTTTTCGTAGACCGCCTTGACGATCCGGTACATCTTTTCCTCGAACGGCCCCGGCGTGATGTCGAACGTCATCGCGGGCCGGCCCCCCTCCCGGTGGATTTGCTCGAAGGCGCTGAGCCCGTAGCCTCCGCCCGAGATTAAAAAAGCGATATCGCCGTCGAGTTCGTTGAAGCGGATCATGCAGGCGTGGGGATCGATGGCGTCGATTTCGCGGACGGTGCGCTCAAGAGTGGTGAGGGGCCTCCAGCCGTTTCCCTGCTCCTCGCCCAGCTTTTTTTCGAGCTCCGGCTGGCGGAAAAAAGCCTGCTCGTCCAGGACGACCGCGGCCGATCCCGCCACCAGGTTTCCGTCCGCGAGTTCGGCGAGGGGATTGATCTCCACCATCCGGGCGTCGGCCGCCCGGAACGCCTGGTAGGCGGAGCGGACGGCGCGGGCGCACCGGAGGGCGAGGCCGCTTTCGATTCCGGCGGTCTCGATGAAGTCGATGCACTGATAGACCTCAAGGTCCCGGGTGATGTCCACGGGCAGCTCGAAGAG
>DNYS01000214.1 GCA_003506735.1 Nitrospinota bacterium
CGCAGCCATCCGGTTGAAGTCGCTAGAATACAAGCCAGAGCGTCTGGACTTCGCGCTGATGGCCTATCGCATGAGTTCGGCAAATGCGGGATGGGATGATTACGCCTCCTTTGGAAGTCGCGATTTCGACGGAAATCCCTGGGCGGGAGGCCTAAACGGGGCCTTGCTTCCCGGAGTCGATTATGTGGACCAATTATTGGGCAGCGTGTCGATTGACACTGCCAATCCTGCGCTCACTCAATATGACCTGGTTATCCCCGGAGCACTGGCTCAGCCGCTCATTCACCGATGGTCCACGGGGGGGGTCAACGAAGGATTCTTGATTCGGGCCAATCCGCCGGGAGAAGGCGTCGCACTCACTTACAGCGTCGCGGACAGCGAGATGACCTTGCAATGGGCTGCGCCGGGCTTTGCCCTGTTCCAAAACCCCGATCTTTCCAACTCGGATGGCTGGACGGTGGTAGGCGGAGGTGACAAGAGCCCAGTCATGGTGACCATTCCGGGCACCGGCAACAAGTTCTATACGCTGCAAGGGCCAGGCGGTGGTGATAACCGATTTGCTATCCATTCCGACGACAACCTGGATACCGAGGACATTATAGAAGCGCCACATTTCATCGTGAACTACACCCCCGGGACCCCGCCCGGCGACATTAAGGTGCCGCTCATGAACGTGGCTACGGGAGTGCAATGGGCGCCGGATTACGTCCACGGCGAAGTCCCAGTAGTGGGAGCAACCGAGGGAGAGAACAAACCAGACGGCCTTTGGACGTCGACACAATTGCGCTTCAATTTCGACGAAATCAAACCGGGCTCATATGAATCGGTTAATTCCATGACCCTCAAGGTCACTACGAGAGAGAGTAAATCCGACCGAGTCGGCGGCGAACTGCAACTCTATCAGCTGGCCCCGAGAAATGCCGGCTGGAACAACGGCGCCAGCTACGCCTACCAGACAGGAACCGATGCCTGGCTTGGGGGCGAAAATGGAGCTCGCGTGCCGGGAGTCGATCACTTCGCGCAATTGCTGGCCAGCACGCCCTTTGAGAATGCTGCACCTGTTGGGACAGTTTACGAACTGGTGATTCCCGGTGAACTGGCCCAGCCGCTCGTCGATCGGTGGGCTCGCGGCGGACCAAATGAAGGTTTCTTGATCACCACCACTGCACCCGGAGTAGACAACGATAACCGCCTAGTTCTCTTTGGCGAGGATGATCCGAAGACACCGCTCCCGGTGGATGAGGGGCCGCAACTGTTTGTGAACGTGACGCCACCCGGTCTGAGTATTATTGACTGTCCACAAAATATAACCGTCATTGACGGAGAGCAAGATGCGATGTTTCAAGTCGTGGCCGCGGGTGTTCCGCCCTTGGGTTACCGATGGTTCCGCGAAGGCGCCTTCATCCTGGAGTCCTGGACACGCATAGTGAATATTCCCGCTCCCACCATGCATGATGACCAATCCACCTACGTCGTGGAAGTCCACGACTCAACGGGATTAATTATGAGCGATGAGAAATGCGGTGCCCCAGTCGTTCTTACCGTGCTGGAAGATGTATATGGCCCGTGCTTGTTGCAAGCGAAAGGCGCTGGGCTTACCTTCGACCAGATCTCGGTCAAATTCGATGAGGGGGTGGAAGCCTCGCCCGAGGGCTTTGCCTTGAGCGGTGGTGTTAAGATATTGGACGTCCAAATGACGACTGATCCCAAGGAGCTCCTATTGCTTACCAGTGTGATGGAGAAGAAAACCGAATACACCTTGACCATCGTCACCGACGACACGGGGGAGGCTATCGGGGTTTGGGACTTGAAAGGCAATCTAGCGTCGGACCATAACACGCTTATAATTGACGGCGTGGAATTAAAATGTGTCGGCGCCGAGACACTGTCGACCACCTTTACCACACAGGCCGCGGGCTATATCGCTGCAGCGACTGATGTGGGTGGCGGGGCAGATTGGGCGTGTTATTTCTCCAATCGCATCGATGAAAGAGATATCGTTATCGGTTTTAGTGCGACTCAAGCAGTTTCCGACGGGATGCAGACCGCGATGCTCCGATTCGATGTGACCCCGTTGAGGGGCAAGTACGATAAAATCAACTCCATTACCGTCCAGCTGACAAGCTTGGTGGCCCGCCCTCAGCGTGATAATTGGGTGATGTATATGCATCGTTTGAGCGAAGCCAACGCGGATTGGGATGGCACGGCCACCCATGCATGCAAGAGTTTTATCAAGGATCCGGAGGGCCACGACGGTAGAGGTGTTGATATTCGTAACGGAATCTGCACCCGTTGGGTTGGTGGAGCGTGCACCGGGGCTCTGGTCCCGGGAGTGGATTATGTAGATGAACTGTTGGCCACGGTGGAAACTGTCCCATCCTCTCCCCGCGGTAAGAAGTTTGACCTCGTGATCAACGACAGTGACGTGGCGACGAAGCTCATTGACGACTGGTCCAACCCGGATAATCTCAATGAAGGATTCTTGCTTTGGTCCGACTCACCCGACTCGCTGACTGATACCCGAGGTACATACATACCCGACGGCGAAGGCGGCCCGATCATTATCATCGACTTCGATCCGGCTGAATAGTTAATGGAAACCGTTCAGTGAGAATCAAATAGGGAAATGAGAACACGCGAAGGCCGGGGGGGAATGTGGAGCCCCCGGCCTTTTTTTTGTTTTGGCCGCCCGTGTCATTCGGTTCATACGGCGGATGCATTGCAATCGGAGATGCGCAACGACTCCCGATGGATTATATTGAATTAAGAGAGTTCATGGCATGGATGATTCGATGCCCAAGGGGCTTTCATAATCCAATTTCGATCGATTGCTTATTGATGAAAAAACAGAACTATCGTCTGTTCTCAGAGAACCTTTCCTGGCCTTTCGCCTTTACCCTGATTGAATTGCCGGGGGGGGATTGCCATCATCATCGCCATTCTGGCTAACCTGCTTTTACCTGCGATGGCTATGGCCATGTCCAAGGAGATGACCAGGCGCATCGGCTGTTTGAATAAACTCCAGCAAATGGGGTTGGCTTCCACGATGTACATCCCAGACAATCCCGAGGGCCGGGGCTGCCGGGGACACCGACCGATGAGAGCGACGATTTCACCTGGATCTACCCCGACTACATCAGCGTGGGAAAGGCCAGATCGGTCTTCATTTGCCCCTCAACGAACAATTACATCCAAACCAACATGGTCCGTCACCCTCAAGACTACCGGTGCTGGGGATATGCTGGAGCAAACAAACTTTGGAGATGCGACCGATCCCCGCAATCCCGATTTGCGAGGCGTCAGTTACCAAATCAAAAGCCTTCATGGATTATGACACCCGTAAAACCACTCAAATGGCGCAGAATTAAGTTCACCAAAACAATGCCTTCGGGCTGCAGGGACGGATCGTGAGTTCCTTGGAAATCTACTTGACTTTCGATGGAGACAATAACAGTCTAGCCAAATGCAATCAACAATTACCCCGATCCCGGGGGACAATCACGGGGAGGACGGTGTGAATATGCAGACGTGCGATGGAAGGGCCGAGTGTGTTAAGAGGGGGTGAACATTACCTCTATGCTTACGAATTGTCCCAAGACGAAAACCGCTCCTCCCATAGGGTCATCCCAGGATGGTTTGAACCCAAGTCTCATTGCGAATAAAGTGCTAGGCATGATACCTCTTCGTTTTTCAATTGTGCTCGCGGTCTTATGGAGTGGGTGCCTGGTGGCCCCGTCTAGTGGCAAGGCGGCGGATCGGGTGGTGATCAGCGAGTTTATGGCTTCCAACAGTTCCACGGTTTTCGACGAGGACGGGAACTATTCAGACTGGATCGAATGCTTCAATGCGGGTGACAAAGGAGTTAACTTGCTTGGTTGGCATTTAACCGACGAAGCGGGGGATCCGACCAAGTGGACGTTTCCTTCCATCTGGATGGAGCCGGGCAGTTTTGTCGTGGTGTTTGCCTCGGGCAAGGACCGGGCCGTAGCCGGGGCGGAACTCCACACCAATTTCAAGTTGAGCCGGGATGGCGAGTATCTGGCCCTATTCCCCCCCCCGGCAACCGAGGCGGCATTGGAATTCTCCCCTGCTTATCCTGTTCAATGGACCGATATTTCCTACGGCCGCGGAGGAGAATATGCCTTCACCACGCCCCTGGTACCTTCCGATGCCCGCAGCAAATACACGGTCCCGATTGACCCATCGATAGGCAACCTTTGGCAGTCTCTGAACTTTGAGGACGGCAGGTGGAGAACCGGGAGGGGCGGATTGGGTTTTTTCTCCGAGGGACAGGATTTTTCCGAATTGGTCACCACCGAGATTCGGGGGATCTACCCCCGCAGAACGACGTTCTACGCGCGATATGTCTTCACTGTGGAGCAACCGGCAGAGCTACCGGTGGGCCGGCTGAGCATTCAATATGATGACGGCTTCGTGGCTTACCTCAATGGAGTGGAAGTGGTGCGCCGCAACGCGCCGGTGGAAGTGAATTCAACCTCCCAGGCTATCAACCCCCAAAAGACCGCCCGCTCGTTCATAGGCGAGGATTTTGTCTTGGATTTGAATACGGCCATTCCCCTGAAGGAGGGGAACAATGTGTTGGCGATTCAGGGCTTGAATATCGATGCCAAGGACGGGGACATGTTGGTCCGGCCAGTTCTGGAGGCCGGAAACCATAACCCGGAGAGTGCTTCCATGGGTTATTTTCAGGAGGCCACCCCCTGGCGGGTAAACGGGCGGACTTATCCTCAGGTACTGCATCCGCCTAGGTTTTCCCGCGGGTCCGGCACCTTCGTCGAACCGTTTTTGCTGACGCTAACCCCAGGCAATTCCGGGGCTGTTATTCATTATACCTTGGATGGATCGTTGCCGACCGAGGATTCGGCGGTTTACGCCGAAGCGATACCGATCCAGAGGACGACCATCGTCCGTGTCCGGGATTTTCGGCCCGGATTCATTCCGAGCCCGATCGTGAGCGAGAGTTATCTGGCCATGGATAGCGAACTGGGTGACTTTTCCTCTAATCTACCGCTGATCGTTCTGGAGAATTTTCTTGGCGGCATCATCCCGGAGAATGAAATGCAACCGGCATTCATGGCCATCTTCGAGCCGCGGAATGGACGCAGCCAAATGATTTGGCCGCCAGATTTGGCCACACGGATTGGCCTCAAGCGACGAGGCGCGTCCACAGCCAGCCGGGTTAAGGCTTCTTACGGCATCGAGGCGTGGGATGAATGGGACGAGGACAAGGACATTTCGCCGCTGGGCTTGCCGGAGGATTCCGATTGGATTCTTTACGGCCCATACGATGTTGACCGGGCGCTGATGCGCAATCCGTTTATTTTTGAACTCAGCAATCAGGTTGGGCGCTACGCGGTTCGTACTCGCTTTGTCGAGGTATTCCTTCATGACTCCAGTGACCCACTGTCCTACTCCAACTACCGCGGGTTGTATGTCCTGATGGAAAAGGTCAAGCGGGGGATCAACCGAGTGGATGTGGAGCCGTTGTCAACGGACTACAATTACGAACCGCAGATCACGGGCGGTTACATGCTGAAGATGGACATTCCAGATCCGGGTGACAGTGGCTTTAAGGCAGGGGGCCAAGCCTTGCTTTATGTCGATCCCAAAGAAAGCGAGGTCACCGCCGCGCAGGCGGCGTGGATCAAGGATTACATCGACACCTTCGACCAGGTGTTGGATGGGCCGAATTCTACCGATCCAGATAGAGGTTACGCCCAATTCATTGAAGTGGGATCATGGATCGATCATCACCTATTGGTCCAATTAGGCAAGAATCAAGACGGCCTGTGGAAAAGTACTTACATGTTCAAACGTCGTGGTGGCAAACTGGAGATGGGCCCCCTCTGGGATTTCGACCGTACCATGGGGCCACATATAGAGAATCGTGCTAAAGATCCGGCGGGATGGATAAACCATGCAGGAAGGAGCGTGATCAATTGGTGGAACATTCTCTTTAAGGATCCCGAGTTCTGGCAGCGCTACCGGGATGGCTGGCGAGCGATGCGGCAAGGGCCGTTACAAGTAGACAATCTGGATAGCATCATCGACGTCATGGCTGCTGAACTAACAGAGGCCCAAGAGCGGAATTTTCAGCGCTGGACCGCCGCGCCGCCTGGCCCCGGCGGGTGGGAAGGGGAGGTCCAACATCTCAGGTTATGGCTCAGGGACCGTGTCGATTGGATTGACAACCAATTGATCACCATCCTCCCTCCAAGGTTCAGCCAGCCGGGCGGTGTTATGCAACCCGGTTTCGCTTTGAGCATGGCAACTCCTTCCGGATCGGTCTATTACACCCTCGATGGATCCGATCCCCGATTAGCCGGGGGGGACCTGAATCCTCGGGCCATCCTCTTGGGAGAAGGTCAATCCGTTGCTCTGGTTGGTGCGGGAGCGCAGTGGCGCTATCTCGATGACGGATCTAATCAGGAATCAGCTTGGCGGGACTCGGTATTCGATGACACATCTTGGGAGATAGGACCGGCCAGGCTGGGGTATGGTGAAGCAGCTCTGGCCACGAAGCTCGCTCAGGTGACGGAAGACAACGTTCATCCCATAACTTATTATTTCCGGCATACTTTTTCCGTTGACGATCCGGCTGCCTTTCCCGCCCTGGTCTTGAAATGGCTGCGCGATGACGGGGGCATCGTGTATCTCAATGGGCAGGAATTGGCCCGGAGTAATATTCACGATGGAGAGATTCAATTTGACACCTTGGCCCACCGTGAAGTGCCCCCGTCAAGCGAGAAACGATTCTTCCGGTTTGAATTGGATGGCTCCTTTCTTCAGGCGGGAAAAAACGTCCTGGCCGTGGAACTCCACACGAGTGGCCGAAGCAACTTGGATATAAGTTTTGACCTGGAATTGGCCGGATTGCCAAGGACGGGCGCCCCCATTGGCCTGGTGGAATCGACCACGGTCACAGCAAGGGCATTGGAGGGCGATGAGTGGAGCGTGCCCACCGAAGCCACCTTTCTCATGAGTGGCATTTCCTTCCCCCTGCGCATTACCGAGTTAATGTATCATCCTCCGGAGGGGAGTTCTCTTGAGTTTATTGAACTCGCTAACCTGGGTTCTTCACCTCTCAATCTCGACGGCATGCGCTTTGAGGGGATCTGTTATATCTTCCCCGCCGGCACCAAAATTGGTCCTGGGGAAGTCATCGTCCTGGCATCGTCCGAAGATCCGGTGGCCTTTTCCGAACGTTATCCCGATTTGGAAGTTTTTGGACATTTTACCTGTGCGATGTCCAATGGAGGGGAAACCATCCTATTGACAGATGCCGGTGGAGAGGTCGTAACTTCGGTGACTTACCGGGACCAGGCGCCATGGCCCACGTCCGCTGATGGAGCCGGAGTTTCACTGGAAGTAATCAATCCTCTCGGAAACCCGAATGATTCCCAAAACTGGCGGGCAAGCGCTGCGTTTGGGGGATCGCCGGGGTCCTTGGCGGGTGTGCCACCGGAAATCGAATCGGTGGTCTTGGAGGATGGGCAAATAAGAATCCGGTTCCAAGCCCAGCCCGGCTACCCCTATATCCTCTACACCTTTCAACAGCTGCCACCGAATGAATTAAACGTTCTGACACATGTAACGGCGGAGGGGACTGAACGGTTGGTCGAGGTGACAGATCAACTGAAGCCAGGGAATATGCAAAGATTCTACTTGATCGCTACGCCATAGAAATTTGGCATTGTTCCTTACTCAAACCGAAAGGATTCGAAATTCGATTTCAGCCTCACCCTGTTTCTTTTTCCCCGTCATGATGAATATAGCCAGTATGCTAATAGGGAGAGGGTAAGGAAGAGGGGTATTTTACTCCTTGACCAGAATACTAACCGGTCTTCGCGGATTCGCATGTTTCGTCTAGCATTCGGCTTTTTTGAATTCCGCTACGCCCCGGTTACCACGGCGTAGCGGATTCGACGACAACGACTTACACTCATTGGGCTGATCTGCACAAATCTGCCATCTGCGGTTAACCCCGATTTTAGGACCACAGGCTTAAGTGGAAACTGCGTCCCGAAAATGGTACGAAAGGACGCATACAAATGGGAAGAAAACGAAGAGCATTCCCAGACAAGTTCAAGGCTAAGGTGGCGATGGAGGCGGTCAAGGGGGCAAAGA
>DNYS01000064.1:0-275 GCA_003506735.1 Nitrospinota bacterium
GAGGGAGAGGACGACGTAGTCTGCCCGGCCCAGGAGTTCTTCGAGCGAGCCGGTCTCCTCGACCGAAAATCCCTCGGGCTGGAACTTTCCTTTCGTCCTCGTATAGGCGAGCACCTCCATGTCAAACCCGGCGCAGCGGGCGGCGATGCGCTGGCCGATGTTCCCCAGCCCCACGATCCCGGCCGAGCACTCCGATAGCTGCGTGTGCAGGGGTGGACGCTCCTTTCCTCGCCAGAGCCAGGGTTTCCGAGCGAGCATGAGCATAAGGGTGAGGG
>DNYS01000064.1:295-3896 GCA_003506735.1 Nitrospinota bacterium
GTGCTCGGCCACCGGCGTCGCGCGCATCCAGCCTGGGGTGTGCGCCACCGGAATCTTCATGGCCGTCGCCGCGGCGACATCGATGGAGTCCACCCCGGTTCCCGCCTTGCCGACCACGCGGAGGTTCGGCGCGGCGCGCATCATCTCCTCGGTGATATCGCCAAGGCCGGTGACGAGGGCGGCGGTCGATTCCAGCTCCCGGCGGAGGTCTTCAGGCTCGAAGGATTCGGGGATGATCAGTTCGTATCCATCCGGCAGATGGTCGGTCAGGAATTTCTGGCGGCCGGGGTTTTTCCACCTCGGATCGACCGCCACAATGCGGTGGGTCATTCGAAAGTCTCCATGAAATTTACCAGGATTTTTTGTTCCCGAATTTTTCGTGCGCGCCCGCCATGATCGATACGCCGGGTTTCCAGGCGGGCGGCGGGCGGCGGATCGGCGGAGCCGCGTTCGTAGCCGTCCCGTTCGAGGCGGTCGCGGAACCAGGCCTCGTTGACGCGGTTCGTGTCCTCGTCCATCGGGGCCAGATCGGTGAAAATTTCGATGCCGTTCCCGGAAGGGTCGTGAAAGTAGAACGCCCGGTTCTCGCCCAGGGTCCCGTCCCCCTCGGGATGGGTCGGGCTGTGGACCCGGGGACCGTGGAAGATCTCGATTCCGAGGAAGCGGATGTATTCCTCCCAGGCCTCGAAGGCTTCCTTGGACCCGGCATCGAAGGCGATGTGGTGGAGGCCGACGCCGGGGGTGCGCAGGGCATCGATTTTCTCGAACGGCCCCGACTCGGGGACGTAGTGGAGGAGGGAGAGTTCGTGATGAAGCTCCGCGCTCCGCATGAAGCAGATGCCCCAGAGGCTGTGCGGATTGTCGCCGGGCTCGTAGCGGTCGGACACGCGCTAGCCCAAGACGTCCCGGTAGAAGGCCTCGGCCTCGTCCAGATCGTGGACCTTGATGCCGATGTGCTGGACGCGCCGGAGGGGAGGTGGCTTGGGGGTCATGATCGGTCTCCTGATGTGCGCTCAGGCCGTCTGGGAAACCACCTCTCCGCGTCCGCGCTGCATGATAAAGGCCAGCACCAACAGCAGGGCGCCCATGACGTAGGATGGGTAGATGAAGGTTCCCTTGAGCGAGAAGGCGAAAGCAGCGAATTGCCCCACGGGCATGAGCAGGCAGAGGGCCGATCCGAGGAGAAGCATTCGCTCCGTGCCCGTCGTCGGTTTGAGGAAAAACCCCTCGAGCCATCCAGCCCAGCCGAGTATGCCCAGCAAACAGGCGATAAACGTTATCGTGACTTGCGTCGTCGTGCCCGTGAGAAGGATGGGCGTATAGACGAACAGGAAGGGCATGATGAAAATCCACGAAGCCAGCTTGAGCGCCTGGAAGCCGGTTTTCACCGGGTCCGAGAGGGCGATGGCGCTCGCCGCGTAGGCCGCCAGCGCCACCGGGGGCGTCACCGCGCTCACCACCGCGACCCAGAAGCAGATGAGATGGGCGGTGAGGGTGGGGACGCCCAGGTTCGTCAGGGAGATGACCCCGAAGATGACAAGTACGACATAGCTCGCCGTGATGGGGAGACCCATGCCCACGACGTAGCCCGCGATGATGACCCACATGATCGTGAGCGGCAAAAGGCCGAAGCTGAAATCTGTGAGCAGGATGGAAATCCGCCCCGTGAGATCGCTTTGGGAGGCGCACGAGAGCAAAATTCCGAGCACGCAGGCGATGCACCCGACGACGAGGGTGTTCCGCGCCCCCGACTCGAGAGAGATCCAGGTCACCTTGACCAGTTCGACGAAAGCATCCCCCAGGCTGGAGAAGAGCGCGCCGCCCGATTCGGCCTGCGGCTCGCCTTCCCCGACCGGCTGCGGCGAGGGAGAGGCGCCGGCCGCCGGGGGACTGCGGAATCCGGCCAGGAGGATTTCCCCGATCTTGAGGGCAATGTATCCCGCCACGGTCCAGATGATGCCATCGCCTATGTTGAGCCCCCGCAGGTTATCGGCGAACCAGGAAAACGGCGCGCCCACCCGGAGCCCGAAATAGTAGGCGAGTACCCCAAAGAGGATCGAAAGGCCAAGGAACGGCTGCCAGGTCCGTCCGGACCAGGGGGTCCGGATTCCGTTCAGTAAATCGGAGGCCTTGATCATGAGGATCAAGCAGATGGTCTTGAAGGCCGCGAGAAAGGCCGAATCACCGATCATGAGGTAGTAGACCATGAAAGGGATGGGCACCAGGAAATGAATGCGCGGCAGGATGGCTGCCCACGGGGGAAGTTCGTCCACCGAGATGCCGAGCAGTCCCTTGCGGACGGCGCGGATATACACCAGGTAGAGCAGGGAAAGGTAGTAGAGGATTGCCGGCAGGAGGGCGATCTTGATGATTTCGAAATAGCTGGTCTCGGTGAGCTGGGCGATCAGAAAGGCGGCCCCGGCCATGATCGGGGGCATGTAGGCCCCGCCGGTCGAGGCGGCCGCCTCGACGGCGGCGGCGAACTCGGAATCGTAGCCCACGCGCTTCATGAGCGGGATGGTGAAGGTTCCCGTCGTCACGACGTTGGCCACGCCGCTTCCCGAGATCATGCCGAACAGGCCGCTCGAGATGACGGCGGTCATCGCCGGCCCCCCGGTGCGCTGGCCCGTGAGGCGGAAGGTGGTGTCGATGAGAATGGCGCCGAGGCCGGTTTTTTCGAGGAACGCTCCCAGGACGACGAAGATGACGATGTAGGTGGCGAACACTTCAACGATGAGGCCGGTGATGCCGTCCGCCTCGAGTATGAGAAACTCCATCACGCGGGCCAGCCCGAAGCCGTCGTGGAAGAAAAGCCCGGGCGAGATTTGGGCGATGGGCTTGAAAGTGTAAATCAGAAAGAAAAAGCCGATGAGCGGGATTACGGGTCCGATGACACGCCGGGCGATGTCAAAGCTTACGGCCACCAGGAGGCCGGCGAAGACGACGATCGAGGTGGGCACCGGGCCGCCGACCCGCTCGACCAGATTCACGTTTTCGACCACCCACCAAACGATGGGCGCTATGGCGGAAAAGAGGTAGAGCCAATCCGAGAGGAGAGTAGCATCGGAAATTTCATCCCGGGTCGCCTCTTTCCAGTAGAGGATTGCCCCGAGGATCGCCCCCAGGATGGCGGCGGCGGCTGCGCCCGGGCCCTTGTAGTTGTCCCACAGGAAGGTCCGATCGAACAGTCCCCAGTGGACCAACACCAGGAGGGAGGCGCACATGGTCACGTGGGTGAGAAAGATGAACATCTCGTCCAAGTAGGAGAAGCCATCCCGGATGGGCATCTGGCGGCCCCTGTAAATTAGGATGCAAAGGATCGCCGTGGCGAGGATGTAGGTGCCCTTGAAAATCTCGGAAATGGGCGGTCCGAAGAATGAGATATGGATGAAGAAATAGGAGAACGATACGGCGATGACGGCGACCAGCACCCGCGTGAACCCGGTCAGTTCGCGGGGCTTGACCATGGCCTCGGCGATGATGCCCATTTTGATGAGAAAGGAGAGTAAATTTCGAAGCATGGGATTCCCTTGGAGGGCGATTTGCCTTCGCGGCTATGAAAAAAAGATTGAATTTCAGGGGCGGGGAGGGGGGGGGGGGG
>DNYS01000064.1:3904-20422 GCA_003506735.1 Nitrospinota bacterium
GGAAGGGAGGCGGATCGTCTCCACCCCCCTTCCCTGAATCCTGCCCCGGTTCACCGGCGCGCATAGAGTGCCGGGAGAGATTTCCCTAGAACCCTTTTACCACCTCTGCCGGCACGTTCACGCCGCGCTCTTTCCAGTAGCGCGCGGCGGCGGGATGGACCCAGATCTTGTGCTGTATGAGGGAGTTGAAGTTTCCGCCCAGATCCCGCCAGTAGCGGGCTGTCTTGGTGAGCTGCTTGAGGTTTGCCGGGCTGGCGATCACCTTGAGCATATTGTAGACGGCGGCGTTGGACATCTGCTTATGCGCGATCCACCACACGTCGTAGGCGATGGAGCGGGCGGGCGACTTCATTCCCCGCACTTCCTTCTGCACGGGAATGGTAACCGGCGAGTAGAACTTGAATTTACTCGTGATTTTCTTCTGCTCCGCTACCGTCAGGCCGATGTAGCGGACCGCCTTGCGGATGGAAATACGGGTGACGGCCGGAATCGTAAAGGGGGCGCCGGCCGAGCAGAAGACGTCGATCTGGCGGTCGCCGAGGGCGCGGCCCGCTGCGGAGAAGCCCAGATAGCGCGGCTTGATTTTCGAGGCCTTGGGGTTGGCGTTGTTATAGAGCCCGAGGGTGGAGAAAATGTTCCGGCAGTTCACGTGGCTTCCCGTGCCCTGTTTGAGCAGGTTCACGACTTTTCCGGCCATGTCGGAGAACGATTTCACCGGAGTGTCGGCCAGGACGGCGATGACCTGCGACTGTTTCCGCACGTTGGCGACGATGCGGAAGTCCTTGCTGGCCCCGTCCTTCTTGAAGAGGCCGGTCCCGGTCCATGACTGGTAAACTTGGCCCACGTGGCCCCATGCGGTGGCGAACTCGCCCAGGCTCACCCGGCGCACGTTGGCGACCGAACCCGCCGAGGGGGAGTACTGGAAGTAGAATTTTTTGCCAATTTTGCGGTTGAGAAGCTGGGTGCCGGCGCTGATGGAGGGGTGCCAGGCGCCGCCCGAGGGGCCGCCGCCGAAGCGGTAGCGCTCCGCCGCCATGGCCGGTGCCGAGGCGAACGCGGCGGCCACGGCGGCCGCGATCAGCAGAGTCGTTGTTCTTTTCATGCGGAAACTCCTCCCGATAAAAGAATTGCCGGCTGATCAACTCTGTCCGCTGATTGGATTCCCAATGGGCGGCAGACCGGCGAAGGTGGAACCAAAACGCAACAGAGACGATCCGGTGAAAATCGGATTATTCCAAACCGTTTCCTTCATGTGTGCATTATGTCAGCCATTATCGCCCGCCGGAGCGGAATGTCAAGATCAAGAGTTCGAAGTTTGGCCCGGATCGGGTGGGCAGCCCGGCGGTAGTGTGCTAAGGGTTGATCCTCGCTGATCGCAAATAAACAAAGGGCTCCGGGCCCGTGGCGCCGCTGTTGGAGCGCTTTCCATTTCAACGGAAATTTCACTCTGTTTTTAGAATGGCCTTCCTCGCGTTTACGGGGCCATTCCGGGAGGAGGCGGCATGAAAGCGATTCAGGTTCACGAATTCGGCGGACCCGAAGTGATGAAATTCGAGGAGGCGGAGGAGCCTTCGGCCGGTCCGGGTCAGCTGCTTATCCAGGTGCGGGCGGCCGGGGTGAATCCGGTGGACACCACCTTCCGCTCGGGCGCTCATCCGCTCTCGAAATCCCTCAAACTTCCCTGGACGCCCGGAATCGACGCGGCTGGCGAGGTGATCGAGGTGGGCGAGGGTGTTGAGGGGTTCGGGGCGGGGGACCGCGTGTTCGGGGCGGCCATGACCGGAAGCTATGCGGAAAAGACCGCGCTGAACGGCCTGCGGACCGCCCGGATTCCCTCGAACCTCTCGTTCGAGGAGTGCGCCTCGTTCCCGGTGGTGCTCTATACGGCTTTTAACGCCGTTGTCGTCAAGGCTGGGATTCAGCCCGGCCAGACAATACTCGTCCACGCCGGCGCGGGGGGCGTGGGGTCGATGGCAATTCAGATCGCCAAGGCGGCCGGCGCCCGTGTCATCACGACGGTCAGTTCAAAGGAAAAGGCCGCCGTTGCCGAGTCGCTGGGCGCGGACGTGGTGGTGAACTACCGCGAGGAAGATTTCGCCGACCGCTGCGTCGCCGAGAGTGGCGGGGTGGGGGTGGACGTGGTCATCGAGATGGTCTCGGCCGAGAATTTCGACGAAAGCTGCCGGGCGCTCAAAAAGGGCGGGACGATGGTGCTTCTGGGCGCCGGGACTGGAAAGAGCATGGTGGGTTCGGTCACCTACCCGCCCTTCTACTCGAAGGACATCGACGTGCGCGGGATGAGCCTCTTTAATACGGACGCCGTGTTCCCCGACATGATCCGTCAGGTGAACTACCTCCTCGAGCAGGGAAAGGTCCGCGCCCTCGTCGGCGAGGAGATCCCCCTCGCCGAGGCGGCGCGCGCCCACGAGGTTCTGATGACGGGCAAGGTGGCGGGAAAAATCGTTTTGAAGGTGTGACCCGTTTCAAAAGCAGCCGCGCGAGGAGATATGGGCGGGGTTGCGATTCGGCCGAAACGGGAGAGGGTGCATCTTTGAGTTGGAAAAATTCGGCGAAGTCGAAAAATTTGGCGAGGTCGAGAATTTCGGCGAAGAGGAAAAAGTGGCCGGGGGTGGAGCGAGCACTTCTTCGTCCTTCTGGAGCGCGGCAATGAAAAGCTCGCCGGTGAAATCGAAATCGTGCGCGGGCGCTTCCGAGGGCCCACCGCCGGTCCGGCGCGCGCGGGAGGCCTGAGTTGGGTGCGCTCGACGGGGTCCGCGTTCTCGACCTGACCCACTACGTGGCGGGGCCGTTCTGTACGCTCTTGCTGGCCGACGGCGGGGCGGACGTGGTGAAGATCGAACCGCCCGGCGGGGACACCATCCGCTACTTTCCCTCCACCCTCGAGGGAGGCAGCCGCCTCTTCCTCGGCCTCAACCGGAGCAAACGCAGCCTCGCCATCGATCTCAAGAAAAAGCGGGGCCGGGAGATCGTCCTCCGCATGGCGGAGGGCGCCGACGTATTCATCGAGGGAAACCGCCCCGGCGTCGCCGATGATCTCGGGCTCGGCTACGAGACGCTCTCCCGAATCAACCCCCGGCTCGTCTACGCTTCTATCTCGGCCTACGGACAGAAGGGGCCCCTCCGGGCCCGGCGGGGGCTCGACCCCATTCTTCAGACCGACGCCGGAATTCCCTCCCAGCAGACCGAGAACGGCGAGCCCCGGCTGGTCCAGGGCCACTTCGTGGACTACTTCACCGGGGCGCTCGCGGTAAACGCCGTGACGATGGCGCTCCTAGAGCGCGAACGCACCGGGCGGGGCCAGTATATCGACGCCTGCCTGCTGGGGAGCGCCGCCGCCATGCAGATGGGCCGGCTCGTGTGGGCCTCCGAGCGCGAGCCGCTCGATAATGTGCGGGACGCCCTGAGCGACCGGATCGCGCGGATTTACGACTCGGCCGACGGGCGATTCTACGTGTACATGGACGCGGACGGTTTCTGGGAGCGGGCGCTGGACGTGCTGGGCCTGGAGGCGATGAAAAACGAGCCCGCCTACGCGACCCACCTCGGGCGCCACGCTGACCGCGATGCGATCATCGGCGAGGTGCAAAAAATTCTCATGGAAAAATCCGCGGACGAATGGGTCGTCCTTTTCCAGGAGGCCGGGGTTCCCAGCGCCAGGGTAAGGCCGTCCTCGGCCCTGCTCGAGGATGAGCAGATGCGCGCCATGGGTTTTTTGACCCGGGAAATCCACCCGGAACTCGGAACTCTCCAGATGATAGGGGCGCCCTACCGCCTCGATGCCGCCTCGACGCGGAAGGGCGCGCCCCCCCTCCTCGGCGAGCACACCGGCGAGGTTCTGGCCGAGGAAGGTTATTCGACCGGTGAGATCGCCGCCCTCCGCGATGAGGGTGTCGTTTATTAGTTTTCCTCCCGAGATTTAGTTCGGCCCCCGAACGGCTATCTTCGTTGATCTCTTCCATGGGTGGCCGTACCATTTGCCTGGTTTCTTATCCCATCGAGGCACCGACTCGGAACACTTCCACCGCCGGCGGCTTGCCGGCGCGGCTAGCCGGTGCGGCTCTTTTCAGGAGATGTGCAATGGCAATCCGGAAACTCAGAACCGAACGCGACAGCCAACAGTGGATGCTCGACCTGGCGCTCAACATGCGCGGGCGCGTGCAGAATTTCGAGCGCGACTACCTGGAGGTCCCCGGCGGAAAGCGGGCGCACAACTATCAGATGCTCCCCAAGGTCTGGCGCGAATCGGCCGAGTTCCACGAGAAGCTCGCCAAAAAAGCCCAGGCCGAAGGGTTCAACCACACCGCCACCGAGCACTACGATCACGCCGTCGAGGCCTACCGGATGGCGCAGCACCCGATCTTCTACGACGACAACCCGGTGAAAATATATCTCTGCGATAAACTCAAGGAGATGGTGGACCGCCGCTCGGAGGTCGCCTCCTATCCCATCGAGCGCGTTCAGATTCCCTTCGACGACGGGAAGACGATCTCCTGCCTGCTCCATCTCCTGCCCGACCGGCGGAAGGCGCCCTGCATCATCTACGTTCCGGGCATGGACCAGACCAAGGAGTCGTTCCCCCACGCGCGCCACAACGTGGCCGCCGAGCGGGGTTTCCACGTCATCACCATGGACGGCCCCGGACAGGGGGACTCGAACATCCAGAAGATCCGCGCGGTGGGGGACAATTACGAGCGCGCCGGCGCCGCCGTCATCGAATACCTGCTGGGGCGCGAGGAGGTCGAACCCTCGAAGATCGGCATCTACGGAATCAGCATGGGTAGCTTCTGGTCCCTCCGCCTCGCGAGCTACGACCGCCGGATCGCGGCCGTGGCGAGTGCCGTGGCCTGCTTCAACCCGAACAACACCATCTTCACCCAGTCCAGCCCCCGCTTTAAGCAGGTGTTCATGTACATGGCGGGCATATCGGACGAGGATGAATTCGACGAGATGGCCCGGACGATGACCGTCAAGGGCTACATGGACAAGGTGGCGTGTCCCACCCTGCTCGTCACGGGCGAGTTCGATCCCCTCTGCCCGCTCGAGGACGCGATCGAGGTCTACAGCGATCTAACTTGCAAAAAGGAAATGTGGGTGTTCGAGAACCAGTTCCACCCGCTGGTGAACCTGACGAACCTGGGCGGGCTGGACAACCATCATTACATCCTCGATTGGCTCCACCGCGCCCTATTCGAGAGCAAGGTAAACGATGACCGGATCGCCTACGTGAAGGAAAACGGCGATGGGCCCTTCGGCGATTGCGAGTGGACGCCCCCCGTCGAGCCCGGGCAGACCTACTTCTAGCCCGGCGGGCCATCTTCCACCTGGCGGGCCAGCCATTCATTAGAGGAGCCGGGGTGGGAGCCAGGCGCTCCGGGCTTCCGCCTCATTCCCGTTCGCCCCCATCGGCCCGAACGCGCGGCTCGCCCGCGCGCGTTTCATTTTCGAAACCCAGGGGTTCGCCTTGAACAACTATATCGCCATCGGGCTGGCCATCTCCGCGGCGATAACATTCGGGGCGTTCAGCGTCATGGCCCGAAAGGCCATGCACCTGGGCAGCGCCCTTTCGGCCTCGCTGATTTCCGTCGTGGTCGGCCTGCCGGTGATGTTCGCCCTTTCTCTCTATTTCTCGGATTGGGGAAAACTCACCTGGGAGGCGGTCCTTTGGTTCTCGCTGACCGGGTTTCTGGCTCCCGGCCTGGCGCGCCCGCTGGTCTACCTCGCCATCAAGTATGTCGGGGTGGGCCGGGCGATGCCGCTGATCACGATGACCCCGTTCCTCTCGACGATGGTGGCGATCCTCTGGCTGCGCGAGCGGCCGGGCCCGGCCATTTTCGGGGCCACCGCCCTGGTGGTTTCGGGGTGTTTTCTCATCGCCCTCAAACCCGAGCGCGACAGGGACTGGCGGCGGATTTTTCTCCTCCTTCCGGTCGCGCATTCGATCGTCATGGCCTTCGCCTCGACGTCGCGCCGGTTTTCCCTTTTGCTGTTCCCGGACATTCTAATCGGCATCATCATCGCGAGCCTCGCGTCCTTGCCCGCCTTGCTCGTGTTCCTGCCGTTCCTTCCCCCCGAGGAGCGGTGGCGCATCGAGCCGGGCGGCCACAAGATGATGATTCTCACCGGGCTCCTCAATTCGCTCTCGTTCCTCGTCTTCTTTTCGGCCTTCCAGTTCGGGGCGGTCTCCATCGTCGTCCCGATCGGCTACGCCGCGCCGCTGTTCGCCCTCATCTTCACCCGGATCTGGCTCCGGGACGAGGAAATCCTGACCTGGCAGAAGTGGGTGGGCGCCATCGCCTTGTTCCTCGGGGTGGTCCTGATCGCCGTGAACGCGCCCTGAGGGTCGGCCCGACCGCCGCCCCCCCCCTTGACTCCTGGCGAATCGGTGAAAAAATAGGGGGGCGGGCGCATTTCGCGCCTCCGCCCGAAGGAGGGAGCCCCTTGTCTCCCAAACCGCCTCCGATTTCGAAAAAGAGCGCACTTGCGATTCTGGGCCTCTCGGGGACCGCCGCGCAGGAGGATATTCACCGCGCCTACCGGCGGCTGGCCTTCGAATTTCATCCGGATCGCCACGCCGGCCAGCTGGAAATGGAGGCGCGCTTCAAGGAGATCGGCGAGGCCTACCGGGCGCTGATCTCGGGGGCGGGAGAGGATGCACCCCCCACCCTGGACGCCTCGGACGACCTGTCGGCGCGGGGGCGCGATCTTCACTTCGACATCATGGTGGATTTCCTCGAGGCGGCTGCGGGCGGTGAGGTCGGCGTCCGGATACAGCGGCCCTTCGCCTGCCCGGATTGCGGCGGGTCGCCCGGGTTGTCCGAGGCGTCCGGGGTGGGATCGTGCAAGGTGTGCGGCGGGGCGGGCGAGATATTCGAGGAGGCGCTCGTGAACGCCCTCCTTCCCTCCGGCCTCGAGGACGGGGAGAAGGTCCGGGTTCCCATGGAGGGGGCTCCTGGCAGCGCGGGGGGCAGGCCGGGAGACCTGGTTCTCACGGTGACCTCGGCGCGCCATCCCGCCTTGGAGCGGCGCGGCCTCGACGTGCACAGCGAGGTGGGCGTCCCCCGGTTCCGCCTGATCGCCGGGGGAACCGTGCGCGTCTTCACCGTCCGGGGCGCCGCCCACGTCGAGATTCCGCCCCGAACGGCTCCGGGCCGGACCTTTCGCCTCAAGGGCTGGGGGATCCAGCGCAGGCAGGGCGGGCGCCCTGTCTCCGGCGATCACATAGTCCGGATCGTTGAGATGCCCTCCAAGCCGCCCCGGAGGTGAGCGGCGGAATCCCGGCCCGGGCGCGGCGGCTATTCCTTCTCGACCAGTTCCCAGAGGGTGCCCATCGTGCTTTGGGGTTCGATGAAGGCGATGATGTGGCCCATGAATCCGGGCCGGGGAACCTCGTCGATCAGCTTGAACCCTTCCGCCTTCAGGCGGGCCATCTCGGCCTTGATGTCGTCCACCTCATAGGCCACGTGGTGGACGCCCTCCTCGTGGCGCTCGATGAATTTCGAGATTCCCGATTCTCCCCGAATGGGGGAGAGGGGTTCGATCAGGTCCCCGCCCAGGTCGAGCATGGCGAGGTCCACGTTGCCGTCCTTGGAGGACTCGCGTCCGAGCAGCTTCGCCCCCGCGCCCTTGTAGAGGGCGATGGCCCCGTCCATGTCCTTCACCGCGATGCCGATGTGGTGCACCTTGTTGAACATGCTTTTCTCCGTTCGCTATGAGGCCGAAAGAAATGCGCCGCCCCTCAGGCGGGCCTGACCAGCCATACGCCGTCCTCGCCGTCCACCTCCCGGAGGCGGACGTTGACTCGCTCGGCGGTGGCGGTGGGTACGTTTTTTCCGGTGAAATCGGGCCGGAAGGGAAGCTCGCGGTGCCCCCGGTCGATCAGGACAGCGAGCCATACCCGGCGCGGCCGCCCGATTTCGGCCAGCGCATCGAGGGCGGCGCGGACCGTGCGCCCGGTGAAGAATACATCGTCCACCAGGACGATCTGCCGCTCGGCGAGGTCAAAGCCGATCTCGGTGGGGCCGAAAATTCTTCCCCCGCCGGGGTGGTCCACGTCGTCCCGGTGGATTCCGATGTCGAGCGTGCCCACGGGCGGCTCGATCTCCTCCATCTCCTCGACCAAGCGGGCCAGCCGCTGGGCGAGGGGTTCTCCGCGCGTGCGCACCCCGATGAGGGCCAGATGCGGATCGCCCGCGCAAATTTCGGCGATCTCAGAGGCCATCCGGCGGAGAGCCAGTTCGAGCTCTCGCTCCCTCATGAGAATGGTGCCTCCGTTCCGCTCGCCGTTCACCGGAGTCTCCTAAAAAACACGGGCCTTGAAAAAAAAACGGCCTGCAAAAGTCAGGTCCCGCAAAATCGGGTGCGGTCCCTATCCACTCCGCAGCGCGCCGAAGCGCTCGTTCACGAACGCCTCGGCCGCCTCCCTCGTCCGCACCCGGCCCTCGAGTTGTTCGTCCTCGACAGCCCTTAATATCTCCCCGAAGGGCGGACCCGGCTCGAATCCCATCGCGGCCAGATCGTGGCCGTCCAGAATTCGTGCGGGGCGGAGGTCTTCCTCGGTTATCCCGGCCCGTTTTTCCAGGCAAAAATCGCGCGTGGCGAGATTTCCGTGGCTTGCCAGGCAGTCGATCCGGTGGAGCTCCAGGAGTTCGGAAAAGTGTGGCTCCCGCAGGAAGCGCTTCAGGGTGGACTCGCGCATTTTCCGGACGTTCATGAACTTCATGTGGTCCCTGACGATATCGCGGATTCGCTCCGCCGTCTCGCCCGGTATTTTCAGGCGCTCGCAAATCTCCTCCGAAATCCGCGCGCCCGCCGCCGCATGGCCGTTGAAGCGGATCCGGTCGGTCACGGCGTAGGTCGCGGGTTTTCCCACATCGTGCAGGAGCGCGGCCCAGGCGAGGGCGGGGCCCGGATCGCGAAGCTGGGCGAGAACCATCATGACGTGGGTCCATACGTCGCCCTCGGGGTGAAACTGGGGCGGCTGCTCCACGCCCTCCATCTCGGCCGCCTCGGGCAATACCTCCCGAAGGAGGCCGGTTTCCCGGAGCAGCTCGAAGGCGCGCTCCGGATGGGGGCCGGTAAGCATCATCGTGAGTTCGGCGCGCACGCGCTCGGCGCTCGTGCGCCGGATGAGGGGGACGAGCTTTTTGACGGCGGCGAGGGTTTCCTCCTCGATGGCGTAGTCGAACCGCGCCGCGAACCGCACCGCGCGCAGGAGGCGCAAGTGGTCCTCTTCGAAGCGCCGGGCAGGATCGCCGATGGCCCGGATCAAGCGCCTATCGATGTCCTCTTGCCCTCCGACGTAGTCGATGATCTTTCCCTCGACCGGGTCGAGGAACATGCCGTTGATCGAAAAATCGCGCCGCCGGGCGTCCTCTTCCTCCCCGGCGGGATGAACGGCGCTCGGGTGGCGACCGTCGAGGTAGGCCTCCTCGGTGCGGAACTGGGCGACCTCATACTCCCCGTCGGGCAGGATGACGAGGACGACCCCGAACTTCGCGCCCACGGCCTCGGTGCGCTCGAAGAGGCGGGCGACCTCACCGGGGTCCGCCCCGGAGGCGATGTCCCAGTCCGTCGGCGCACGGCCCATCGCCCGGTCGCGGACGCAACCGCCCGCCAGGAGCGCCCGATGGCCGCGCCCGCGCAGCGCGTTGATAATGTGCAGCGCCCCCTCGGGGGGGCCGGTTTCCGGCATGTCGCCGCCTCGCTCCTGTCCGGCGGGAGGGCTCTCCCGCTCCCAGGGAAGATAGCGGAATCTTGGGCATCCAGCGAGGGGGCTCCCGCTGGATGTGCCCTCGCTGGATGCGCCCCCGGTGGATTTTCCCCTGGGGCCATTCCGGGAGGCGCCGGGGCCGGGACGCGATGTTGATAGCGGGCGCGGGGCTTTGGTAGCGTGTCTTTATAAGGAGAAAATCCATTGCGCCGAGCCGCTGGGTTCGCCACTGCTATTTTTTTGGTCATCGCCGCGCCCGCGCCAGCCCGGGCGGCTTCTCCTCTCGAAGCCGGCATCCGGCGGGGCCTCCGGGCCACCGCCGCGGGCGGCTACGAGGAGGCCCTGCGCGAGTTCGAGGGCGTGGTGAAAAAAGCGCCCGGCGATCCCAGGGGCTATTTTTTCCTCGCCTCGGTCTACAGCATCCTGGCCGGGCATTTTGAGGATCCGCCCTTCCGGGAGGGATTCGAGAAAAACGCCGCGCGGGCGGCCGCCCTCGCCGAGGAACGGATCAAGGCGGCCCCGAAGGATGCCGAGGCCTATCTTCTCGGGGGTCTGGCAGCCGGAATGCGGGCGCTGGCGGCTTCCCGGCGGAAGAGCTACGTCCGGGCGCTCATAAGGAGCCTGAAAACCAAGCGCTATCTCGAGCGGGCGATCGCCCTGAACCCAAAGCTCGAGGACGCCTACTACGGGCTGGGCCTCTATTATTTCTGGCGCACCCGGGCCAAATGGCTCCGCGACCTGGCCCCGCTGCTCGGCGACACGGGCGATACCGGGATTCGCTACATGCGCCGGGTTGCCAGGGGCGGCAGATGGCTCCGGGACCTGGCGCGGATCGAGCTAGTCTACGCATTTTATGCGGACAACAAATTCGCCGATGCCCGCGCCGTCCTCGCCGGGCTGATCGGGGACTATCCCGATCAGCCCCACTACCGCTTCGCCCATGCGGAGGGGTATTTCGTTCAAAAAAAATACAAGCGCGCAAGGGCGATGTTCCGGAGGCTGCGCGGGCGCTTCCGGCACATCGAGGGCAGGGTCGAGGGGTTTTATGCGAATTACGCCGAATGGCGCATCGCGCGATGCGACTACCGGCTGGGCGACAAGGAGGCGGCGCGGCGGGGCGCCGAGCGGGTCGCCGCCAAGCCGGACCTGGGCTCGCCCCTGATGCGGCGGGTGCGCAAGGCGGCGGCGGACCTTGTGCATCTCATCGATAGCGAAGAATATATGGCCGACAGATTCCCGGTCTCACCCAAAAAAAAATAATCCGGGGCCGGGGGGTTCATTCGCGTCAATTCGTCATTTATTCAACCTGAAAGGGATGCCATGAAAGCGGTTCGCGTACACAAGTTTGATCTATCCGTTCCGATGCAGGAAGAGGAAATCGAGGACGCCGCCGCCCAGCCGGGAGAGCTTCTGATCCGGGCGGGAGCGATGGGCGTCAACCCGGTGGACATCGCCATCCGGGCGAACAAGCACCCCTATGCGAAGATGGTGACGCCCCCCTACGTCCCGGGCGCCGAGGCGGCGGGCGAGGTGGTGGCCATCGGCGAGGGTGTGGAGGGCTTCGAGGTGGGCCAGCGCGTCTACGGGCGGGCGATGGGGGGCGGCTACGCGGAACTGGTGCGCCTCCCGGCGGATGGGGCCGCCGAGCTTCCCGAGGCTTACAGCTACGAGGAGGGCGCGGGCATCACGGTTCCCTTCTACACGGCCTGGAACGCCCTGGTGATCAAGGCCGAGGCAGGGCCCGGCGAGACGGTTCTCGTCCAGGGCGGGGCCGGGGGCGTCGGCAGCGCCGCGATTCAGATCGCCAAGCGGATGGGCTGCCGGGTGTTCGCGACGGTGAGTTCCGGAGAGAAGGCGGATTATTGCCGGAGCCTCGGCGCCGATGAGACGATCAACTACCGCGAGGAGAATTTCGCCGAGCGGTGCATGGAACTCACCGGCGGGCGCGGGGTGGATGTCATCGTCGAACTCGCCGCTTGCGATAATTTCGACAAGGATCTCGATGCCATCTGCATCGATGGGCGCGTCATCGTCATCGGCACCGGAACCGGAAAAGGACCCATGACGGATTTTCGGGTGCCCTCGGTGATGACCAAGGACGCGCGGGTGCTCGGCCTCGCGGTGGTGAACCTCATCCCCAAGATGGGCGAACTGATCCGGCGCTTCACGCCGGTTCTCCGCGAGGGGACGCTCAAGATCCACATCGACCGGGCGCTGCCGATGGAATCGGCCAACAAGGCGCACGATGTCGTGTTAAGTGGAAAATTTATCGGAAAGGTGGTGCTCACGCCATGAAAGCGGTCAGCGTTCATAAGCTCGGACTCGATACCCCCATGGTGGTGGAGGACCTGTCTGCCCCCCAGGCGGGGCCGGGGCAGGTGGTGGTGCGCGTTCGCGCGGCGGGGGTCAACCCGCTCGAAATTTCGATTCGCTCGGGCAATCATCCACGCTCGAAGATGATGCAGCTCCCCATGGTTTGCGGTACAGACGTTTCGGGCGAGGTGGAGGCCGTGGGCGAGGGCGTGGACGCCATCAAGGCCGGGGACCGGGTGTGGGGCCGCTCCCTGACCGGGGGGTACGCCGAAAAGGGCGTCCTCTCGGCGGCGGCGACCGGAATCCTTCCGGACAGTCTGACCTTCGAAGAGGGAGCCTGCCTGCCGATTCCCCTCCTCACGGCCTGGAACGCTCTGGTGATCAAGGGCGAAGCGGGGCTTGGCGAGACGGTGCTCGTCCAGGGCGGCGCGGGTGGCGTCGGCCATCTGGCGATTCAGCTGGCCCGGCACATGGGCTGCCGCGTGCTGGCGACGGTGAGTTCGGAGGAAAAGGCCGATTTTTGCCGGGAGGCGGGCGCCGAGGAGGTGATCAACTACCGGGAGAGCAACGTTCCCGAGCGGGTGAAGGAGGTGACCGCCGGGCGGGGGGCGGACGTGGTGGTCGAAACCGCCGCCAGCGACAATCTGGCCGGCGACCTCGAACTCCTCGCCCTGAACGGGCGCATCGTCATCGTCGGCGGGGGCACGGGGAAGGGCTCGGAGGTGACGATCTCGCTCCGCCCGGCCATGAGCCGGGACGCGCGGATGATGGGAATCTCCTCGGCCAACATGGCCCCGAATATCCCCAAGGCCCTCCTTCATCTGAGGCCCCTCCTCGAGCGGGGGGACATCCACCCTCATATCGGCCGCGAGCTTCCGCTCGATGAGGCCAACGATTCGCACGAACTGGTCCTGAGCGGAAAATTTTTGGGGAAGGTGGTGTTGAACGTGTAGGGGGAAATGCGAATTTTCCCGCATTCCCGTTTGGTTTTCATTTATCCAGCGATAGTCCTCCCCGGTGGATGGCCGGGGGAGGATTTTTGCGCTTTGCGGTTGAGGGGCCGCGGTTCGAACAATTGAGGCGGCTCTGGCGGATGGGGCGGCTCTGGCGGATGGGGCGGTTGGGAAAAAAGGTCAATTGGGCACGGGCAGTCCGAGGCCCTTTCTCAGGTTCCGGATCCGTCCCGCGTGGTCGGTGTGGCTGGTCGGCGGGACGTGCTCGTGGTTCTCGACCGGGCAGATGACAAAGTGGGGGCCTTCCTCGGTGAGCAGGCGAGGCAGGGCCTCCTCGAAGGTTTCGATGGTTTCGATTCGCTCGATTTTCCCCTTGCCGGTGGCGCCGCCGCCCTGGATGCCCGCCCCGCGCGCGAGGGTGTCGAAGTCCACGCGATCGGAGAAGGGCTGGGAGCCCGTCTGCTCGTAGACCCGGTTTTCGAGAAACAGGACGAGCAGGTTCCCCGGCGCGTAGCGCCCCAGCGTCACGAGCGATCCCAGGCTCATCAGTTGTCCCCCGTCCCCCTTGAATACGATGGTCTTGCGCTCGGGCCGGGCCAGGGCGAGGCCCAGCGCGAAGTCGCCGGCATGGCCCATGCCGAAGGCGAGGAAGTCGAAGTCGAGTTCGTGGTCGGAGACGAGGGGGTATTGGAGCGTGGCCGCCATGGTGAGGACGGCGATTTCGTCGGTCCGCCGGGCGTGGACGGCGCGGAACAGGTCCATTCGTTCGATCATGGTTTTTTTCTCGCTTATTCGGTGAAGGCGTAGCCGGTGATGACGGCGGCGGGGAGGGAGGTCTCCTCCGCCGTGCGGTCCATCTGCTCGATCGCCGGGAGGTCGTCGTCGCACATGAGATGCCAGGTGGGAATCCCCCATGCCTTCAGGAGCGGCTCGGTGTAGGTGTAAGCCGAGTCGGTGGGCTTTTTCCCGGCCATGGCGCCGCCGTAGCCGCGCCAGCCGACCATGAGGCGAAGCGGCACCCGGGGGCCCAGGCCGCAGCCGCGCAGGGCATCTCCGGCCTCCATGAAGCCCGTGTTCTGGATCAGGACGAGGGGTTTCCGGCCTCCGGTCCAGAGGCCGGCCGCGATGGCGATGGATTCCCCCTCGCGGGTGGGGAGGATGAGGTCGATGTCCGGGTCTTTCTCGATGGCCGTGTAGAGGAGTGCGCTCTCGGAGTCTGGAATGGCGAGGACATGAGTGAAGCCGAGGGATTTGAGCGCGGCCAGCGTCTTGGAGGCGCTTGCGCCGTTTTTGGACAAGGGGTTCTCCTTAAAATCGAATGTATGAATGGGCGTGCCGGTCCAACTATCGTGGTGCCTGGGGTATAAGGATGTCAACGAGAGCGCGGCCATCGGCCGCGCGGATGTGTTTTGCGCCCGGGGCCGCGCCCGGCGCGCGATGAGGGGAGCGGATGAAAAAGTTGCCGGTGGTGGCGATGACGATGGGAGACCCCTCCGGGGTCGGGCCCGAGGTGTGCCTCAAGGCGGTCCAGTCGCCCCGCGTCCGGAAGGCGTGCCTCCCGCTGATCGTGGGTGATCTGAAGGTGCTCAGGCACCACGCGCGAAAAATGCGCCTGCCGGGCAGGCTGGTTCCGGTCTCGCCCGATGAGTTGGACGATCTTGCCGGAAAATCGGCGGGGGCCACCGCCGTGCTCGATCTGGCGAACGTTGCGGCGCGCGATCGGGTGTTCGGCAGGATACGGGCCAGCCTCGGCCGCGCGGCGGCGGGCTACATCGAGGAGGCCGTCCGCCAGATTCAGGAGGGCCGGGCAGCGGGAATGGCGACCGGACCGATTCATAAGGAGGCGCTCCAGGCGGGGGGCTATCCCTTTCCCGGACACACGGAGATGCTGGCTCATATCCTGGGGCGCGCGCGCCCGGTGATGATGCTCGCCCACGGGAAAATCCGCATCGTCCACATTTCGACGCATTGCTCCCTCCGGGAGGCGCTCCGCCTCGTGAAGCGCCGGCGCATCGTCCATGCGGGACGGCTTTTGGCGGAGATACTCGAGGCCCTCGACGGGCGGCCGCCGCGGATCGCCGTGGCGGGGCTGAATCCCCATGCGGGGGAAAACGGCCTTTTCGGCTCCGAGGAGGTCTGCGAGATCGCGCCCGCCGTCGAGGATTTGCGTCGAGAGGGCATCGCCGCCTTCGGCCCCGAGGCGCCCGATACGGTCTTCGCCAAGCTCAGGGGCGGGCAGTTCGATGGGGTGGTGGCCATGTACCACGACCAGGGACACATTGCCGGGAAGATGATGGCGTTCCGGTTCGGCGGGAAGGGGGGCGGCAACGTGCGGGGAGTGAACGTGACGCTGGGGCTGCCCATCATCCGCACCTCGGTCGAGCACGGAACGGGATTCGATATCGCCGGCCGGGGGATGGCCGATGCGTCGAGCATGGTGGACGCCGTGGTCTTCGCCGCGCGGATGGCCCGCCGCCGCATGAACGGTGTAATGAAATGAAGGGCCCGAAAAAAATAGCCGGCCCCCCCGGGGGAGCCGGCTATCGGTATCCGATCGGCAGCGGGGCTAGATCATCTTTTGCCAGACCCAGATGACCCGGCCGATGATGATGTTTTCGATCCGGTCGCTGGCCTTGAGGTCCATGAATTCGAATTCCTTGCCGGGGCGATCCTCGACGAACCAGAGCCGGGAGCCGCTCATGCTGAGGCGGCGGATTCCGGTGATGCTGGCGTCGCGCGGGGCTTTTTTCTTGATGGCCTTGTTCACGGCGTAAAAGGCGTCGTGGCGCACTTTCTTATCGTCGCGATCGATGACGATGCGTCCGCCCGCCCGGAAGGGGGCGTCCATGTTTTTCACCCAGTCACCCTTCACCTCCAGGGCGACGAGGTTGTTGCGGCCCGTGGCCTCTTGAAGCCGGACGATTTCCCAATCCTGGATCTGCTCATTCTGCACCTTGCCGGGCCTGGCGGCTGATTTGGGGTCCACGATGGGGATGCCGAAAAATCCCGACTTTTTTCTTCCTTTCACGGAGGCGCCGCCGAGGCTTTTCGGGAGGCGGAGCTCGATTTCTTTTTGGGATTGCTCGTGGGGCGACTCGCCGGTGCCGAAAATGAGCCAATCGCCCGAGATGTTGAAGTTATCGGCCAGGAACTTGATGAACGAGAGACTGATTTCGGTGAGACCTTTTTCGTACTGGCTGATGATGGCCTGAGAAAGGCCCGCACGATCGGCAAGCTCGGTTTGCTCGAGTTTATTGAAGAGCCGAATCTCCCTGAGCCGGGCTCCGATCGCTTCTCTTCTGGGTTTTTCGAGGCGTAATTTCATCGTTCTCCACTTCCGTTTTCCGCATAGTGCCAGTAGTAGAACCTATGGCCACTCGCTCCATTTCCTGACTTCACCATATTACGGACTGTTTGGGGTTAAATAAACCCTGAGATCCTCAAATCTCCCTAAATTATAAATTCAAAAATACGCTTTACCCATAATTATTTCAAGTATTTTTTTTATTTAAATATATTTAC
>DNYS01000064.1:20509-41414 GCA_003506735.1 Nitrospinota bacterium
CACTTACGGATAATGCACCCGCTATTTTGAGTTCCCGGGCGCAGGCCGAGGCCGTCGAGCCGGTTGTCAGAACATCGTCGATCAAAATGACCCGTTTCCCCTCCGAGGCGGGCGGGTTGAGAGAGGAGAAAACGCCGCGCAGGATTTTTCTCCTCCGCTTGGCCGTCAGGCGTGTCTGGGGGGCCGAGGGGGCTCTCCTCTCGAGAGTGGGCGCGAATGCCACTCCCAGGCGCCCGGCGGTGCTCTGGGCGAGAAGCCGGGCCTGATCGAAGCCGCGCTCTTTCCAGCGATCCCGGGCGATGGGAACGAACGTTATCAATCCGTCTCCCGCATCAGCGGCGCCGGGAAATTCCTGCCGGGCCCGCTGGCTGAGTTCTACCCCCAGCTCGGCGGCAAGGGAGGTGTAGCCGTGGTATTTGATCAGATGAACCAGATCGCGAAGGGCGCCATCGTAGGGGCCCAGGGCGCGGGCCCCATCGAAACCCGGCGGCCATTCGCGGCACTCGGCGCAAAGGTGGTCCGGGGAATAGGAGAGGGTGAATTCCGAGCGGAACGGTTTTCCGCATACGGGGCACCAGGGGGGCAAGGTCCGCTCGAGCGCCTCCAGGCAAGTTTCGCATATGGCTCTGCCGCCCCCGAAGGGTAGCGCGCCGCCGCATGTGGGGCACGAGCGCGGGAGAATAATATCGGAGAGGCCGGACAATAAATTGAGAAACCGCTGCATGGCGGGACGGCCGCGGGGCGGGGGAAGCCCGCTCCGGTCAAGATTTTTTCCGAAGGTTGATTTTCTTGCTGGAAAGGGCGTCCTGCATGGCTTCCTCCCCCTGGCGCCGGAGGCGGATGAACTCGGCCGCGATGGAAATTCCTATCTCGCCGGGAGAGTCGGCGCCGATGTCGAGACCGATGGGGGCATGGACGCGGCGGATGATCTCGTCCATGTCGAAGCCCTTGTCCCGCAGGTGGCGGTAGGTCAGCAGAACCTTGCTCTTTGAGCCGATCATGCCGATGTAGCGGGCCGGGGTCTTGAGCGCCCACTCCAGGATGATCTCGTCATTTGCATGGCCGCGGGTGATGATGGTGAGGTAGTTGGATTCGTCCACCGGGATTTCGTCGAAAATGGCGGGATGCTCGCCCACATAGAACGATTCCGCCATCGGGAACCGTTCCTTGTTGGCGAAGCTGGGCCGGTCCTCGACGACGGCGATCCGGAACCCGGCCATCTGGGCGGCCAGCGCCACGCAGTAGGAGACGTGCCCGCCGCCGAACAGGTAGACCAGCGGCTGGGCCGTGATCGGCTCCACGAAAATTTCTGTCGCATCCCCGGCGGAGCGGCGCTTGGCCCCCGGGCGATCGTCCCCGGCCCAAAACTGCATCAGTGAGGGCTGACCCTGGCGCATGATCTGGCCGCTTTCGCGCCATATCTCGGCGGCGAAATCGGGGATTTCGCCAATCATGGTCCCGCTCCTCTTCACTAGCATTTTCCTTTGACCGGGAGAGGATTCCTTCCCGCTCCCCACCTGAACCACCGTGGCCAGAACGGCGCTTTGGCCCCGGTTCCGGACATCGAGGATCTCGGCGAGGAGGCCGGGATCGTAGGCGTCGAAGGGCTCGATGAAGATTTCCACCGTTCCGCCGCAGATGTGACCGCTGTCCCCGGCCTCGTCGGCGGTCAGGTCGAAGGAGACCTTTTCCGGGCTGCCATCCTCGATGATGTTCATTGCCGTCTGCCAGACCTCGGCCTCGAGGCATCCGCCGCCCACGGTTCCCATCGTGCTTCCGTCCTCGCGGACGAGCATCTTGGCGTCCCCGCTCATGGGAGCGGAGCCCTTCCTCGATACGACCGTGGCGATGGCGCCGCGGGTTCCTTTTTCCTTCAACTCGGACATTTCCTTAAAAACGTCTTTGCTCATTTCCGATTGGTCCTTTTCTCGCCCCCGCGTTCGGCGGCGCATTTATAGGTCCGTCGATTTTTCACCGTTTATGGAACCGGCCGCCCCACCCGGAGGCCGGACGGAAGGCATGCTGTAAAAAGAAGCAGATCCGCCGGCCCGTTCGGGGCACATGCAATTTCCGCAATAATATAACCGATTTGCTCCGGTTTTTCCATCCGCCCGATCCGGTCGGATTTGTTGCATATCAGGACCCGCCGGGCGGATTTCGGGGCGCCCCGGAACAGCCCCTCGGGGTGGGCGGCGAGGCAGCCGATGGCCGCGGCATCCACCGGAGCGCCGAGCGGGAGGCCGGTCAGGGAAGAGAGGATTTCCGGGCGGAAGGCATGGGCTTCGTCAATCGGCCCCCCGAGCGCATCCAGGCCCACCACCCCGAGGACGATGTCCGCCCCGGGCGGAATCACCGGCTCGTCCGGTCCGGGCGCCTTGATCGGAAGCCCGCGCGCGCCGTCCGCCTCCACGAGGACGACACCGCCCGGCCGGCGGAGGCGTTCGATCTCATCGGCGCGATACCCCCCCATCTTCATCCGCCTCTCGCCCGGCGTCCCCGGTACGGGGGATTCCCCCGTCCGCCGCCGGGCCAGCGTGAGGGGGCCCGGCCACTCCCCGCCGTATTCGCGGAGGCGGGCGTCCACCGCTTCCACCTCTCCCAGGAAAAGGGGGGCCTCCCCGGCCGGCTCGGGGGAGAAAAAGTGGGTGGTGGGGGTGAGGATGGCCGGGCGCATCCCGGCGGCGTGGCATTCCTCTCCAAGCGCCCGGAGCAGGCTGGTCTTACCCCCGCCCCCGGCGGCCGCGAGAATCTGGCCGGGCCCGAGCCCGATGGCCCCGGACAGCGCGCCGGCGCTCACGAGGCCCGGCCACCCCTTCCGCTCCGGAGAAGCTCGCGGCGGAGAATCTCCACCAGCTCCTCGGCAAGCTGATCGAGATGCTTGACGACGATGAAGTTGGGGTAAATCTGCTCGACGAAGGGATCGACCACGCCGACGCCGATGATGCGGATGCCGAGTTTTTCGAGGCGGTGGACCGTTTCGACCAGATGGCTCGCATCGCCGTTGGGCTGGCCGTCCGAGGTGATGATGATGACCTTCTCGGCTTCGCTCCTCCCGAGGAGCCGCCGGTATGCGAACTGAAGGTGCTCCTCGTCCCAGTTGTTGAACCGGGGGTGGATGTTCACGAGCCGGTTCTTGGCGCCTTGAAACGGCTCGTCGAAGCCCTTGTAAATTCTGTGCTGGAGCGGGGAGTGGCGGATGTGGCGGTACTTGAAGGCCGGCACGTGGCCCAGCGAAGCGGCCATCGCCGCCTCGGAGCTTTCGGTCGAGTAGCCGATGACCTCGAAGGGGACCTCCACCCGGTCGAGCACCTCGGCGAAGAAGACGGTGGCCTCGCGCGCGGCCAGGTATTTCGACTCGCGGTTCATGCTGCCGCTCTCGTCCACCAGCAGGGTAAAGCAGATGTCGAGGCGCTCGGGGTTCTCGCGGCGGAGGAAGAGGTGGTATTTCCCGAGGCGCTGCTTCCACAGCTTGGGGGTGTTGAGTTTTCCGGAGCGGAACGAGCCGCTGTAGCGGGTGTAGCGCCGCTCCTGGATGATTTGCATCAGTTTCAGGGCGAGCACCTTGATCTGGCTGCTCGCGTTATTGACGATCGCCTGGTATTCCTCGGATTTCCCCTCGGGCGGGATGAATATCGTGCCCTCGTCCGAGCGGACCGCCGAGGGATGGATATCCTTCGAGTGGCCCTTGAACTCGAACCAGGGGCTGGCCCAGTGGCCGAGCGCGGAAAGCTCCTCCTCGGTGAGCTCGAAGGCCTCTTCGTCGATTTCGGCGTCCGTGTCCGACAGGTCGGAGGCGAAGGTTTCCTCCATCTCTCCCTCCGCGCCGGCGGTTTCTTGATTCTCCGCCCTCTCAAGCACCTCCTCGGGGATATCGGGGATAGGGAGATCCTGCAGGGCCTCGGAGAGAAGCTCCTCGGGCAGGCGCTCGCGGATGGCGGCGTAGAGCGCCTCGGCGCACTCGAACGCCTCGGCCGGGCCATCGGCCTGGCCGGCCCGCACGGCGAGGGGCCTCAGCTCGTCCAGGAATTCGAGGACACCGGGCTCCAGCCAGAGGGTGTCGAAATGGCTGGGCTCCGGCGCGCGCGTCCCCGGCTCGATTCCCTGCCCGATCAGGTAGAGCCCCCACTGGACCTGGAAGAAAAGCGAGAGCTCGCCCCGGGCGTGGAGAATTTCCGCCTCCTTCAGGGCCGGGCGGATGAACTCGATGAAATTCTTGCGCGTCCCCGGAAGCGTAGCCGCCAGGCGGTTCTCGCAGCGTGCATCCTCGACGGCGTGCCAGATTTGAAAGAGGCCCGGACGCTCGCGGCTGGCCCGGGCGGCCCGGAGGGCCCAGCGAAGCGTCCCCTCCAGGCGGTGGGCCACCTCGATGAGGGTCATTCCCTTCTGGTAGCGGATGACGTGCGCATCGCTCAGCTCACCCCTGAGCCGCTCGAGGGTGCGCTCCGGGTCCTCGATATGGATGGTTTTCTTTTCCTGGCGGCCGGTGTCGCCGTAGCGCAGATCGAGTTCGTAGTCGTGCGCGGCGACCTGGGCCAGGATTTCGAGGCGGTTTCGGCGGGGTTCCATGCCGTGGCCTGCCTAAAAGTGGTTGTCGAGGATGTCCTCGATCACCTTCGCATCGAACGGATTGACCTTGCTGAAGATGGTCGAGGCGGCGGCTTCCATCGGATCGAACTGCGCGGCCATGCGCGCCCAGTCGATGAGCCTCCGGGTGCTGAAGGTGGAGAATATTTTCTCGTTTTCCATGGCCTCGCGGACATCCTGCGCCACCCGGACCATCCGCTCGACAAGCGCCCGGTCTTCGTTTCCGCTCTGGTGCATGGTCACCTCGACCTCCGCGTCGAAGGGGAGGTAGTCCATCTTCAGGGTGAGCGGAAAGCGGTCGAGCAGAGCCTCGTTGAGCGGTTTCGTTCCGCCGTAGCGGCGGTTTTCGTTCGGGTTCATGCTGGCGAAGAGGCGGAAATCCGGGTGGGGGCGCACGATCCGCCCGTCGTACTCCGAGAGGACGATCATCCGGTCGTCGTCGAGCAGGCTGTGGAGACAAAAGGCGATCTCGGGCAGGCAGGCGTTGATCTCGTCGATGAGAAGCCAGTCGCCGGCCTCCATCGCCTCGATCAGGATGCCGTTGATCCAGTAGGTGCCCTTTTCGTTGATCATGAGCTTGCCGACGAACTCGTCCACCGTGGTCATCCCGTTCAGGTTGACGCGGCGGAAGCCGTTCCGGGTCATGTGGGCCAGATGGCGGATCGAGAGCGTTTTGCCCACCCCGGTTTCGCCCACCAGGAGGACGGGCAGACTCTGGCTGACCGCCCAGGATATCCGCTCAAGCGAGTTCCCGGCGGAAATGTAGAACTGCGGGCCGGGGACGAACGGATTGTCCTCGTTCTCATGGTTGATCGAAATGACGCTCCGCCCGATCCGGTAGGTCCCGTTTTCGACGACTTCGGGAAAGGTCTCGATGCTCAATGCGTTTGCTCCGCGGCGGTTTCCACCCCAAAAAGAAACATCATGATGGCCTCGAGGGCTCCGCCCCCGATGGCGCGCGATTTATCCGATATCGTATGGCAGTGCGAGGTCTTCGCGCGCGGGTCCACGTCGCCCACCTTAAAACCTTCGGTGACCTCGATTCCCTCGCGGAGAAGCCCCCTGAGAACCCCGTCGATCCCGGCCTTCACCTCGGCGCCGCCCACCACCGCAACGACATCGCCCGCCCGGACCGCATCGCCGATGGCCGCGCGCGGCTCGAAGGCGCCCGCCGCCGGAGCGCGCAAAAGCCGCTCCACCGTGTAGCCCCCGATCGGGCCCGGAACGCCCGTGTTGGGCTCGGCCCCTCCATCGAGGATGACCCGGCCGATATCGTGCCCGCGGGCGGTCTCGATGACGGCGTGCGCGTCCACCCCGGCGGTAAAGCCGGGCCCAATTCCGATCACCGCCTCGGCCTGATCGATCCGGGTCCCCAGGTTCCGCTTGGCGATGATGGCGTCCACCAGGGCGGCCGGCCGCGCGAGGGGGACGATCTCCGCGCCCGGGTCGATGACGACGGGCAGGGTTCCCGTATCGAGGAGTTTTCTGGCGGACGCGAGTTTCTCGGCCACCGTGGCGCCCTCGGCGCGCTCGGCCGCCACGCCTTCGACGGTGTGGCGCCCCGCGTAGAGACACTCGGCGAAAGAGACCGTCCGCCGCACCATGGTGGGGTTTTCAATCTCGGTGGCGATGACCGGAAACCCGCTCCGCCACAGGCGGTGAATGATGCCGGTGGCGAGATCGCCTGCGCCCTTGACGATGACGAGGGCCTCGCGCGGGGAGCGGTCCTGGCTCTGAGCGTTCATGGCCTGCGGTTAATCCTCGATGAAGGCGACGGTATCGATCTCGACGAGCCACTCGGGCCTGGCGAGGCCGCTGATGATCAGCAGGGTGCTCGCCGGGTAGGGCTCGGTGAGGAGCCCCGAGCGCACTTTCATGTGGCCCGGAAAGTCCGCCCGGTCGGTCAGGTAGACCGTGAGGCGGATGATGTCCTTCAAGCCCGCGCCGGCGGCCTCGAGCGTTTCCCGGATATTGTCGAACACCTTCTGGGTCTGGGCGCCGATGTCGCCCTCGCCGACCGTGTTGCCCTCGGTGTCGGCCGAGACCATGCCCGCGAGCATGATGAGGCTCCCGCCCGAGACCTTGAATCCGGTGGAATAGGCCGCGACGGGTTTTACCGTTTCCGGGACGATTTGCTCTTTGGGCACCCCGATTCCCCCGAGTATAGATTCGTTGAAAGCAAAGCCGCCGGCCAGCGGCGGCGGATCGGAAAGGGGCCGGAGAGGGCCCACCCGCCGAACGATATCCGAGTGGGAATCTAGCACGGAGGGGAAACCCGGGGCAACGAGGCGGAGAGAGAAAACGCCGTACCGGTCACAAGTCCAGCAGGTTGCGGGCGATGATGATGCGCTGAATCTGGCTGGTGCCCTCGACGATCTGAATCTGTTTGGCGTCGCGCATGAAGCGCTCGAGCGGGTGGTCTTTCATGTAGCCCGCCCCGCCGAGGACCTGGATGCTGTCGATGGCCACCTTCATGGCCATGTCGGCGGCGAAGGTCTTGGCGGCCGAGAAGTAGCGGGCGTTCTCTTTTCCGATCTTCCCCGCGTCCACCAGCGCCGCCGCCCGGTAGACGAGCAGCCGCGCGGCCTCGATGTCGAGGAACATGTCGGCGAGCATGAACTGGACGGCCTGGTGCTGGGCGATGGGTACCCCGAAGGCCTCGCGCTCCTTGGCGTAGCCGAGGGAGTAGTCGAGGCAGCCCTGGGCCAGGCCCACCGCGCGCGCGCCGATGACCGGGCGCATCTGGTTAAAACCGATCATGGCGGTCTTGAAGCCCCGGTTCACCTCGCCGACCTGGTTCTCCTTGGGGATGGCCACGTTCTCGAAAATCAGCTCGCAGGTGGAAACGCCCCGCATGCCCATCTTCCGCTCGTGGCGGCCGACGCTGAAGCCGGGGGTGTCGGTGGGCACGATGAAGTAGGTGATCCCCCGCGTTCCCGCCGAGGGGTCCGTCTTGGCGGCCACGGTGATGAAGTCCGCCTTGTCGGGGCCGGTGCAGAAGGCCTTTTGCCCGTTGATCACCCATTCCTCCCCCTCGAGGTCAGCGCGGGTGCGGATGTTCCCGGCGTCGGAGCCGGCATGGGGCTCGGTGAGGGCGTAGGAGCCCCGGAGCTCGCCCTTGGCGAGACCGGTCATGTAGTGTTTTTTCTGCTCCTCGGTTCCGCTCAGGTCGATGACGCGGCTCGCGAGCATGTTGAGGACGATGGGGATGAGGCTGTTCGAGCAGAAGCGGGCGATCTCCTCGACGGCGATGCAGCCGCCGAAAAACCCCATGCCCCCGCCGCCGTATTCCTCGGGAAAGAATATGCCGAGGAGCCCGTGATCCTTGAGGAGCTGGTAGATGTCCTCGGGGTATTCGTCCCGCTCATCGATCTCGGCGGCGCGGGGAGCGATGTGGCGCTCGGTCAGTTCGCGCACCATCTTGCGGAGCATTTGCTGGGGCTCGGTGAGGTCGAAGGGCAGGGGGGTTTCGGTCTGCGGCGTCATTTCTCGCTCCGTCGAAAAGGAAATGGATTGGGAGCCATGTTCCTCCGGGGAGCTTCGCACTGTCAATGCGGGCGGACGGGTTTGCCCGGCGCCGGGAGGCGAAGTAGGCTTTGTGGGGATCTACAAAAACGGCGGGTTTCAAAGTGGAGATTTCCAGAGCCGGAAATTCGAACCGGGGGAGTGTGCCGTGTCCGATCTGATCATTCGAGGCGGCTATGTGGTCGATCCCTCCCAGGACCTCGAGGGGACGATGGACGTGGAGATTCGCGCGGGCCGCGTCCGCCGCATCGCGCCCCGCATCGAGCCGCGCGGAAGGCCCACGCTGAACGCGCGGGGGCGGATCGTCACGCCCGGTCTCGTCGATTTGCACTGTCATTTCTTCGAGGGGGTGAGCCACTACGGGGTGAACCTCGAGGCGTCCATGCTCGCGCGCGGGGTGACGGCGGCGGTGGACACCGGCAGCGCGGGCTCCCAGACGTTCTCCACTTTCAGGAGCGGATTCCTCGATCCGGCGCGGATGACCACGCGCGCGTTTCTCAACATCTCGGCGGGCGGCCTCCTCATCGACGGGCTGGGGGAGAACGTGGACATGCGGGCGCTCCGGGTGGAGGACGCGGTGGAGTGTTATGGGAGGAACCGGGACATTCTCCTCGGAATGAAGGTCCGCCTGAGCCGGAACGTGGTCGAGCGCAGCGGGGGCAGGCCGCTCGACGCCGCCCTCGATGCCTCGAAGGCCCTGAGGGTGCCTCTCATGGTGCATGTGGGCGACACGCCCGACTCGCTGCCCAAGATCCTCAAAAAGCTCCGCCCGGGCGACGTCCTCACCCACGCCTTTCACGGAAGGGCCGAGGGCATCCTCGATCGGCGGGGGCGGGTCCGCCGGGCGGTCTGGGAGGCGCGGGACCGGGGAATCCTCCTCGACGTTGCCCACGGGCGGGCGAGTTTCAGTTTCGATACGCTCGAGGCCGCGATGGCCCAGGGGCTCATGCCCGGCAACCTGAGCACGGATCTTCACACCCATTGCATCGACGGGCCCGTCTATGATTTTCCGAACCTGATGAGCAAGTTCCTGGCGCTGGGCTTTTCGCTCGGCCAGGTGGTGCGCCTGAGCACCCAGACGGCGGCGGCTTGGCTCGGGATGGAGGGCGAGATCGGAACCCTCCGGCCCGGCGCGCGGGGGGATGTGGCGGTGCTGCGGATGAGGGAGGGGAGGTTCCGGTTCACCGACTCGGAGGGCGCCCATCGGCGGGGCGGGCGGATGCTCGAAGCGGTATGCGTCGTCCTCGGCGGAGAGGCGCTCCGCCCCAGTGGTAAGAATCGGCGGCGGCTCCGAAGGGTCTCTTAATAAGGGTCCGGAGCGGGTCCCTGGCCCGCTTCCCGGCTTGACGGGCGGGGCGGGCGGAGGTAGGTTTCAGCCTCGTTTCGGACGGTTTTTGAAGGGGTTTTGGGTCATGCGCGAGATGCCGGTTCAGGCTGGATGGTGGAGGGGGCGATTCTATTTCGGCTTTACCCCCGTCCGCCCGCGCGCCGGCTCCGGTTGATCCACCCCGGGCGGCGGCGGGGGGACATGCCGATCCGCCCCGGCGACGCAAATTATTCAATCAGCCACGGGGCCCGGCCCGTGGCGATTTTTTTTGATCTCAAATCTCATCGCAAGGAGAGAAGACGATGATTGTCGTAATGAAAGAAAGGGCCACCGAGAAAGAAATCGAGGGGGCCATCAAACGGGTCAAGGAGCTGGGCTGCACCGAGCACGTCATGCGCGGGGTCGAGCGCACCGTGATCGCCGCCCTGGGCGATGAGCGGGGCAAGAACATGGAGGAGGCGCTGAGGGTGCTGGCGGGCGTGGAGAACGTCATGCCCGTTTTGAAGCCCTATCAACTGGCGAGCAACGAGGGGCGCCCCGAGCGCACTGTGGTAGACGTGAACGGCGTCAAGTTCGGCGGCCCCCAACTCGTCGTCGTGGCGGGGCCCTGTTCGGTCGAGAGCCGGGAGCAGATTCTCGCCTCGGCCGATGCGGTCAAGGCCGGCGGCGGGCATGTGCTCCGGGGTGGCGCCTTCAAGCCCCGGACCTCTCCCTACAGTTTTCAGGGAATGGCCGAGGAGGGGCTCAAGCTCCTGGCCGAGGCGCGCGACCGGACCAGCCTGCCCATCCAGACCGAGGTGATGGACACCGAGGATATCGACCTGGTCGCGGACTATGCCGACATTCTCCAGATCGGGGCGCGGAACGTGCAAAATTTTTCCCTGCTGAAAAAGGTGGGGAAGCTGAAAAAAGCGATTTTCCTCAAGCGCGGCCTTTCCACCACGATCGAGGAATATCTCATGTCGGCCGAATACGTCATGAGCCAGGGGAATCCCAACGTGATCCTCTGCGAACGGGGCATCCGGACCTTCGAGACGGCGCTGCGCAATACGCTCGACATCAGCGCGGTGCCCGTATTGAAGGAGCAGACCCATCTTCCGGTGATGGTGGACCCGAGCCACGCCGCGGGGGTCTGGCGGTTCGTGCCTGCTCTGTCGAAGGCCGCCGTCGCCGTGGGCGCGGACGGGCTCATGATCGAGATTCATCCCGACCCCGCCTCCGCCATGTCGGATGGGCCCCAGTCGCTCAAGCCCAAGAATTTCGCGCAGCTTATGAAAGACCTCGCTCCCTTCGCGAAGGCCGCGGGCCGAACGCTCTAAGTTGGCGATCCTTTTCGTTTTCGTCGATGGGATGGGGCTCGCCCCCCCGGGGCCGCACAACCCGCTCGCCGCGCTCGATGAGGGGCCGCTCTCCGGCCTCGGCGGAAACGCCCCCCTCCCGGCGGGCTTTGGTCTGATCTCCGCCGATGCCTGTCTCGGTGTGCCCGGCACTCCGCAGAGCGCGACCGGAGGCGCTTCCCTCTTCACGGGCCGGAACGCCCCGGCGCTGGTGGGGGACCACCTGCAGGGCTATCCGAACGCCGCGCTCCGGGAGCTCATCGCGCGCGATGGCCTGCTTCGAAAAGCCCGCGAGCGGGGAGCGCACGTGGATTTCGCCAACGCCTACACGCCCGCCTTTTTTTCACGCGGGAGAACCCGCCACCGCTCGGTGACGACCGTGATGGCCGAGAGCTCGGGGATTCCGCTCAAGCGCCTGGAACACCTTCGGCGCGGCGAGGCCGTCTACCGGGAATTCACCAACCGCTACCTCATTGAATCCGGCCTGGAGATCGAGGAAATCTCGCCCGAGGAGGCGGGCGCCCGGCTCGGCCGGATGACCAGGGCGCGCGATTTGCTCGTATATGAGTTTTTTCAGACAGATATAGCCGGTCACCGAGGGACATTCGAGGATGCGCTGGAGGTTCTCGGGCCGCTGAACCGCTTCCTGGGTGCCGCCGTGGCGGAACTCGACCCGGCCCGGGACGCATTTGTCCTCAGCAGCGACCACGGCAATATCGAGGATATGAGCATTTCATCCCACACAACCAATAAAGTCCCTATCTTGTTGTGGGGTAAAGGGTTATCCAAATGGCCCACCACCGGGGAATCCCCCGGCATCCTGGACGTTTCGCCGGGAATTCACACTCTGTTACGAGAATTCATGCTCTGTTAGAGGCCCGCTGAAGCGAATCCCCCCTGTTTTGCCCCATAAAAAAAAGGTATTCCACGGATCATTTAAACGTTGACCATTGCTTTGAATACCTATATATTTGTTTTTCTTATGTTTAGCTTTTTTTATTATCCTTGCCCGAGCAGGGCCGGGTGGATGGCCGATGGCGGAGTGGAATTTGTCAATCGAAGATGCGGGCCTCGGCGCCTACCTGAGGCGCGAGCGCGAAGAGCGGGGAATTTCCATTGCGGATGTTGCCAGCAGTACGCGTGTGCGAACCTTCTATATCGAGAAGATTGAAGCCGAGGAGTTCGGGGACCTCCCCGGCGTTCCGATTTGCCGCGGCTTCATTCGTGCCTATGCCACCCATATCGGCGTGGATGCGGATCACGTTGTTCAGTATTACAACAATACCGTTGGCGCCGTCTCCGATGACATCGACGACAAGCTTGCGGTAAAGATCCGGTTCTCTCCCGTTGCTTTTCCGAAACGAAGCAAGCTGCTTCTTCCGATCGCCGTGGTGGTTTTGTTCATTCTCGGGAGCGGCGCTTTTTTGTGGTTCGTCAAAGGCAAGACCGCGCAATTCGGAAAGCTGGGCGGGTTCACCGATCGGATCAAGGCGGTCGCTCAGCCCGCCATCAAGGAATTGAGAAAATTGAACGGCTCATCGAAAGGCCGTTCCACGAAGGCTGGCGCGGGCGCCGGCCGAACGGCGGCGGCGCCCAAAATTTCCTCCCAGAGAGGTGGCATCGGCGGAAAACCGAACGCCCGAAAATTTCCCGGGGCAACGAAAGTGAGTGGGAGCGCCAAGCCCGCCGGCCCCCGTTCCACCCGGGTCGCACCGAATCTGCCCGTTCCTGTCAAGTCATTGAAATCATCGAATATAAAATCATCCCCCAGCGCCCTCGGCCTCCGCACGGCGTCCCTCCCCGGGAAGGTGGAGACCCCGGCGGTTCGGCCGAAAACAGAGGCGCTGTTGGGCCTTACGATCAAGGCGGTGGAGGATACCTGGCTTCGCATCCAGGTGGATTCGAAGGAATCCTTCGAGATCCTGCTCGCCGGGGGAAGCCAGAAGACCTGGCGGGGGCGCGGCAAGTTTGTCCTGACAGTGGGCAACCTCGCCGGGACAAAAATTTTTCTAAACGATACGGCGGTCGCTCTTCCGCAAACGGCTTCGAACGTCTTGCGCGAGTTCGTCATCACAAAAAAGATGATCGAACTTCAACAGGCCTCCTCCCTGAGAACGGTAGAGTAGTTTCCGGGCCTCGGACGAGGCCTGGATTAAAATTTCCGATTAATCGATTTCATTTTTAGTTTTATCCCGGAACATGACGAACCCGATCCTCTCCCTAGCCGATCGAATCGATGCGAACCAGCGGGTCCGCCTGCGCGGATCGAATGAAGCCTCCCTCGCCTGGTGGCTTTCGAATCTCGTCCGCGAGGTTCGAAGGCCGGCCGTGTTCGTCGAGGCCGATCCGAGGCGACTCAGCCAGATCGAGGCGAACCTCCGCTTCTTTCTCGGCTACGCGAGTGCACACGAGCGCCCCGCCCTTTACTCCTTTCCGGCCTGGGACGTTTACCCATACGCACGGATTTCTCCTTCGAGCGAGATGATGGGTGAGCGGATGGCCGCCCTGGATTTCCTGATTTCCGGCGGCGCCGGAATCGTTCTCACCACCCCCGAGGCGCTGTGCGGCCGGATGCCGCCCCCGGCGCGGCTCCGCGAGGGCGCCCTCACCCTGCGCGAGGGAGAGGAGATCGACCGCGATCGCCTCCTGGGCTGCCTGGAGTCGCTGATGTATACCCGGCGCTCGATTGTCGAGTCGCCGGGCGAATACGCCGTGCGGGGGGGCGTCGTCGATTTCTTCACCCCGCAGGAAAAGCGCCCCATCCGCCTGGATTTCAAGGGCGATGAGATCGATGCGCTCCGCGAGTTCCACCCCCAGACGCAGCGGACCCTGCTCACCCGGCCCGAAATACGGGTGTTTCCGGCCCGGGAACTCGTTCTTTCCGGCGAGGAAAAAGAGCGGGGGGCGGCCGCCCTCCGGGAGGGGGCGGGGGGGGAAGGCGAACCGGCCCGCCGGGTGGAGCGCCTGCTCGATCTCCTCGAGGCGGAGGGCCAGTTTTCCGGCATAGAGGGTTTGGCCTCCTTTTTCCTGCCCGAGATGGGGACCCTCTTCGATGCCGTGCCGGGGGATGCCATATGGCTGATCCATGAGCCCGGCTCTATCGGCCCGGCCACGGAGCGGTTGTGGGCGGACGTGGAGGAGGAAGCTGCCCTTGCTGCCGAGCGCGGTCTCATCCATTTCGATCCGGATCGGATGTGGCTCCGGCCCGAGGCGGTGGAGGAGTCGCTCTCCCTCTGGCCCCTGATCGAATTCGATCCCCTGGGCCTCGATGACCTGCCGGCTCCGGAGGAGGGCCGGGAGGATGGGGGCCTTACCCTGGCCGCCGAGCGGCTGGCGCCCTTCCGGGGGCGAATCGGAGATTTCGTGGAGCGCCTGGAGGGCTGGGTCGCCGGCGCGGAGCGCACGGTCATCGTCGCGGCGGACAAGACGCAGGCGCTGCGCGTGCAGGCGATCCTGAAGGATCGCGGATTCGGCCTTTCGATTTTGCCCGCCGAATCGAATTTGGCCCGGGCGGGCGAAAAATTGGTCATCGCCGAGGGGCGGCTGAGCGCCAGCGTCCGCTTCCCGGACGAGAAGCTGGTATTTTTCCGGGTTGACGACATCCTGTCCGGCTCCCTGGGGCGGGCGCGCAACAGCGCCGCCAAGGGGCGCAAGGCCGAAGGGTTCCAGGACTTGAAGGTGGACGATTACATCGTCCACATCGATCATGGCGTGGGCCGCTATCTGGGCGCGCGGACGCTCGAACACGCCGAGGGGGAGGATGAGTTCCTCCACATCGCCTATGCCGGCGGCGATAAGCTTTATGTCCCGATGGACGACATCGACCGGGTCCATATCTACCGGGGGACCGGGCAGGCCCCCCCGCTGGACAGGCTGGGCGGCACGCGATGGGCGAAGAGCAAGCGGGGGGTGAAAAAAGCCCTCCAGTCCATCGCGCGAGACCTGGTCCGCCTCTACTCGGATCGGAGCGTCGTGGAAGGCATGTCGTTCCCGGTCGAGGGGGGATGGGACACCGAGGTGGCGGCGGGATTCGAATTCGAGGAGACCAAGGATCAGGAGCGGGCCATTCGCGATGTCCTGGCCGACATGGAAAAGCCCCAGCCGATGGATCGCCTGGTGTGCGGCGACGTGGGCTACGGGAAGACCGAGGTGGCTCTCCGGGCGGCGGCCCGCGCCGTCTCGTCGGGCCGGCAGGTCGCCCTTGTGGTTCCGACCACCCTCCTGGCGCATCAGCATTGGCAGACCTTCAACGCCCGGTTCGAATCCCTCCCGGTCCGGATCGAGATGCTTTCCCGGTTCCGCACCAAAAAGGAGCAGACCGAGGTGGTCCGCGAACTGGCCTCGGGCCAGGTGGATATCGTGATCGGAACCCACCGCCTTCTTCAAAAGGACATCGCCTTCAAGGACCTGGGACTGCTGATCGTCGATGAGGAGCACCGCTTCGGCGTGGTGCACAAGGAAAAATTCAAGAAAATGCGGGTCAACGTGGACGTGCTCACGCTGACGGCGACGCCTATTCCGCGCACGCTCCAGCTGGCCCTTTCGGGCGCCCGCGACCTGAGCACCATCGAGACTCCCCCGCGCCACCGCCTGGCCCCGCGCACCTATATCTCGTCATTTTCGAAAAAAGTCGTCGCCCAGGCCATTCGCCGGGAGATGGATCGGGGCGGCCAGGTGTTTTTCGTCCATAACCGGGTCCAAAGCCTTCCAGCGATGGCGCGCTTCATCGAGGGCGCGGTTCCGGAGGCGCGGCTTCTCGTCGCCCATGGGCAGATGAAAGAGAGGCAGCTGGAGGACGTGATGGAGAAATTCGTTTCGAGGAAGGCCGACGTGCTCCTGTGCACGGCCATCATCGAAAGCGGCCTCGATATCCCCACCGTGAACACCATTCTCATCAGCCGCGCCGATACCTTCGGCATGGCCCAGCTCTACCAGCTCAGAGGGCGCGTGGGCCGCGACCGGTTCCAGGCGCATGCCTATCTTCTCGTGCCGGGGAGGGAGGCCCTCACCCACGATGCCCGCGAGCGCCTCCAAGCGATCGAGGAGTTGAGCGAACTCGGCGCGGGGTTCAAACTGGCGGCGCGCGATCTGGAGATTCGCGGGGCGGGCCATCTCCTGGGCCACCGTCAGACGGGGAAAATATCGGCGGTGGGCTTCGAGATGTATTGCCGCCTGCTCGAGGAGGTGCTTCAGGAGACCCGGGGCCGGTCGGTCGATTTCCGCGAACCCGATGTGACCGTGCCCGTGGCGGGTTCGGTGCCGCCGGTATGGGTGCCCGCCCAGGCCGAGCGCCTGGAAATCTACAGGCGGATCGCCGCGGCCGCCACGCCCGGGGAGATTCGGGAGATCGGGCAGGAACTGTCGGACCGCTTCGGCCCGGTGCCGCTCCGGGCGATGCGCCTCCTTCAGCTGGGAGAGCTCCGGATTCGCTGCCGCCGCTGCGGGTTGAAGACCTTCCATATGAGAGGGAAACAGGCGTTCCTCAAAGCCTTCCCGGGCGACTATGAATTGTCGGCCGTTTTCATGGCCACACCGGGTATGGTGTTTACCGGCAGCCACAGTTTTCAGCTCGCCATCCAGGGGAACTGGGAGGCGGATTTCGATCGGCTGATGGAAGTCCTCGAAACCTTCGAGGCCTGTGCGATGGATAGCGGGATAGAGACCGAAGACGGGGAGGCCGGGAGCCTTGCGGGCGAGCCGGCGGCGGCTTCCGCGCCGGGAGGAGATGAGGCGGAATGATTCGCGGCGGAATCGGGAGAGGCACCCATTTGGCGCGGTGCGCCGTGGCGTCTATCGTCATCATCATTGCCGCCGGCTGCGATTCGGGCCAAGCGCCGGCCCAAAAAGGCGGCCCGGGTCCGGTCATCGCCGTGGTGAACGATTCTTCGATCAGGATGAAGGATGTCAAGGGCCTCCTGTTGGCCAGGGGAAGGGCCGGCGCGGCCTCCAAAAAGGACGGCCCCCTGGTTCGGGCGCTTGTAGAGGAATTGGTCGAGCGCCGGCTCATTCTCCAGCACTCGCGCCAAACCGGCGAGTTTGTCGAAGAGGCGCGGGTTCAAGCTCTCATTCAGATGGTGTCCCGCCAGTACGGCTCCAGGGAGGAACTGGAAAAAGCGCTCCGCGAGGAGAAGATCGAAATGAGCCGGTGGAGAAAATCCCTCTGGGAAACCTTTGAAATTGAACAGGTTTTGGAAAGAGAGGTGTATTCCAAAATCGAACTTTCCAAAGCCGATATTCTCGCATATTACGATGATAACCGTGGGACGTTCCGGGTGGGCAGGCGCTGGCGGGTGCGCCAGATTGTGGTCCGCTCGGAGGAGGCAGCCAGGCAACTCCGCGACCGGGTCGTCGCCGGGGTTTCCTTTGCGCTCCTCGCGCGCCAGGCCTCGATAGGGGCCGACAGGAGCCGGGGTGGGGATATGGGCCTTTTCTCCTCGGATGAGCTTCCCGATAAGGTTCAGAAAGTGGTCCATAGCCTCAAGGGAGAGGAAGTCAGTCCCGTGGTGCAAACCTCGTCGGGCTTCCATCTGTTCCAGGTGACCGAAAGGCGCTCGGCGGGAATCCAGCCGTTTCGGGCCGTCCGGAAGAAAATCTACGCCCGCTTGTTGACCGAAAGGGGCCGTGCGATGCTGAAAAAATGGATTGCCGGCCTGAAGCAAAAAGCCGAGATTCGGTATTACTGGAGAAATTTAAATGATGGCGCGGCGGGTTAGCGGATTTATCGTTTTCGCTCTTCTCCTGGGGGTCCCCCGGGCGGGGGCGAAGCCCATCACGGTCGAGCGGATCGTGGCGAAGATCAACAGCGAGATCATCACGCTGAGCGAACTCCAGGAGTACGTCAAGAAATCGATCGAAAGACACAAGCGGCGCTTCGGCGCCAAAAGCCTGGAGGGGCGCATGCGCGAGTTCAGGCTCAGCGCGCTCAACAACCTCATCGAGCAAAAACTGGTGATCCAGCGGGGGAAAAAACTCGGAATCACGGTTCCCGACAAGGAACTCGAACGGCGTATCCAGAGCATCTTGGACAGGGAAAAAATCGGGGCGAAACAATTCGACAAATATCTGCGCTCGCAAGGGACCTCCCTCAAGGCCTACTGGGAGGAAAGGCGAAATGACATTCTCCGCCTCAAGACCGAAGGGCGGGAGGTGCTTTCCCGGGTATCGGTGAGCGATATTGAAATCGCGGGCTACTACAAGGCCAACATCGACCGCTTTCGCCAGGGAGAGGCGAGGCAAATCCTGCAGATTTTCTTTCCCGTGGCCCGCGGGGCCTCCCAAAAAGAGGATGCCGCCCGGCGCGCCAAGGCGGACAAGGCACGCCGCCTGGCCCTCTCCAACGGCAAGGATTTCGCCGCCACCGCAAGAAAATTATCCGAAGGCCCCAACGCCTCCCGGGGGGGGGACCTGGGGTTCATCAAAAAAGGCGAGGTGTTCGCCGAGTTCGAAAAAATCCTCTTTTCCATGCCGGTGGGCAAGATCAGCGATGTGGTCCGGACCCAGGCCGGCTACCACATCCTCCTGGTGAAAAAATTACGGCCCGGCAAAGTTAGCACGCTCGACAAACTCTCGGGAAGGCTCCGGGGTCTTCTGCTCAAGGAAAAGCGCGCGAAGCGCCGACGCGAGTGGATCGCCGAGCTCAAGCGCGCGGCATTCCTGGAGATCCACTTCGATCCCCAGGCTGAAGGGAAGGGGGGCGTGGGCTCCCTCGAGGCGCTGTTCCGCGATGTCAGGGAGCAAATTTCCTTCAAGCTCATCGAAATCAAGCTGCTCAAGTCGGTCGAGCTGCTGGGGCGCGAGAAGGTGTTCTGGACCTTCGGCTCCAGCCGCCGGGACGAGAGGTGGAAATCGGGCAACCTCAAGGTGGACGAGGAGATGATCCTGGGCCGCGAGGAAATCGGCGGCCTCGAAAAACTCCATCACGAATTCGTCAATCCCGATCCGGGGACGAGTATTTTCCTTTACGAGTATAACTATCTCCTGCCCAATTCCTATCTCGGCAAGGTCAGCTTCGCCGACTTGATCAAGGCGATTTCACTGGCCCCGAAAAAGGGGCGCATCGTCGTGGTCACGGACGAGAAAAGGGTGCGCCTGGAGTTCGAGGTGAAGGTGGAAAAGACCCGGAGCATCGTGGCCGATCCCCAGGAATTTAAATAAACGGGCGGTGGTGAGTGCGTCTCGATTTTTTCCTCACCGCCAGCCGCCTGGTCAAGAGACGGTCCGCGGCAAAGGCCCTGATTGAAAATGGCGCGGTGATTTGCGGCGGGGGGGCCGCCGGGGGGGGGCGGCCCCCCCGCCCGGGGGGGNNTGGGCGCCCGCCAAGGCGGGCCGCCAGCTTCGCGAGGGGGATGAACTGGAACTGCGCGTGGGCAGGCGGGAGATACGGATCCGGGTCCTGGCCACGGCGGAGCGGCGGGTCTCGAAGACCGGCGCCCGCGAGCTCTACGAGGTGATCGAGGAGCGGCGGGCCGAGAACGTTCCGCCGGAGACGGATTCCGATGGCCCCATCGATTTTTTGGCGGGCCGCTAGCTTCCCCCTTGATCGCGGGGGGCAAGCCTGTTAGATTCCGGATCGTCCGGGGCGTTGAGGCATCGTGTTCCGTACGAAGTAAGTAAGAAAATATAAGTAAGAAGAAAAGAAGAAATTAGAAGAAAAAGGCTTCCAACCTTTAATGCCGGACCGAGAGTCGGCCAAGGAGGATGCCGGGATGACCACCCGACATTGGGCATTTGAGCGGTTTGCATATCGGCCTCCATTCCGGAAGGGATGGAGTTTTTTTTTCGCCCGCGCGGCTTTTAGGCGGGTTGTGGGTTTGGGGGCCGGGGCCCATGCGTGAGGAGCTGGACAGCGGCCAGTTGCGCCGGACGCTCAAGCGCCTGGCCCACGAAATCATCGAGCAGAGCGGGGATTTCGGCCAACTCGCCCTCGTCGGCATCCGCACCCGGGGCGTGCCGCTGGCCGAGAGGCTCTCGGGCATCATCGAAAGCCTCGAGGGAACCCGCCCCCCCGTCGGTGCCCTCGACGTCACCCTCTTCCGGGACGATCTCGATCGCGCGGGCGGCGCCCGCGCCCGCCTTCGGAAGACGGACCTGCCCTTTTCCTGCGCGGACAAGGACATCGTTCTCGTGGACGATGTGCTGTTCACGGGCAGGACCGTCCGGGCCGCGCTGGCCATGCTGGTGAATTTCGGCCGCCCGGCGCGCGTCCTGCTGGCCGTGGCCGTCGATCGGGGCGGGCGCGAACTGCCCGTCCGGGCGGATTTCGTGGGCCGGAACCTGGATGTCCTGCCCGACGAGGAGGTCCAGGTCCTTCTCGAGGAAAGCGACGGGCGGGACGCCATCATCGTGCGGGATTCGCCCGGTTTCGCGAAAAAACATATTCCCCAGGATCATTCGCCGCATCCCTCTGCCCCGGAGGATTCCCCATGAAGCCGGAACCGTTGCAAGGAAAAGATCTCCTCTCCATCCGGGATCTGTCGCCCGAGGAGATTCTGTTCCTCCTCGATATGACCGACTCCTTCCGGGAGGTGAACGAGCGGGACATCAAAAAGGTGCCCTCCCTGCGCGGGAAGACGGTGGTGAACCTGTTCTTCGAGCCCTCCACGCGCACGCGCACCTCGTTCGAGATCGCCGGAAAGCGCCTCTCGGCCGATGTCATCAACATCGCCGCCTCGTCCAGCGCCGCGAAAAAGGGAGAGACCCTGCGCGATACGGCCCGGAACATCGAGGCCATGGCCACCGACGTGGTCGTCGTGCGCCATCCGGCCTCGGGGGCGCCCGCCTACCTGGCCCGCGAGCTCCGCTGCGGGGTCGTCAACGCCGGGGACGGCTGCCACGAGCACCCCACCCAGGCTCTTCTGGATCTCTACACCATCCGGGAGCACAAAAAAGAGTTCGAGGGCCTGCGCGTCTCCATCGTGGGCGACATCGCCCGGAGCCGGGTGGCGCGCTCGGACATCATCGCCCTCCGGAAGCTGGGGGCCGAGGTCATGATTTGCGGCCCCGCCACCATGCTGCCCGCCGAGGCCGGGAGCCTCGGGGCCCGGGTGACCACCCGGCTGGAGGAGGCCATCGAGTGGGCCGATGTCCTGATGGCGCTGCGCATCCAGGTCGAGCGCGGAGCGGGAGCCGCCTT
>DNYS01000064.1:41587-45403 GCA_003506735.1 Nitrospinota bacterium
CTCGAACAGGTCGAGTACGGCGTCGCCTGCCGGATGGGGATCCTCTACCTCCTCGCCGGCCAGAGCGGGGAGAGCGGCGGCGGACCCGCCGGGGACCCGCCCAGCGAGAAACGGGCGGAAATCGCGGAGGCCGAAGATGCCGTTGCTCATTAAGGGAGCGCGCCTCGTCGACCCGGCGGCGGGCGTCGATGGCGCCCTCGACATCCTGATCGAGGGGGGGCTCATCGCCCGGGTGGGGCGGGACATCCCCCCGCGCGAGGGCGATGAGGTGCTCGATGCGGCGGGCCTCGTGGCCGCGCCCGGTTTTATCGACATGCACGTCCACCTGCGCGAGCCCGGCGAGGAATACAAGGAAGATATCGAGAGCGGAACGCGCGCGGCGGCGGCGGGCGGCTTCACGGCGTTGGCCTGCATGGCGAACACCGACCCCGTCAACGACACGAGCTCGATCACCGAGCGCATCCTGAAACGCGCCCGCGAGACGGCCGCCTGCCGGGTCTACCCGATCGGGGCGGTCTCAGCCGGGCTCGAGGGGGAGCGCCTGGCCGAGATGGCCGACCAACGGGCGGCGGGCTGCGTCGCCTTCAGCGACGATGGAGTCCCCGTGCGCACGGCCCAGCTCATGCGCTCGGCCCTCGAATACGCGGGAATGCTCGGGGCCGCCGTCCTCGACCACGCCGAGGACATGTCCCTCTCCAGGGGCCGGGTCATGAACGAGGGGGCCGTCTCGACCTCGCTGGGCCTGGAGGCGAACCCCGCCGCGAGCGAGGACATCTGCGTCTTCCGGGACATCCGCCTCGCCGCGCTCACCCGGTCCCGGCTCCATATTTTGCACACCACATCGGGCGGCGCGATCGATCTTATCAGAGCGGCTAAAAACAACGGGTTGAAAGTAACATGTGAGGTAACACCTCATCATTTCACCCTCACCGACGAGGCCATTTACGGCTTCAATTCGGCGGCCAAGATGGCCCCGCCCCTGCGCTCGGAGACCGACCGCCTGGCCCTCATCGCCGCCCTCCGGGACGGCACGGTGGACGCCATCGCCTCGGACCACGCCCCCCATTACGAGGCCGAGCTCCAGGTCGAGTTCGACGCCGTGCCCTTCGGGATCGTGGGGCTCGAGACCGCCGTGCCCCTGGCCATCGACCGCCTCGTCCACGGCGGCATCCTCTCCCTGGCCGAGATGATCGCCAAATTTACCGAGGGCCCCGCGCGGATTCTCGGCGTCCCGGGCGGAACGCTCACGGAGGGATCTCCAGGGGACGTCACCCTCCTCGACCCGGAGCGGATGAGCGAGGTCCGCCCCGAGCGATTCGAGAGCCGGGGGCGGAACACCCCCTTCGGGGGCTGGAAGCTCAAGGGCTGCGCCGCCGCCACGGTCGTTGGCGGCAAGATCGTTATGAACAGCATGAACGACAACCGGGGCGAGATGACCATCGCCGCGGGCGAGGGCGCTCATTCGGGAGATGCGCGGTGAGCGGAAACGGACTCCGGGACATCCGGCCCGCGGTGCTGGCACTCGAAGACGGACGCACCTTCCGGGGCCGCGCCTTCGGGGCTGTGGGCGCCGCCGAGGGGGAGCTCGTCTTCAACACCGCCATGACGGGCTATCAGGAGATCCTCACCGACCCCTCCTACCGGGGCCAGATGGTGATCATGACCTACCCCCATATCGGCAACTACGGCGTCACCCCGGCCGACGAGGAATCCGGCGGCGCCTGGGCCGAGGCCTTCATCGTCAAGGAAGTCTGCCGCGCCCACTCGAGCCACCGGGCGGGCGGCGATCTGGCCGGCTACATGAACGAGCGCGGCGTCCCCGGCATCGAGGGCATCGACACCCGCGCGCTCACCCGCCACATCCGCGAGGCGGGCGCCCTCAAGGCCGTCCTCTCCTCGGACGGGGAGAGCGAGGAGGCGCTCATCCGGCGCGCCAGGTCCAGCCCCGGGCTCGACGGGCGCGATCTCGTGCGGGACGTCACCTGCTCCGGGCCCCATGCGTACGGCGAGGGGGGGGACCGCCCTCTCTGCGTGGCCTACGACCTGGGCGCGAAGCGGAGCATTTTCGCGGAGCTCGCCGGGCGCTTCGACCTCGAAATCGTCCCGGCGGGGGAGAGCGCCGAGGATGTCCTGGCCCGCCGCCCGGCCGCCGTCTTTCTATCGAACGGCCCCGGCGACCCGGCCGCGCTCGGCTACATCGTCGAGAATGTGCGAAAACTCCTGGGCCGGGTGCCCGTCACCGGCATCTGCCTGGGCCATCAGATTCTGGGCCAGGCCCTGGGCGGCAAGACGTTTAAACTCAAGTTCGGCCACCACGGGGCGAACCACCCCGTCCAGGACGCCGCGACGCGAAAAGTCGCCATCACCTCCCAGAACCACTCCTTCGCCCTCGACCCGGACTCGCTTCCCCCGGGAATCGCCGTCACCCACTCGAGCCTCAACGATGCCACCTGCGAAGGCCTGCGCTCCGAGGACCCGCGCGCTTTTAGTGTCCAGTACCACCCCGAAGCCTGCCCCGGGCCCCACGACGCGCGGGAGCTTTTTGATCAGTTTTTTTCGTTTTGTGTGGGGGAGTAGGGGTGGAGACGCGGAAGTGAATTTATTGTCTTGAAGAGAAGGAAGTGTCGAGAGAATTCACAAAACGAGAGCATGTAATTCCTCAGTCGTTTGGTAGATTCGCGCCTGACAATTTAATTCTTCATTGTGTTTGTGATGAAAGCAATGAATTTTTCGGAAAATACCATGACTTCTATTTGGCTAGGGAAGGTTTTGAGGGACTGCAAAGAAGTGAATATGGGTTGAAAGATGTTAAATCAATGGTCTCAGACTTTATTGGCAATAGGTTGGTCATGAGATTGGCAGATAACTGTGAATATATTGGATTGTTGTTGGGAGTAAAAGTCGAAGAAGGGAAATTGGCATATGCCCCAATACCACAAGTTGGATTTGCTAAAGCCCAACAAGTTGGATGGAAGTTTATGGCAGAGCCTGAGTTGTATAAAGCGAGAAGCCTTCCTGATGGAATTAGTCTTCAAAAAGGCATTCTATTAATTCCTGATTTGGACGTCCCACGGCTAATTCGCCTTCTGTGGCGCAAAGGGATTTCTTTTAAAGAGAAAAATGAAGTATTTCCACAACCAAGTAATTCAGGGCAAATAGAAATTGAAGGGGAATACGTCGTTGATCGTGTAATTCAAAGGGCGGTCTCAAAAATAGCCTTAAACTACCTTGCTAAAATTGCTGGTTCGGGTTTTGTTCTCAGTGAAAATTTTGATTCAATTCGAAAGTTCATGCGTTATGGAACCCCACCGGACTATAAATTTTTCAGGGTAAGCCAAGACCCCATCTTGAGAGAAGATTCCAAAATTATGAGGCAAACAACTGGGCACTTAATAGTTTCAGAATGGTCAGGGTCCCAAAATGAAATCAAGGTTCATTTTTCTCTTTTTAATATTTTGACCCATGAAGTTGTGTTGACTCCAAATTATTCTGGAATGTGGAGAGATATTCGAACGGGACACCATTTTGACATTACGAATAGGCGGATAAGTAAATTGCACAATGCGATATTTGTAAGGCCTGTTCGAAAAATTCTCGGTCGTTTGGTTTGAAAAATGGTGATTATAGGCGATTGAAATTGGCTGTATCTCAGTTTGGAAAATCGGTAGAAGTTATTGCGTCATTCTGAACTCTGCGGAGCGGAGGGAAGAATCTTCTGGGGCGGTGTCCCGCGAACTTTCCTCCTCGAAGATTTCTCGCTAGCGCTCGGAATAACGAAAAAGACCCGCCCCCAAGGAAACCCTTAATGCTCTCCTC
>DNYS01000123.1:0-7196 GCA_003506735.1 Nitrospinota bacterium
GACGCTCTCGTCGCGCTCCATCTCTTCCCAAAGGGCGGCGCTGATAGCCTCGCGGTAGGTGATCTGGCTCATGGTTCTCCCTGTGCCTGGCGGCCTCCCGGTCCGTCAGGTCGCATAAACATCGTCGGCGACCGATTCCGGATCGGGGAACGGGCTCTTCAGCGCCTCGTCTCGTGCCCCCTCGGCCTCTTCGCGCGCGCGGGTATGGGACTCGCCGATTTCGTCCGCCGTTGCGATTTCATTTTCGAGCAAGTAGGCATCGAGGCGTTTGATCGGATCGCGCTCTTCGGTCCATTTGCGGTGCTGTTCCATATCTACGTAATCGGTGAATTTATCGTAGACCGAATGGCCTGCGGTGCGCATGGTGACGCTCTCGATGAGGGTGGGGCCTCCGCCCGCCCGGGCTCGGTCGAGTGCGTCCCCGCATATTTTGTGCATGAGCAGTGTGTTGGTCCCGTCAATCAGATAGCCGGGAACCCCGTATCCTGGCGCCTTGAGAACGATCGAATCGCAGGCGAATTGCTCCTCGGGAAGCGTCTTGTAGGCGTACTGGTTGTTATCGACGATGACGACCAGGGGCAACTGTTTCACAGCGGCCAGATTCATGCCTTCGTGAAAATCGCCCGCGCTCGTCCCGCCTTCGCCGATATAGGTGAGCGCCGCCCGACCCGAGCCCCGGACCTTTTCGGCCCATGCGACCCCCGCGGCGATGGGCACCGTGGTGCCGATGTGGCTAATCAACTGGATGATTTTTTTCGGGCGGTAGCCCATGTGAAAATTTCCGTCCCGTCCGGCCGATGGCCCATCGGCGCGGCCGAAGAAATGGGCCATGATACTGGCCGGGGGATGTCCCTTGGCCAGGTGGGAGCCGCAGTTGCGGTGCATGGGGATGAGCCACTCCTCGTCCCGGAGGCAGCTGGCGCTCGCCACGCTGGCCGCCTCGTTTCCCCGGCCAAAAAAGGCTGTTCCCGGGATATGTCCGGAGCGAAATGCGGAATCGAGCGTCTCCTCGACGGCGCGGGTGAGCGAGACGAGATGATGGAGGCGCAGGCATCGGTCGTGGTCGTCGTCGAGGCCAAGCTCCTCGATGGAGTGCCAGCGGGCCTCGAGACCCTCGATGGAGAGGTAGCGATCCCGCAGGTCCTCGAAGTAGTCCAGGCGGGCAAGGTCATCCCGTGTCACGGGAATTCCGAATACCTGTGCCTTTGCTCCTTCCATTTTCACATATCCTCCTGGGGATGCCTCGCCTCATATGGCATGTGGCGAGACCTGCCCGGATTGCGGCCGGATTGGATATTTAGAATAACGGATTACGGTGGGAATGTGAAAAGGCGGCAGGATACTTTCCGGTCCATTGGCGGGGCTGTCCGCCGCGGGGTATCCCTTGACATGTTCCAACCCTTTTTTCGGACAGGCGCATGGAGTAAANNGTAGTGGGTTCAATGGCTTTCGATTCGGTCAAAACGCCGTTCGGGGAGCGCGAGGACGCGATTGGCGGCTCTGCGACCTACTTTTCCGTTTCGGCGAGTTATTTCACGGATGTCCGGCTCGTGGCCGTCGTTGGGAGCGATTTTCCCCAAGGCGAATTGGATTTCCTCGCTGAGCGCTCGGTTGACCTTTCCGGGCTGGAGCGAAGCGAAGGCAAGACGTTCCGCTGGAAGGGCGAGTACGGCTTCGACCTCAACACGGCCCATACGCTCGACACCCAGCTCAATGTGTTCCAGGATTTTCGCCCGCAGGTGCCCGCCGCCTTCAGCGAAAGCGAATTTGTGTTCCTGGCCAACATCGACCCCGAGCTTCAGGTCTCGGTCGTGGAGCAGGTGAAGTCGCCTCAACTGGTTGCGTGCGATACGATGAATTTTTGGATCGAAGGCAAGCGGGACGAACTGGTTCGAATGTTCGGGATGGTGGACATGGCCGTCATCAACGAGGGCGAAGTCCGCGAGTTGGCCGGAGAGTCCAACATCCTGAAGGCATCTCGTAAAATTCTGGAGATGGGCCCCCAGACGCTCCTTGTCAAGCGGGGTGAATACGGGGCTCTTTTGATCCAAAAGGACTCGGTCTTCTCCGCTCCCGGGCTCCCGCTTGAAGATATCTACGACCCGACCGGGGCGGGAGACACCTTTGCGGGAGGGTTCATGGGTTATCTGTCCTCCAAAGGGGATCTGAGCCCGGGAGCCCTCCGTCGCGCCGTGATATTCGGCAGTGTGATGGCCTCGTTTAATGTTGAATCGTTTAGCTACGATAGGCTGAAAAACCTGACCCAGGGCGAGATCGAGGCGCGCTACCGCCAATTCAGCGAACTGGCGCATTTTGATCGGCTCTGAGCCGCACGGAACGGTGAGAGAATGGCCATTCGTATTATTGGCGGGAGTGCCAGGAGCCGCCGCCTGGCGTCCCCTCCGGGCAGCGGATTTCGGCCCACTGGCGACAAGGTCCGCGAGGCATTGTTCAATATATTGGGACAATCTCTCGATGGATGGCGCTTCCTCGATATCTGCGCTGGAAGCGGGGCCGTCTCGCTCGAGGCGCTGAGCCGGGGAGCGCATAAAGTGGTGGGGCTGGAGCTGGATGCGGCGCGGTGCCGACACATTCGGGATGAGGCCATTCGGATGAACTTGGCCGAAGGGCTCGATGTCCGTTGCGGAGATGCCCTTGATGAACTCTCGCGAATCCGGAATGGCCGAGAATCGTTTCATGCGGCGTATTTGGATCCGCCTTGGGCCGAGGAGGCGCTTCGCCAGAAATTGTTGGACGCCTTGTTTGCGTCGCCCCCCCTTTGCCAGATAGCGGCGGTGGAGTTTCCGGCCTTGGGCAGCCCTCCCGAAACCCCGGAGGGAGCCCGGATGATTCGCTGCGCGGATTATGGTCGAACCTCGCTGATGTTTTTTGAACCAGTGAATGGGGATTCAAATGCAGGAATTTTTTTTTGGACCTCATCCCTGCCCGAAGAGCGAATTGTTTGATCCCCAAAACCTTGTGGTAGCTCAGGGTGCCGCTCGGCATATTTAGGTCTTGATTCGGTTTATCGGGAGAACCTGTTTAAAAACAGTATTCAAGACGGAGGCTACAGGCTCGGATAGGCGAAATTTTTGTGTATGTTATTGAAAACAATAGAGATGTCTTGGTTGCCCTCTGATGGGGCAAGTAGAAATAAGTCATGGAATTTCATATGGTTAAGGGGACAGATCGTCCAGTTATTCACAGGTTTTGAACATTTGCTGTGGTTATGTGAAGGGGAATTGGGTGCTCGATAGTTTCGATCTGACAGGAAAAACCGCGTTGGTGACTGGAGGCGGAACGGGGTTGGGCCGTGCGATGTCTCTTGCTCTGGCCGAGGCCGGGGCTGATGTGGCCCTTGCCGCCCGGAGGATCGATAAATTGGAGGAGACAGCCCGGGAGATTCGGGAACTGGGGCGCAAGGCCGAGGCGGTCCCCCTGGATTTGACCGACCCCGCCAGTATCGGGGCAGCCGCATCGGAGGCCGGGCGCGCCGTGGGGCCAATTGATATTCTAGTCAATAACAGCGGAATCAGCGGGGCGGGATGGGCGTCCGACCTCCCCCTGGAGGAGTGGGACCAGGTCATGGCGACGAACCTGCGCGGCGCATTTTTGATGAGCCAGGCCGTCGGACGGGAGATGATATCGAGAGGCAGCGGGGTCATCGTCAATGTGGCCTCGGTGGCCGGGATGGTGGGGGTCAAGATGCTTTCGGCCTACTCGGCCAGTAAGGGCGGGCTCATCATGCTCACCAAGACCCTCGCTCTCGAATGGGCACGCCACGGAATTCGGGTCAATGCGCTCGCGCCGGGGTATGTTCTCACCGACATCAACCGGGAGATGTTCACCAGCGAGGCCGGCGAGCGCATGATCAAGGCGCACATTCCCATGGGCCGCGTGGGTCTGCCCGAGGAGATGGCGGGCGCGTTGGTGTTCCTGGCGAGCGATGCGTCGAGCTATATGACGGGGACAGCCCTTATTCTGGATGGCGGCCAGAGTGCGAAGTAGGAGAGGGGAAATCGACTGCGTTGGCCCCGCACAATTGCGGGAAATTGATTCGCACTCAATAAGGGGCAATCGTTGCCCTGGATTCGGACGATTCCAGAAGAAGAAGCCGCCGGGATGGTGAAGCGTTATTTCGAGGCCTCGAAATAAAGAAGGGGCTTTGTCTCAAGTACGGCCGCTATCATGAGCATCAAGGAAAACCACCTCCGAGCGAATCAATCTTTTTTCGTCTCCTTGATGGAGACTGCGGCGCAACGAGATGGCAGAGTCCGATCTCGCCCCCCTGCGCGAGGCGGGCCTGAGCGATGAGGACATTCTCGATGTGGTCATGATCACGAGTTACTTCGGCCACATGAACCGCATCGTCAGCGGCCTGGGGGTGAAGCTGATGCCGGAGCAGGAGGAGAAGCAGGCGAAAATTCAGGCGGCGCGGGACGGCACTCCGGCCTGAAAACCGGGCCGGACGGACACCGGGTCCAGAGCGCGATGTGGGTCCTTGATTCTCGAAATGGGGTTGAAATCCGGGAAAATCGGCTTGGGCACTTGACCCGGAGGCTCTCTTTGCCGATATAGAGGATTGAGATTTGATTGCCGAACATCCTCCGCAGGTGGATTGTCGCATGGAGCGGATCGTGAAGCAGGATGCCGAACAGGTCATGGGGAGGGCCCCGGGCGCGGTCAGTGCGCCCGAACATTCCCTGATGCCTTAGGAGCCGGATGCAGATTGCGCCCGCGTCACTCCCGATTGCCGGGGCCGCGCGGGGTCCAACACAATTCGTTCCTGAGGAGTTACGGATCATGCCAGGCAGAAAATCTGTAAAGCCGAAGACGGCGCCCAAGGGCGCCTCCAAGTCCAGCCACGCAGTTCGAATATTTGACACCACCCTCCGCGACGGAGAGCAATCGCCGGGTTGCGCCATGGTGCGCTACCAGAAGGTCCAGATGGGGCTCCAGCTCGAAAAGCTGGGGGTGGACATCATCGAGGCCGGATTCCCGATAGCATCGAACGATGAGTTCGAGGCTGTGCGGGATGTCGCCAAGGCCGTCAAAAAATCCATCGTTGCAGGTCTCTCGCGCTCGGCCCGGGCCGATATCGACCGCTGTTGGGATGCGGTTCGCCACGCCAAAAAGCCGCGAATCCACACCTTCATCGCCACCTCGGACATCCACCTCAAGTACAAGCTCAAAATGAACCGCAAAGACCTTCTCAAGGAGGTGGCCCAGTCGGTCCGGCATGCGCGAAAGCTCTGCAATGACGTGGAGTGGAGCGCCGAAGACGCCACCCGCTCGGACTGGGACTTTCTGATCGAGTCGGTCAAAATTGCCATCGAAGAGGGTGCGACGACGATCAACCTCCCCGACACGGTGGGCTACACCATTCCCACCGAGTTCCGTCAGTTCTGGGAGTATATGTTCGAGAAAATTCCCGACTATGAGGGCGTGGTGTTCAGCGCCCATTGCCACAACGATCTTGGCCTCGCCATCGCGAACAGCATCGTGGCGATCGAGTGCGGAGTGCGGCAGGTGGAGTGCACCATTAACGGTATCGGCGAGCGGGCCGGGAACGCATCGCTCGAAGAGTTCGTCATGGCCCTCCACACGCGCAAGGACATTCTCGACTTCAGGTCCCGGGTCAAGACCAAGGAAATTTACCCGACCAGCCGTCTGCTCACCTCCATGACGGGTGTTCCCGTCCAGCAAAACAAGGCCATCGTCGGGAAAAACGCCTTCGCCCACGAGGCGGGAATTCACCAGCACGGCGTTATCTCGAAGGCCATCACCTACGAGATTATGACGCCCCAGTCGGTGGGCCGCCCATCGAACACCCTCGTGCTTGGAAAGCACTCCGGCCGCGCGGGGCTTCGCCAGCGCTACGAACAGCTCGGTTTCAAGATGAACCGGGAGGAGATTTCGGCCATCTATATGAGGTTCATCGACCTGGCCGACCGGAAAAAAGAGATCTACGACGAAGACCTCATCGCCCTTCTTCAGGAGCGGCGAGCGGGCACGGGCGATAGCTTCTACGAGCTCGATGCCCTTCAGGTGTCAAGTTCCACCACAGGTTCCCAGCCGGGCTCGATGGCGACGGTCCACCTCCGCGAAGGAGATGAGGTCCGCACCGAGGTCGGGAAGGGGAACGGCCCGGTGGATGCCGTGCTCGACGCCATCAACCTCATCGTCGGCAACCGGAGCCGTCTCGTGGATTTCACGGTCAACTCCGTGACCCAGGGGCGCGACGCCCTGGCCGAGGTGAACCTTCTCGTCGAGTTCGAGGACGGGTCCCAAATCGCGGGCCACAGCACGAGTCCCGACACCGTCGAGGCCGCAGCGAAGGCCTTCGTCGCCGTCGTCAACAAGTACAAGCTGACCCAGGATATGAAAAAAGCGGCCCCGGGATCCAAGAAGGGGAAAAAGGATCCATCCAGGCTGCGCGGGGTTTAAATACCGGTAACGAATCATCCCGGCGGGGCCTGCCCAGGGCCCCGCTTTTTTTGGCAGGCCGCTTTTTTATGGGGCCAGGTGCCGGTAAAGTATCTTCTTTTAGAGTCTCTCCAATGGGAGGAAATTCGGGTGAGCGTTAATCAGCGTCCCTGGCCCGCTACCCGCGAGTTGGCCCGCCGGATTGCCGGGGTGGATTCAATCACCATGGGTTCAGCGGCGCTTGCCAGGGCCCGTGAGGCCGTGGTGGATACGCTGGGCGTCACGCTGGCCGGAATGCCCGATGAAAGCTCCCGCCTCGCCCTCCGGTTCGCGTGCGAGGAGGGGGGAAACCCGTCCGCCACGGTGGTGGGGGAGGGCGGGCGCACCAGCGCCAGCTGGGCCGCTTTCATAAACGGGGTCGCCGGCCACGCGCTTGATTTTGACGATGTGGACTGGGTAATGAGCGGGCATCCGAGCGTTACGCTTACCCCCGCGCTCATCGCCCTTGCCGAAGAGCGCCATTTGAGCGGGGCGAAGGTTCTCGGCTCCTACGCCGTGGGCTTTGAGATTCTCCACGTGCTGGGGCGGGCACTCATTCCCCAGCACTACCGCCGCGGGTTTCACGCGACCTCCACCCTCGGTTCGGTCGGGGTGGCTGCCGCCTGTGCTCATCTGATGGGCCTGGACGAGGTGCGGACGCGCCACGCTCTGGCCATCGCGGCCAGCGAGGCGGCCGGGCTGGTGTGCAACTTCGGGACCATGACCAAGCC
>DNYS01000123.1:7246-7402 GCA_003506735.1 Nitrospinota bacterium
CTTCGGGACCATGACCAAGCCGTTTCATGCCGGGCAGGCCGCCCGGGCGGGGCTGGTCGCCGCTCGCCTGGCCGAGATGGGCTTCACGGGAGCGGATGACGCACTCGAGACGGGTTACTCCGCCGCGCTTGCCGCTGAGGGGATCGGCCCCGGTGT
>DNYS01000285.1:0-1996 GCA_003506735.1 Nitrospinota bacterium
CGGGAACTCACCCACGAAGAGATCACCGCCTCCCTCGGCGGCCTCCCCAAGCACAAGCGCCACTGCGCCCAGCTCGCCCAGCGCGTCGTCCGGAACGCACTCGAAGGCCGGGGCTGAGCCCGGCCGGGGCCCCGGCGAACAACATAGGTCAAAGCATCCGCGGCAAACTCCCGAAAACGCCCGAAACCCCAAATCTCCGGCGAAAAGGCCAATCCAAAATTTCGTATTATCCCGAGTTCCTGAAACCGCCCTTCTCTGAACACCGCTCCCCCCTTTCGCCAGCGGAACTTCCGCCAGCGCGCTAAACATAGGACATTGGGATGAAAGGATACCTACCGGAAATGCGCGGTGGTTCGAGGTCTCGATTTCGGCTACGCGCTTTTTCTGGTACGCGCGAGCTTTATCTTCTTTAGGCGCACCTTTCCAATTTCATCGAAATCCCGAAACAGGAGCGAGTAATCCTCTTCGAGCATTCCCCGCTGGGCGGCTTTTTTCAAAAACTCGTAGGTGCGCGCCGCATAGCCCACATCGGCGCCGAGCGCCTCGCCGATGGCGACGGCCAGGCCGACGTCCTTATGCGGGTTGTAGATGCGCGCCCGGGCGTCCCAGCTTCCGTTGAGGATGTTGTTCGGAAAGCGGTGCTGACTCGCATAGCTGAACGCGGATGAGGCGTTGAACACCTCGATCATGTCCGCAACCCGGATTCCCATGCGCTCGGCGAGTCTGGCCCCCTCGCAGGTCGCTAGGAAGATGGTGTGGAGGACCATGTTGTTCAAAAGCTTCATGGCGTGCCCGGAGCCGGTACCCCCCAGGTGAAAAATTCTATCCACGAAGGGGGTGAGATGTTTTCTCGTCCGCCCGAGCACCCTGGCGTCCCCGCCGATCATGAGGGTGAGTTTTCCCTTTTGGATGCCGCCGGGGCCGCCGCTCATTCCGGCGTCGAGATAGGGAACGCCCGCCTTCGCCGCCCGGCGGGCCAGCTTTTTCGTCTCGGCCGGATTCGAGGTCGTGAGGTCGTAGATGACGAGCCCCTTTCCCGCGTTCCGGAGAACGCCGTTTTTTCCCTTCAGGCAATCCGCGATCTCGGCCGAGGATGGCACGACAAATAAAATCACCGCGCATTTCCGGGCCATCGCGTCCGGCGGGGCGATCTCGACGTTCCGCTTCCCTTCGAAGGGCTCAACGCATTCCGCCTCCGTGTCCCATACCATCAGGGGCGTTTTCGCTCGGATGAATCTTTGTGCGATTGGACCTCCCATCCTCCCCGCACCGACGACCCCCACAGTTTTGTTTGCAGGCATATTCTCTCCTCCACCGGCGAATTTTATCCGCCGCGATTCGCCACGTCCCGCGGCGCCTTGAGCTTCAACCTCATTACGCCATCAAATGAATGTGGTAATAATAGCCGCATCATGACGGACATGCGAAATCTAAGACCGCTTTTCGAGCCCCGATCCATAGCCGTCGCCGGTGCATCCTCCAACCCGAACCGGACCGGGGGGATCCCGATCCGCCTTCTGTTGGAATACGGGTTCGAGGGTCCCATCTATCCCATCAACCCGAACCGCGATAAAATCGGGGGGCTCAAATGCTACCCGGACATCGCCTCCCTCCCCGAGACGCCGGAGTTCGTCCTTTTCAGCACACCCCGCGAGAAGAACGCCGCCCTGTTCAGGGAGTGCGCCGAAAGGGGGGTCGGCGCGGTGGTCGTCATGTCCTCGGGCTACGCGGAGGTTGGCGAATCCGGCGCCCGGATGCAGGAAGAGCTCGTGGAGATCGCCCGGGGGGCGGGCATGCTCCTCCTCGGGCCCAACTGCATGGGGGTGATTCACGTCCGCTCCAGGCTCCCCGCCACCTTCACCATTTCAATCCGCGAGGACGACCCCCTGATTCCCGGCTCCGTCGCCATCATCACCCAGAGCGGCGCGCTGGGGGCCTGCCTGCTCACCGGGTTTCAGGACACCGGCACGGGCATCAGCTCCCTCGTGAGCCTCGG
>DNYS01000285.1:2147-11370 GCA_003506735.1 Nitrospinota bacterium
GGGCCCCGGCTGCGCGCCGCCGCCGCCCGCGCCCTGAGGCTCGGCAAGCCGATCGTCCTCCTCAAGAGCGGCGCCACCGAAGAGGGCGCCCGCGCGGCGATGAGCCACACGGCGGCGCTCGCCACCTCGCACGGGGTTTTCACCGCCTTTGCCGAACAATACGGAATCCGCCTCTGCGATACCTTCATCGAGCTGGTGGGGACGGTGGACTTTCTCTGCCGGGCAAAACCCCTCGGGGGAAACCGGCTGGGGATTTTGAGCTTTTCGGGGGGGGCGGGCTCCCTCACGGCCGACCACGCCATCCGTTGCGGGTTCGCCCTGCCGGAATTCGCCGAAAAAACGCGGGCGCGGCTTCGCGAAATCCTCTCCGACTACGCCCCGGTGAGCAACCCGGTGGACCTGGTCTCGCTCATGGTGAGCCGGCCCGATTCGAGGCCGCTTCAGGAAGCCGGGCGGGCAGTATGCGCGGACCCGAACGTCGATTCCGTCTGCCTGATCATGGGGATTTACCACCATATCGGCACTCAAGTCACCGAGGACATGAGCGCCCTTTTCCGCGAGAGCGGCGTCCCCTTCGCCTGCACCTGGCTGACCGGGCCCCGGGCGGATATCGATCGGCTGAGAAAATCCGGCGTTCCGGTGTTCGAGGATTTCGCCAACGCGGTGCGGGCGCTGGCCGCCGCGCGGGAGTTCGGCGAGGCCGCCCTGAATTCCGAAAAGGCCCCGCCGCGAATCGATGCCTCCCGCCGGGAGCGGGCGCGGGAGCTGATCGAAGGTGCGGCCTGCCCCGGGGGCGGGATGCTGCCCTATGAGACCTGCCGGGCTCTTCTGGACATCTACGATATCCCCCGGCCCGAGGATGCCGTCGTGACCACCGAAGACGCCGCCGCCGGGGCCTGGCGCGCCATCGGCGGCCCGGTGGCGCTGAAGGTCATCTCGGATGATGTGGTGCACAAGACCGATTCGGGCGGGGTGGCGCTCGGCCTGGATACGGAGGCGGGCGTCCGCCAGGCCGCCGGGCGGCTGCTGTCGATGGCGCTTGGCGCGCGGGTGCTCGTGCAGAAGATGGCCGAAAACGGCGTGGAACTCATCGCTGGGATATCGCACGATAGCGCCTTCGGCCCTTGCGTGACGGCGGGGCTCGGCGGAATATTCGTCGAGGTCCTGGAGGAGGTGGCGCGGCGGCTGCCCCCGTTCGGCCCGGACGAGGCCGGGCGGATGCTTCGAGGCCCCCGCACCGCGAGGGCGCTGGACGGCCTCCGGGGAGGCCCGGCTGCAAACGCTTCGGCGGCGGCCAAGGTATTGTCCCGTGTCTCGGAGATGGCGGCGGAGCTCGAAGGGCTCATTTCGGAGATGGACATCAACCCGCTCATCGCCTCCCCGGGAGGGGCCTGCGCGGTGGATGTCCGCATACGCAAGGCTTAAAATCGCCGGGCTGTCTCCGGCGGAAAGGATTGGCCCCCATGACGAGCCGCATCACCCCCGAGGTCCAAGCCCTCGTCGGCAAAAAACACGGGCCTTTCCGCGTCGATGTCGAGGCCGGCGCCATCCGGAAATTCGCCGACGCCATCGGAGACCCGAACCCCGCCTACCGGGGCCCCCATGCGGTCGCGCCGCCCACCTTTCCCACCACCTTCCGCCCGGAGGGTCCGTATCCCGAAATGCCCGAGGATTTTGGCGACGTCGGTCTTCACGCGTCCCAGGCTTACGAGTTCGAGCGGCCCATTCGCGCGGGCGATTCGATTGACGTCTCGATAACGATCACCGGCATCTACGAAAAAAGCGGGCGGAGCGGCGATCTCGTCTTCATCGAGCGCGAGATCGATTATATCGACGCGGCGGGCGGCGGGCGGATCGGGATCGGAAAATGGGTCTCCCTCCGCCGGTTCAACAAGTGAGGGCTCTTGAATGGAGGACCCGGGGATGAAATACCAGGCCGGGGACAAGCTGCCCGAAATCGTCAAGGACCCCGTGACCAAGGTCCAGCTCGTCATGTACGCGGGCGCGAGCGGGGATTTTAACCCCATCCACACTGACGAGGAGGCCGCCCGCGGGCGCGGGCTCCCGGGCGTCATCGCCCACGGCATGCTCTCGATGGCCTTCCTCGGCCAGCTCGCCGAATCCGCCTTCGGGGCCGGCAGCGTACGAAAGCTGGAGGTGAACTTCCGGGGCATGGTCAACGCGGGCGATGCCATCACCCTCCGGGGAGAGGTCAGCGAGATCCGGGAGGATGGCGGCCGCCCCCTCGCAGTTTGCGAGATCGAGGCCGTGAACCCGGCCGGGAATATCGTGACGAAAGGAACCGCCGAGACCTGGATGAATTGAGCGCCGGGACGGATTCACCGGCAAATCGTTTTTCGGCACCGAGCCAACATTTCGATTTCAAAAGGGGAGAATTTTCATGCGTCTTGAGGGAAAAACGGCGGTGGTGACCGGCGCCGCGCAGGGAATCGGGCGGGCGGTGGTCCAGGCGTTCGCGAGAGAGGGCGCCCGCGTGGTGGCGGTGGATCTCAACGAGGAGGGCGGCGAGGAGACGGCCAAGCTCACCCGCGAGGGGGGCGGAGAGGCCGTGTTTCACCGCGCGGACGTGAGCCGAATCGCCGAGATCGAGGCGGCGCTGGATCGGTGCGAGGCCGAATTCGGCCTGGTCGATATCATGGTGAACAACGCGGGCATCGTCCGCGCGGCCATGCTCCACAAGATGAGCGAGGATCAGTTCGACGCCGTCATCGCCGTCCACCTCAAGGGCTCCTGGGCGGGCATCCAGGCGGCGGCCAAGCGGATGATCCCCCGGAAATCGGGCCGCATCATCAACGTCACCTCGGGGGCGGGGCTGCGCGGAACCATCGGCCAGATCAACTATTCCTCAGCGAAGATGGGCATCGTCGGCGCGACCAAGAGCGCCTCGCGCGAGCTGGGCCGCTACGGCATCACCGTGAACGCCATATCGCCCGCCGCCATCACCCCGATGACCGAGACCATCCGGACCGACGAGCGGTTCCAGGCGAAATACCTCGAGCGCATCCCGCTCGGCCGCTGGGGCACCGCCGAGGAGATGACCGGCGGGTTCGTGTTCCTGGCATCGGACGAGGCCAGCTACGTGACCGGAATCGTCCTCCGGATCGACGGAGGAATGTCCACCTGAGAACCGGCGGTGCCCCCCCAAATTTACGAAAACGGCCCTTTCGGCGGAATCAGGCTGACCTTATTTCCCCTCACCTGGAGCCCTGTGCCGAAGGGCTCTGAAAGCTCCCGCAAGAAACGGACGATCTCCTTGCCCGCGCCGGCGCGGGGCGAGAGGATCGCCGGGGCGCTTCCGATGCCGCAGCGGCAAGGGATGATGTAGGGATCGCTCAAGCCCGCTTTCGAGAGCGTTCCGCCGAAAAGAAACGTCTGGTGCGTCGCCGCCGTGAAAAACGGCTCGACGATATCGAAGATCAGATTTCCGGTGCAGTGGACGATGGGACAGCCTTTATAAAATGCGACCCCCTGCAGGACATGCTGGTGGCCGCCGAAGACCCCGCAGGCGCCCGCGTCGATGGCCGCGCGCCCGATCTCGGTCTGGTAGTCGTGGACGTCGTGGGACATGCTCGCCCCCCAGTGGTTGTAGACGAGAACGGCGTCCGTCTTTTTCTTGAGGGCGCGGATCTCCCGCTTCATCCGGGCCAGATCGCCGGAATCGGTTTTGGTGATGACCAGCGCTTCGGAGCCGGGATATTCAACCAAGTTCCGCCTCGGGGTATAGGCGGTCGATACCCGCATCGGGTTCACCCCCGGCTCATCGATACCCGCGGCGGCCCCCTGCGGCAGCGTCGTGGAATAGGCCAGAAGCCCGATCCGAAGGCCGTTTCGGTCCAGAACGACGGGCTTTTTCACCTCCCGGAGGTTTTTCCCCGCCCCCACATAGGGGATCGCCTTCGCCTCGAGCAGGGCCATGGTGTCGAAAAATGATTCCACCCCGAAATCGAACATGTGGTTGTTGGCGACCACCAGCGCGTCGAAACCGGCCTCGATAAATCCCTCGATCAGCTCCGGCTTCCCCCGATGATGGGTGGGTTTCCCCTTCATGAGGCTCCCGCTCCGGGCAAGGGTATGCTCGAGGTTGAGGAAGGCGTAGTCCGCCCTCCGGAACAGAGGGGCGGTTTTACCGAACAGATTCCGGCCAGTTTTCCGATCCGGGGCGACGTCGCCCCCGGTGAGGAAGGTGCATGACTTGAACGGTCCGCGCGCCATCCTTACACCAGCTCGTAGATGTCCATGAACATCCCTTTGACATCGCCGCCCGAGAGATGCCCGACGAGCACGTCCTCGGTCTTGCCCGGCCCGCCGCTGATCGCCATGTGGAGATGCACATAGGGCTGGGGCTCGTCCCAGGTCACGTCTCCCAGCGCCAGGGGCGGCTGGTCGGGCCAGGAGATGTTGCCCAGCGCGACGAGCTCTCGCCAATCCTCGAAGTGGCGGCTGTCCACGTTAAAACCTTCCATGTCCTTGAACCCGGTGAGCATGTCGGTCTTTTGGAGCGCCCCGAACAGGAAAACCGACGCCGAGCGGATGTTCTCGTCCTTGACGAATTGATTGATCACGCCGTAGAAATCGTCCCCCGTTTCCAGACTCACCTGAAATATCCGGCCCAGTTTTTTCTCCACAACCTTCATCCGAATCTCCTCGTTCGCCCATCGATAGAAAACACGAGGCCCCGGTCAAGAATCCAGGGACCGTCTCGCTTCGTCGTACACCCGCTCGAGCCCGCTCCGGAAGGTGTCCTTTCGCTGCTGAATCCAGTAGTCCCCCCGCGTCGTGTCGGTCCAGAAAAACCGCTCGAACGAGGGATCGGCGGCGGCCTCCCCGCGGCTCCGGCCCGCTCGGGCCATCTCCTTCATCATCCCCAACACCTCCGCGAGGTATTCCCTGAGCCCGCGCACCTCGTCCATCCCGCAGATCGCCCCGTGCCCGGGAACCACGCGGTCGGGGGACAGGCCCTCGATGAAGGTGAGCGCCTCGATCCACTCCTTGAGGTTCGCATCCCTGAGCCCGGGGCAGGGTTCGTTGATAACGATATCGCTCGCGAAGATCACCCCTTCCTCGGGGATGAAGACCGACGAGGTGGCGGGCGAATGGCCTCCCATCCGCCGGACCTCGAAGGTAAGGGGTTCGAGGTGGAGGATCATCGAATCCTCGAAGCAAACCTGGGGCGGCGGAACGGCCGCCTCGGCGATTTGCCTCGCCTCCTCCGAAAAGCCCCGGTCCTCGAGTGTCTTGACGAAGATCTCCTTCGAAAACGTGTTGTCTCCCTTGGAGATATCCTCGAAAACGTACTGGGGTGCGATAAACGTCACCTCGTCCTCGATGAACGAGGAGCCCGTCGTATGGTCGCCGTGGTAGTCGGTCGCGATGAGATACCGGATTCCCAGCGGGCTGAGCCCCCGAACCTCTCCCTGCCAGTGAAGGGAGTCTGTAGGCCGTACCGGGCAATCGATCAGGACAACACCCGCCTCCGTGACCGCCGCACCCACGTTCGCCCAGTCGTAGGCTGTCTCCGCGTACAGGCGCCCGCTCAGTTTTTCCATGCCGCCCACTTCCTCCCCTTTTTTCGATTCGAAACTCAGATTCGAAACTCAAAATCGAAACCCCGATTCGCAACGCCGCTGCGGACGCTCCGCTTCTGGTGCGAGAGGCAACCGGTTCACGCTTTCGTTTCTATGTGGTTTCGTGCCATCCAGTATGCCGCATACCGGGGCGGCGGCGCATCCCGGCCGGGGCGGATCCTCCGGCGGGGATCGCCCGAAAATTTTCAGGCGCACACTTCTCAGTGCATGGGAGAGTATTCCACCGGAACCCAGATCTCGGATTTGCGCGCCTTCAAAAAGGGGTTGGAGCAATCCCGCCAGCCGGCGAGCCGATTGGCGGCCTCGTCCACCTCGGCCCAGTGGTTCAGGTCGCGGTAGGGCCAGATGTGCAAAAACTCGTTCAGGATGCCCGAGGCGAACTCGTTCGCCGGATTCGCGAAGGCGGCGGCGAGGGGAGAGAGTTCCTCCCTGGCGGGAAGATGCGTGTCCCAGGCAGCGCTGATTTTTCCCATGGTCCCGGTGTGGATCGTGTCGCTCCGGACCTCATAGACGCTCCCCATGGCGCCGGTGCGGGGGGAGGCGCGAAAAGGCGCGGCCGTCATCAGCCGGGTCTGCTGATAAAGGATTTTCTCGGCCTTGAGGGGCGGCCACCAGGCCTGGGATTGCGCCTCGGCCCGGACGCGCTCGCGGTGGGCCGCGTTTTCGTACTCCCAAATATGAAAAATGCGGTCGAGATCGCCGATGGCGGAACGGAAAAAACAGATCAAGCGGGAAAGCTTTGTGCGCTCCTCGATGATGCTCCCGAAATCCTCCACCGCCTCATCGAGGCTTCCTATCGTAAACGTGTAGGCCCGCACCTCGTAGAGCATGGCTATATTTCTCCTCCCGCGGGCCGGCCTCCCCGCCGGTATGGCCCGGCAGGCGGGCCGTCCGCCAATGCGTGGTGTATGATGGCTGCGAGCACACACGTTCGCACAACCGTGCCGGGCGGACAATCCCGCCGGGCCCATGCCCATACCGAAACCGGATTGATTACGGGGAGACTGCATGGCTCTAAAGGATGATGCGATGGATTTGACGATTTCGACCACGAACTCCGAATGCGAGCGCCTCGCCGCGCGTTTTCGGGAATTCAGCGAGGCCTGCTGGAAGCGGGAGACCTATTGTCCGGACTGGTGCGCCTCCCAAATCGTGGGCCACCTGACGCTGGGCGCGCAATTTTACGCATCCACCGTCGGCAACGGGCTGGAGGGCAACCACGGGTTCCCCCTCGGGGCCTCCACCCGGGAGGAGTTCATGGAGATTCGCACCTCGCGGATGAACGAGGTCGCCGCCCTCGACGGGGCCGCGCTCGTCGATAAATTCGAGAGCGATACGAGGGAGCTCATCGCGCTGTACCGGACGCTGGAGCCCGGGGATTTCGATAAATCCGCCTGGCACAGGCGCGGCGTTATCCCCATCCGTTATTTCGTCATCCAGCGGATATACGAATTTCTCCTCCACGAATGGGACATCCGGAATGAGCCCGAGGCTTCGCTTCATCCCGATGCCCTGGAGGTGGCGGCGGGGAATCTCCACATTCGCTTTCCGATCATGTACAACACCCGGCCCGATCCCAAACCGGACGGCCGGTTCCGCTTCGAGACGACCGACACGGGCCATGTCTGGGCGATATCGGTCGTGAACGGAAAGGCCTCCGGCCTCACCGATCTGTCCGGGGAATTCGACGTCTCCCTCTTCGCCTCGGCCAGCGATTTCCTTCTGATGTCCACCGGGCGCGCCGACGCCGAAGCGAAGAAAAACTCCGGCGCCTTCCGGATCGAGGGCGACGCCGCCAAGGTGAGCGCGCTGTTGCCGGCTATTTTTTATCCGATTTAGGCGGGCCTCCGGGCTCCGCCGGAACAAGACCCGAAAGGAAAATCACATTGGACATCTACGCAGTGGGCTTGGTCGTGCTCGGCCTCGTAGTGGGAACCCTCCAGGCCTCGACCGGCGTGGGATGGGGGATCATCACGGTTCCCGCCCTTTTCCTCATTCCCGGCATCAAGGCCCAGCAGGTGGTCGCCATCTCCATGATGGCCTCGCTGTTCAACGTCGGGGCCGCCTCCATCGAGAACATCCGCCACGGAAACATGCACTGGAGATACGCCGCCTTAATTGGCGCCGGGGCCATCGTGGGCGGCATCATCGGCGCCTACCTGCTGCGGAACCTTCCGGGCCTGGCCATCCGCCGGGCGTCGGGCCTCATTGCCATCATCGCCGGCGTGCGGCTGGTCTTTTTTCGGTAGCGGGAGATGGCCACATGACATCAATGGCCGGCGTCAGGGTCGAAAAACGGGAGCCCGCCCGGGGGGCAGGGCTGACCCTCGAGGAGGCGATCACTCCGGAGAGCACCGGGCGACTCTGGGGGAGGCTGTATCTCCGCTGCGAAGGCCTGCCCGACGCGGGGCCCCCCTTCGGGCTGCGGAGTGGGACAGAGAGCTACGAAGCCTGCTGGACCCTGCATCCCGGAAACCCTCTCCCCGAGGGACTCACCGAAACCGAGATGCCCGGCGGCTGGTACGCCGTTGCGATCCACGAGGGGGCCTACGATGAGATCGGCCGGACGCTGGAGCGGTTGGTGGAGGACTGGCTTCCCCACAGCGGCTTCCGCCGGGGGGATGGGCCGGTCGCCGAGCGCTACCTGAACGACCCGCGCGAGGCGCCCGAGGCCGATCTTCGCACCGAAGTGTGCCTTCCCGTCGTCCCGGACCCGATCGAGTAATAATCCATCGCCTCAGGCGACATCGGCGCAATGTTTGCCAGATGTTGGCCAGGCGTTGGCCGGTAATTAGGATTAAGAATCCGCTGGACGGTGCTTTTCGCTCACGCCTTCGATACGCGGCAGAGCAGGCTCTTGAAGTTGGTCTGGTCCGAGATCGGATCGCGCTGGTTCTTGTCGGTCAGGAAGTTGACCGGGCGCCAGGGATGGTAGGGCTGCTTTTCTCCCCAGCCGATGGGGATGAACACCGCCGTCGGCCGGATGCCCGCGCTCACCCAGGCGACCGCCTCGATGCTTCCGCGCGGGGTCTCCACCCGCACCCTGGCGCCGTCCGCGACCCCCAGGCGCTCCGCCCGTTCGGGATGCATCTGGCAAAACAGGTCCGGCCACATCTCCTGCGCCTGCCAGAAGTAGTGGGTCCAGCTATGAAAATGGGGCGCGGGCGGGCGGCCGGTGATAAGTTCGGTATCGAAGCCCAGGGCCCGGGCCGCCGCCCCCGGGCCGTTTTCGCTGGCCGGAACGATCCGGCAGGGCGAGGCCCCGGTCGGCGCCGCTTTGTGAAACGGAGAGATCACTCCCAGCTCGCCATCGCCATGCGCCAGCTCGGCATAGGGCATATCGACCAGTTGTTCGGGGTCGCTGTAAAACTCGGGGAGAGCCGATAGGCCCAGGACGTTGAATTTCTCCTCCATCGCCTCGGTCCAGAATTCCAGCTTCCCGCTCGGTGTGGGGAAGCGGTGTCCCTCGGGCTGGCCGGCCGCCGTCGTCCCCTCGAGATAGAGCGTCTCCTGTTCGGGAGCGTCCTCGCTCGCCACCGGAAACCGCACCCAGCGGTAGGGGACCGAGTGCAGCCGCTTCTGGGTGACGCCCCGAAGTTGCTCGTTCTGGATACACA
>DNYS01000246.1:0-268 GCA_003506735.1 Nitrospinota bacterium
ACCTGTGGGGCTGGTTCGAATCGCTGGCCCTGCTGGAGTCCCTGGACGTGGACTGGTTTATCCCGGGTCACGGCACGCCCTGCCGAAAAGACTGGATCCCCCGCCTGCGGGGGATAATGTACGGAATTATCGATGAGGTCCGGGAGGCGAAAGCGCGCGGCCTTTCCCGCGAGGAGGCGCAGCGGGAGATTCATTACATCGACCGGCCCGGATTCGAATCCCCGGACTATATGGCGGAGCGCATGAGAACCCTGGAGGGGATCGGCAT
>DNYS01000246.1:555-686 GCA_003506735.1 Nitrospinota bacterium
GAACACCTGTATGCGGAAACCAAATACGACTGGGCGAACGTAGGCGCCGCGGTCACGGACGAGGGGGTGGTTCTCCTGGATTGCCCCGTCCGGCCGACGGACTCGAAACACTGGCAGGGCGAGATTCAGAA
>DNYS01000246.1:785-3454 GCA_003506735.1 Nitrospinota bacterium
TATCTCATCGCGACCGACTACCACGGCGACCATACGACGGGTTCGTCTTTCATCGAGAGCGACGTGATTTTCGTCGCGCCGCAGTACGTATATGAAGAAATCGCAAAAGGCGACAACGCTTTTTCCAAGGAAATATTCGTCGAAACGCTCCGGGACCTGGGTTTCACCGATGAGGCGGATACGATCACGGCGGCGCCGGTGCCCCCTCCCCATGTTTGCTTCGAGGACAACCTGATCCTGCATTTGTCTCCGCTGACGTTTGAAATTTACCGCAAGGGGGGGCATTCGCCCGCGTGCTCCTCGGTATTCGTTCCCGAAGAGGGCGTGCTGTTTTCGGGTGACGTGGTGATCAACGGCCCATCGGCTGGGCTGCGGGACGCGAATGTCGCCGAATGGATCGAGGCCCTGTCCTGGGTGGAGAGCCTGCCGCTGGAGAAAATCGTTCCCGGCCACGGGGATATTTGCGGAAAAGAGGTGGCCGTGAGCCTTCGGGAGCGCCTTGCCGATATCCGGGGCACGATGGAGATCCAGGTGGATGCGGGCCACACGAAAGAAGAAGCCGTTGCGGACGATTCGTTTCAGACGTTTTTTCATGCGGACGCCTCCCGGGGGGAGTACTGGCTCCAGCAGCGAAAGGACACTTTCCGGGTGGGGCTGGAACGGGTGTTCGACGAAATCACGAATGAGCGGAAAAATTCATAACGTTCGATTGGCTGGGTTTTTTAATTTCATGAGGGGAGGATTCAAAGATGGAAGCGACGGAAGTCCGCTTGGGAAGGATATTTCAGTTGAAATACGCGGCGGGCGACGATTTTTACGGGGAGCTCAACCGGTTCGTGAAGGAGAAAAACATCCGGGCCGGGTCGGTGTTTCTCATCGGTGCGCTCACCGAGACCCATATGATCTCGGGGTTCAAGAGCATGGACGGCTACGATATTCAGCGCCATCATTTCGAGGACTGGCGCGAGCTCGTGGCGCTGGGCAACATCAGCTGGCCGGAGGAGCCGCCCCCGGCGCTGGGCGATGTCGAATGGACCGGGCCCGAGCCCTATGTCCATATCCACATGGCGCTGAGCGGAGGGCCCGGAGCCAACGAAGGCGTCCTGGTCGGCCACTTGGGCGACGGCAAGCTCAAGGGCGCGATGATCCTGCAGATTTACGAGCATGTATGAAAAAGGACAACGGCCGGCGGCGACGGATTTCCGCGAAAGGAGGTGAGGGGTGATTATCGATTTTCACGCACACCTCGTGGCTGAGGAATTCATGGAAAATCTCCGTGCGGGCCGGTTCGCCCCCACGCTGACCTCGGAGCCGGGAACCGGCGCCCCTCCTTCTTCCCTGAAAGTCGGCGAGGGGGACAGGTGGGAGGTGATGGTCGTCAGGGCCGCCGGCTCCGGGGAATCGAGAAGTTATCTCCCGCGCCAGGTCTCCGGCGTCGATTTGCGCCTCGCGCACATGAAAAATACCGGCGTGGACAAGCAGATCCTGTCTCATATCACGGCGATGAGCTTCTATACCCTGGACGCGGGGCTGAATAAGGAGATCTCCGCTTCGCTGAACGACGGGCTCGCCGGGCTCGCCCGAAAGCTTCCCGAAAAGTTCGCTTGCATGGCGGGCGTTCCTCTCCAGGATCCCCCCGCCGCGGCGGCGGAACTGAAACGGGCGGTGGGCCTGGGGCATATCGGGGTCAAAATCGGCTCAAACGTCGCCGGGGAGAATCTGAACGATCCCGCGCTCGATGTTTTTTGGGACATGGCCGTCTCGCTCGATATTCCGGTGTTCATTCATCCGGGAGATATTATCGGCTCAAAAGATCGGATGAAGGATTTTCACCTCAACAACCTCCTGGCCAATCCGATCGATACGACGATTGCCGCCGCCTGCCTGATGTTCGGCGGCGTGTTCGACCGGTTTCCGAAGCTGAAGGTTGTGCTTGCCCACCTGGGCGGGTTCCTCCCCTGGATTCGCGGCCGGCTGCAGCAGGGCTACCTGGTGCGGGACGAACCCAAGGCCTGCGGCTCGGAGGCGCCCGAAACGTATCTCGGGAATTTTTATTTCGATACCGTCATCCACAATGCCGATTGCATGAAATTTGCGGTGACCACCCTCGGCGCCGGTCAAATCCTCTACGGGACGGATTGTCCCTGGAACATCGGAAACCTGGAGCCCGCGAAAGATATCCCCGGCCTTTCCCGCCTTTCGGAGGAGGACCGGCAAAAAATCCTCGTGGAGAATGTGAGTGCGCTCTACAAACTGTGAGCCGCCGGGCCGCCGGCGCTCGGTTGCATGAAAGCGATATTTTACGGTAAACTTTTTTGTCAATCGAATTTATGAGACTGCTGAAAAAGTCCCAAAGTGAGCTTCTCCGGACCGATAAAATATCCAATAGTAGCAAATTATATAGAAAAGCTTCTATTATGATATGATTTTGGGGGGAATATCTCTTGCCGAATGCCTCCTAGAATAGTTTTTCAGCGCTCTCTTTATTAATAAATATATATCGGAATTGTTATTATTTTCTTAATATGAAGGTTGCGGGGACGCTTTTCTACATTGGCGGTTCAAGCGGGTCCGGCGGAACGCGCAGCATTCACAAGCCCATCCGAATCCGAAAAGCGGCCGAATCCGAGACGCGGCCGAATCCGAGACGTGGCCGAATCCGAGACGTG
>DNYS01000246.1:3492-9508 GCA_003506735.1 Nitrospinota bacterium
CCGAGACGTGAGATAAATAAGCGGGCGGCCCGGCTCCGGCGGATCGTCTGAGGTTTCCGCGAAGCGAATATCTTTTATGGGGGGGGAGTCATGGAATACACCAAAACCGAAGCAAAAGCCTATTGCAAAGAGCACATGAAGGGAATCTGGGCGGCTCTGACGACTCCTTTCGCCAAGGACGGCAGCCTGGACGAGCAAGGCCTCAGGGCCAACGTCCGCACCTGCATCGATGACCTGAAGATCGACGGATTCTTTTGCAACGGATTGATGGGGGAATACTGGTCGCTCTCTCCCGAGGAGCGCCGCCGGGCGCAGCACATCGTCTGCGAGGAAAGCCAGGGAAAGGCCCAGGTCATTCCGCATACCGCCCATATCAACCTCACCGAGGCTGTTGAGTTGACCAAGCACGCCGAGGAGGTCGGGGCCGACTATGCTATCCTAATCAATCCCATTTACGGCGCGCACGATGACGACGAAATTTTTCTCTATTTCAAAACGCTTTGCGATCAGGTGGACATCGGCATTTCGCTCTTCAATCAGCCCAAGAGCGGCACCACGCTCAGCCCCGAGCTGATCGAGCGGCTGGCCGACATCGATAATATTTGCTGCATCAAAAACGCCGTTCCGAGCATGGCGCACCAGATGGAGACCCGCCGCCGGGTGGGGGACCGGATCGTGGTCTGCGATCCCAACGAGGAGGTGCTTTTGGTCAGCCTCGCCCACCTGGACATGCAGGTGCACATGTCCTCGCCGTGCCCCTACCTCTACCAGGTCCCCGGATACTCCCCCATCCGGGACTATTACGATGCGGCGATGGCGGGCGATATGAAAAAAGCCTGGGAGATCAACTACTCCCTCGAGCCTCTCCGCGCCGTCCGGAAGAAGTATTTCACCACCGGCCCCAACGGCCGCACGACCGCCTTCATCAAGGAATGGACGACATGCCTCGGGCTGCCCGCGGGAGACGTTCGCCCGCCGGTCGTTTCCTTGACCCAGGCGGAAAAAGACGAATTCCGGAAGGATCTCGAAGCGACCGGACTCCTGGACAAGGTGAAGGCCTAGGCCGGAGCGGGCGCGCCTCCGTTTTTTGAGGTGGCGGCCCTTCACGGCGGGCCGCCTGCCGGGGAAATTTTCCGGAACTGGGGAAATGGAAATACAATCCGCTTGTGCGGCGGCGTCGTTGCGATTTCGGTCGTTGAAAATTCGAAGGAAACTTCCCGGTTCCGGCCTGACGCGATCTCCGTTGCCGCTGCGGTTGTTCCTTCCTGCCTCCCGGCCCGCCAGAATGAACGCGAGCGCGCCGGTTCGGCGCCCGTGATTTCGATGATCTTCCGTATTTAGCGGCATATTCAATCCGGATGGCTCTGTGCGGGTTGCCGTGGCGGTTGCCGGACGGCGCGCCGGCAGTGGGAGGTTCGCCCGCCTCATGCGGGCGGTCGAGGCCATGGATCGGCCCGATTTCAGCGGTTCCGGCTTCGCATCAACGGCGTCTCCATGATTGAGCCGTGCGTTGCGATAAGGAGATATGGATGGACTTCAAGCTGACGGATGAACAACGCGCCCTGCAGATGCTTGCCCGTGAATATGCGGAAAAATCGGTCCGCCCCATCGCGGCGGAATACGATCGCCGCCAGGAGGCCTCCGATTGTGTTCCCTGGGAGGTGCTCGAGGAGGGCTCGAAGCTCGGGTTGCGCACCCTTGCGATCTCGGAGAAATGGGGGGGCGGCGGCGCGGACATGCTCACCCTCTCCATCGTGGGAGAAGAGCTCGGCGCGGGCGATCTCGGCGTGGCGGCCACCTTCGATCAGACCTGGAAATTCAGCCCCATCGTCGAACATTGGACAAACGACGAGCAGAGAGAGCGGTTCATCCCTCCCATGATTGAGGACCATCGTTTCCTGTTGGCCACCTGCATCACCGAGCCCGGGGCCGGCACCGATCACGTATTGCCCTATGCCGCCCCCGGAGCGGGGGTGCAGATGCGGGCGGAGAGAAGCGGAAATTCCTACAAGCTGAACGGGACCAAACAATTTATCAGCAACGGCGGAACGGCAAAGCTCTATATCGTCTACGCGCGGACCGACAAAACCCAGGGCGGCATCAAGGGGATCACCCCGTTTCTGGTTCCACATGACACGCCGGGCCTCAGCGTAGGCCGCGTACACGACAAAATGGGCCGGCGCCTTCTCAGCAACGCCACCCTCGTTTTTGAGGATGCCGAGGTGCCCGCCGCCAACCGCCTCGGAGAAGAAAACGGCGCCGAGACCCTGCGCAACTCGCGGATCGGCCGGGGAAGGGGAGGCTACGGGGCCACCGTTCTGGGGGCGGGCCGCGCCGCTTTCGAGGAGGCCGTGAAATATTCGCAGGAACGCATTCAGGGCGGTAAGCCCATCGGCCAGCACCAGGCGGTCGCCCAGATGATCGGGGAGATGTACACCCGCCTGGAGGTCGCCCGGTCGGCCCTTTGGCGCGCCTCATGGAGCGTGGATTACGCAGAGGAATACGATCCCAAGTTTGCCTGGCTCACCAAGGTCTTTTGCTCGGAAGCCGCCTATGAGGTCTGCCGCCTGGCGCTCGAGGTCCACGGCGGGATGGGCTATATGCGGGAGTGCCCCGTCGAGAAATATCTGCGGGACGTGATTTCCTTTCTCCACGGGGCCGGGAACAACCACATCTTCCGGATCAAAATGAGTTCGCACATCACCGGATTGCCTGTGTCCTGAGGCGGATGGACGTGCCGCGGTCCGATGAGCCGGGTCCCGGGGAGCAGACGGCGGGGCCGGTTTTTGCTAAAATTGGGGGTATCCGGGAAATAAGGAATTCAGGGGTATCCGGGAAATAAGGAATTCAAAGGGGGAAATTTAGATGAGTGAAGTCCCAGAGGTCGAAGCGCGCACCGAGGATCGGGACGGCATGCGCATCACCTGGCATCAGCCGATTCCGGTGGACGACGGTCTTGTCCTCCGGTCCGACGTATACCGGCCCATCGAGGATGGAAAATATCCGGTAATCCTGACCTACGGAATTTACGCGAAGGGCGTCGCCTATCAGGAGGGCTACCCCCACCAGTGGGGAAAAATGGTCGAGGACTACCCGGAGATCCTCGAAGGCTCGACCAACAAGTACCAAAACTGGGAAGTCACCGACCCCGAGCGCTGGATCCCGCACGGCTATGTGTGCCTCCGCATTGATTCACGCGGCGCCGGCTGGTCTCCGGGATTCATGTCCCCGAACTGCCCGAGGGAGATCGAGGACCTCTACCAGTGTATCGAGTGGGCGGGCACCCAGGAATGGAGCAACGGCAAGGTCGGGATGCTCGGCATTTCCTACTACTCGCGGAACCAGTGGCGCGTCGCGGCCAAACATCCGCCCCATCTCGCCGCGATTATCCCGTGGGAGGGAGGGAACGATCCCTACCGGGATTCGGGCTACCACGGCGGCATCCTGAGCCAGTTCACCAAGCTTTGGTCCAAGGTCCAGGTGGCCAACGTGCAGTACGGGCGGGGGGAGAGCGCGAGGAAGAACCCGAACACGGGAGAATCCGCCGCCGGGCCCGTCACCCTCTCGGACGAGGAGCTGGCCGCCAACCGGGACAACGCTTTCCAGTCGCTGAAATCGCACCCTCTCGACGACGAGTGGCACCAGGTGCGCCGGGCCGATTTTTCTCAGATTCAGGTGCCGCTTCTCTCGTGCGCCAACTGGGGCGGTCAGGGCATCCATCCCCGGGGCAATTTTAACGGGTTCATCGAGTCAGCCTCGGAGCAGAAATGGCTCGAAGCCCACGGCGATTCCCACTGGTCGCTTTTTTCGAGCGACTACGGCCTGGACCTTCAAAAGCGCTTTTTCGATCACTTCCTCAAGGACATCGATAACGGCTGGGACAAAACCCCGCGGGTGATGCTCAACATCCGCCATGCCGACGGGCGGTTCGTCCGGCGGGACGAAAACGAGTGGCCGATCGCCCGCATCCAGTGGACGAAATTCTATCTCGACACGGCGAACAAGGCCCTCAGCCGGGAGCCGATCCCCGATGCGGGAGAGATCGAATACGATGCCCTTGGCGATGGCGTTACCTTCTGGATGCCCCCGCTCGAAGAAGAGATGGAAATCACCGGTCCGATGGCCTCCAAGCTCTTCGTCTCCTCATCCACCGAGGACGCCGATCTGTTCCTGGTCCTCCGGGTGTTCGATCCGGACGGAAAGGAAATCACCTTCATGGGATCGACCGATCCGAACACGGCCATCGCGAACGGCTGGCTGCGCGTCTCGCACCGGGCGCTCGATCCGGAAAAGAGTACGGAATACCGGCCCTACCATCCGCATGACCGGATCGAGCCCCTGGAGCCCGGCGAGATCTACGAATGCGACGTGGAGATCGTCTCCTCGTGCATCGTCGTTCCCAAGGGGTGGCGGGTGGCGTTCTCGGTCCGGGGACAGGACTATATATACTCCGGCGAGCTGGCCGAGTTCGCCAAGAAGTTTCATTACGGCACCCGGGGAACCGGCGGCATGGTCCATAGGGACCCCGACGACCGCCCGATGTCCGTCTTCGGCGGGCGGGTGAAGCTTCACGCCGGGGGCGGCCGGGACGCCTATTTGCTGCTGCCCATCATTCCGGCTTAGAGGGGCGGCAAGCCCGTCTTCGGTGGGATATGATGCGGAACGCGGCGAAAGCGGATGTAAAATTTGTCCGGTGATTTGCTCGAATATTTGGACAGGACGGGAGTTCGACGATGACAAATGCGGAACGGTACCGCCACCTGGCCGCCTGCGTGGTTCCATTTACGGAGAGCGGTGAAATCGATCGGGAAGGCCTCGAAGCCCAGGTCGCCGAATTGGCCGAGACCGGCCTCATGAACGGATTTGTCGTGAACGCCCACGCCGGCGAGGGGGACAGCCTCACCTACGAAGAGCGGATGCAAGTCGTTGAAATCGTCGCCCGTACCGCCAAATCGCACGGCCTCCTCACCGTCGCGGGAATTTCTCCATACCCGGATACGACCGAGGGCGCCATCCGCGTATCCCGTGACTCGCTGGAGCGCGGGGCGGACGCTTCCTTGATGATGGCTCCCTGCTGGTTCTCATGGGGGATCGACGGTCCGCTCGTGCGGAAGTTTTGCGAGGAGGTTCTGGAGGCCGTGGACCTTCCCATGCTCTATTTCGTGATGGGCGCCTATTCGGGGGTGAAATACACGGCCGAGGTCGTTCGCGAGATCTGCCAGGTGCCGGGCGTGGTGGGCGTGAAGGATACGACCTGGACAACCGCCAGCTTCGAGAACAATCTTCACGGCATCCGGGAACTGGATCGGGACGTGGCCGTCCTGACCGGGAACGATACCCTTCTTTTTTACAACTTTCTGGCCGGCGCGGACGGCACCCTTCTCATATTCCACACCCTTTGCCCCGATCTCATCGTGGGGATGTTCAATGCGGTGAAAGAGGGAGATATTTCCGCCGCAAAGACGCTCCACGAGAAGGTGGACCGTCTGGCCCGCGTCCTTTTCGAGCCGCCCATGATCAACATGGTCCCGAGGATGAAGGCCGCCCTTTACCTGTCCGGAAAGCTCCCCTCGATGGCGGTGCGGGCCCCCCTGGAGGTTCCCGGCGAGGAAACCCTGGGGCGCATCCGGAAGGCGCTCGAATTCGCCGAAATCGAGGTCAAGAACGCCTGATCGCCCGCGCAAAAACCGGGTGCGATATCCCCCCAGGTGGTTCATTCGGGTTGGAGATGGTGGATCGCCGGTAGCGGAGCCCCGAATCTCCGCGCATTTTCTGTAGCTGTGGATTTAACAAAAGGCGCTATGTTTCATCCACTGGCGGCAGGCCGCCCGCGAGCGGGGAAGCTGCACCCGGAGTGAGTGGGTTTCAGGAGCTTGAGGGAGTTTAACGGCGAACGGTTCGCATGCTTTTCAGGGCTCGCCGGAGCCCGCGCCGGACCCTGTCTGGGCACTGGCGCACCCTACGTGACCGAAAGTACGTCAGGCAAGGAGAAGACACTCATGGGGAGAAGCATTCC
>DNYS01000246.1:9769-9937 GCA_003506735.1 Nitrospinota bacterium
GGAAAATGGCGGTTAAAATACATTGGAGGAAAGATGCCAAATTTTATGATTTCTTATTACGGAGGAAACAACCTGGGTTCACAAGAAGAGGGTATGGCTCAAATGGAAAAATGGAAGGCTTGGGTAAAAGGTCTTGGTGAAACAATAGGGAACCTCTAAAAACCGCCT
>DNYS01000077.1:0-498 GCA_003506735.1 Nitrospinota bacterium
TCTCCCCGAAGGAGATCGGATCGCAGGGGATCCTATTCGAGGCGAGGAGTCTGTCGGGGAGGGTTTCTGTTTCTCTGGGACGTCACTCTCCACGAGAAGGCTCCAACCCCAAGCACCTCCTCTTCAATTTTCACCTTGCAACGCCCAATCTTATTTTGCGTAATTTGGCAATCACCCCATCTGACTATGGCCAGTGTTGAAGTAAATCTATCTTCACCAAGGGGGGATTCAGTGTGAAACGATTGTTCGTTCGAAGCATCGTCACAGGCCTGTTCTTCGCCGCGTTTGTTCTGCCGGGGCCCGGAGCAACGGCCGCGCCTAAATACAGGTATAAAAAATCAGCGTCGAGGCGTGAATGCAGAGGAGACGGCTACAAGGCATATGCAAAAATCAGCCTGACACAATGTAAGAAATTATGCTCGAAGGACAAGAAATGTAAGTATATCGACTACGCCACCAAGAAGAGGAGGGGGACCTCTCGCTGTGAGCTGAACCGCA
>DNYS01000077.1:735-1452 GCA_003506735.1 Nitrospinota bacterium
TGTTACAGAATAGCGCGATCTCGTCGCAAAGCGTGTTTTCGCGGGGGCTGGGGCGGAACACCGAAACGGAAGTGCCAGAGGAATCGCGGTTATCGGGATGCGCGGCGTGGCCTCTCGTGCGAGCGGGGGAAGACCCTCGGAAAATATGGATTGCGGACGTGCAAGAGTGAAAAGGCTCGAATAAAACGATGTGTTGCGGATCCGTGTTGTTCTTTGAGCGCAAGTTGGAAAGAACAAGGCCCCAAATCTGCCAAGGCAAAAGCGGTCTGCAAGAAAAAACGCGCCAGAGGCCAACGCTTACAAGGTGTGCTCCTCACCCTTCGCAAGAAATGGAGAGCTCAGGCGGAAAAACTTTGCAAATCTGCTAAGCTTCGGCCTGACGTCTGCTTGAATTTCCTGGCGGAGGGTTTGCGACCAAAAGGAAGAAAGAAAGGTAAACGTCGTTAGGGCAAAGGAACTGCGGCAAACTAAGTAGTCCCAGAAATAGCTCGCCCTAGAATCGTTATCCCCCCGGCAGATCACATGCCGGGGGGATTTTTCTAGAATCTATGGGGAGGCGGCATGCCAATGGAACCCCAAGAAATTGGCTCGACAATTTCCCCGAGCGAAAAGGCGGGAGAAATGATTCAGGTGCATCACTCACCCAGATAGGGTTTCTTCTCCAGCGTCCGCACTGAGCGCACCATCGAAGTGGGAATGCGCGTGAGGCGGTTCAGT
>DNYS01000077.1:1547-5182 GCA_003506735.1 Nitrospinota bacterium
TTGCAGCGGCGGCTGAGTGCCACCCGGCACATACCTCGGCATCTTCCCAATCCACCACCACCAGAGTCCCTACTTGAGCACTACGCTTTGACCGTCGAGATGGACGTTGCAAAGATCTGCCCCCTTCGTTCGGTCCCTATCTAGGAGAAAAGAATGAACGAAGTATGCGGCGAGATTCTTGCCGACACCGGCCGCCTTATCTCCAGCGACAGAGCAGAGCAACACGGAGATATGCGAGCCAACCATGAGAACATTGCGAACCTGTGGGGTGGTTACGGGAAAAGGATTATCTGCCTCTCTTGCTTCGGTCCCCACATTGCATGATTAGAAATTCGCCATGGACAGGCAGCCTTTTGGGAGTACAGTTCGACAGTCGCTCGCTACCGAATTCCGTGAGACAATCGATCTTTAGTTTCCCTCCTCACTGGTGGCATTTTGCTCGATACGCTTCATCCTACCCTGTTGGCGCTATTGTCCGCGCTCAGTATCTCGATAGCCCGAACCCTCTACCGGAGCGTGCTGATTCGCCTCGGCGCCGGGACGACCGCGCTGGTCTCGGGCTCGATTTCGCTCATGCTCATCTGGAGCTATTACTTTTATGCGGGAAGGGTGGAGAGCTGGCCTCTTCAGGGCGTCGCCTGGTTCATGATTATCGGAGTGCTAGGGGGCGTGGGCGGGCGCTATCTCCATTTTTTCTCGATGAAAGAGCTCGGCCTCGCCCGGACAGCGATTATACTGCAGACGAGTATCATCTGGTCGACGGGGCTGGCCATCACCCTGCTGGGCGAGCGCCTGAACCTGGCGATTGGCGCGGGAACAGCGGCGATCATGATCGGCTCCATTTTCCTGGTCCACAAGGGAGAGTCGGTCCGCAAGAAGATTCCTTTCGCCTACTACCTTATCCCGGTGGCGGCGGCGCTTTTTATGGGACTTTCTCACCTGTTTCGCAAATACGGTTATGCCTGGATTGATTCGGCACCGCTCGGCATGAGCATTTCCAACACAGTCTCGGTCATGACGATGATCGTCATTATGCCTTTTACGCACGAGGGGATGCCCAAAACTTGGGGACGCCGGCCCCTATTCTTCATCGTGGTAGGGGCGCTGTTCAACGCCTTGGCCGCCCTGTTCTTCTGGACAGCCATTCAGCACGGGAATCTCCTGCAGGTTGTCCCCATCTCCCGGATTTCGGTTCTCCTGATGATTTTCACTTCTTGGCTGTTTTACAGAAAACTGGAAAGAGTCACCGCTCGGGTCGTGTATGGAGGGCTGCTCTCGGTCGTCGGGGTGTTTTTGGTCGTCTGGGGGAAGTGAGGGGCTGTGCTCCACAAATATTCAATCCTCCATAAAATGGATGACTAGGTGAATTCGTTAGGGAATGCCAAGACTCGCCTTGAAGGTAATGGAAATCGACCACCTTGACCTGACGCCCACTCCTGGGCGGGCGCCCCACCGGGCGTGCCATATGAGGCGATACTTCCTCATAGAGCTTCGCATTGGCGCGAAGCCGGACGAAGTAGGTGACCCCGTCCTGTCCAAAAATTTAATCGGACCCTGAGGTTCGCAGGTCAGAGATCAAAATCTCTGATAATTTCCTGTTATTCCCTGTTCGGTTTTCGGTGTGAAATCCATGAAACCCCTTAACTTCGGGCGAATCCGGTGGATTTAGGGGAAATAAGCCCTCGAATTTGAAAAAAATCCCTGTGACCTTGTATCTATCCCATATGATCTCTTCCTTGTCAGCCTGATAGGATAATGGATGCCACCTCCCCATGGGGAGGTGGCGCGGACGGGAGACCGTCGTGACCTGGGTCGTGGGAGACCGTGGGGCAGCCTGGCTCCCTGTCCGCCGCTCCTGAATCCCGAACAGTCGCATGGGTACCCGTGCAGTTCAAAGTTACAAAAAGTTCGCGTTAACCTGGATAAACCATTTGAGCCCCATTTGAATAAACGGGGAGCCCCGAAGATCCTCCCCTAATTAGCGTTACCGGCAATATTTAATGGGCGATTAAGCATTATTACGCCGGATTTATTCCACCCGAGCGCGATGGAGGATGGCCGAATTCCCGGCGAAGACCCGCAAACCGGCCTCGCCAATGCGTTGGCGCTTCGCTAGAAACCCGTTAGCGCTTCGCAAGAAAATCCGTTAGTGCTTTGAGAGAAAATCGAGGATGGCGCGGGCCGAGGCCTCTGGCCGCTCGGAGTAAAAATGATGGCCAGTGCCCTCGACGATAAAGAGCTCCGCGCCCGGGATGCGCCCGGCGAGGAGGCGGGAATTTTCGGTGGGAACGAGGACATCGTGCGATCCGGCGATGACCAGGACGGGCATTTCGAGCGAGCCCACCCGGTCGGACAGGTCGAACGCCTCTATCCCCCGCGTCCGCGCTTCGAGCTCTTCTTTGCTGTGCGGAAACGCCCGCTTGTTCCGGTCATAGAATTCGACGATCTCGGGGCGGTCCCGGATGATGTCCGGATGGAAAATCGTTTCGAGCGCCGCGCGCCGCTCCTCGTCCGTGGCGCCGGGCGAGCCGCCCCGCCGCCTGATCTCGCGGAGGCCCGGGGCCGCGTCCACCTTGTCCGCCCCGCCGAAATGGGAGCCCGCGATCGTCAGGCTCCGGGTGCGCGCCGGATGCCGGAGGGCGAACTCCTGGGCGATCATCCCGCCCATGGACGCCCCCAGGATATGGGCCCGCTCGATTCCGAGCCCGTCCATCAGCGCGAGAAGGTCCATCGCGAAGCGCCCCGGCGCGCGGTCCCCGTCGTCCTCCAAAACGCGGGTGCGCCCGCTCCCCCGGTTGTCGGCCATGACGACCCGGTGCTTTTCGGCGAGAAGCGGCCTGAGCTTTCCCCACACCTCGACCGTCGACGTAAAGCCGCCCACCATCACCAGCGAACCGCCCGATCCCTCCTCCTCGTAGTAAATCTCGATCTTCCCGCCGCTCTCCGCGCTGAGCGTTGACATAAAGAAATCTCCTTAATTGGGAACTTAGAAACCGAATTTATAGGTATTCTATATTTTGGCGCCTTAGAATCTTTCGTTGACTATCAAAACCTTATGTAAACGCTGCATGCCCGGCTAGTGGTCCTCGTACATATGAACCGACATTTCCCATTTGATTCCTTGAATAGGTTTGTAGTAGCCCAAAATGGGGATTTTAAGCCAAGCTGCGATTCTGCGTACGCATTCCAGAGCCAAGAGCGTATCTCCTCAGGCAGGTTTTGGGCGGGATTCGGGGCTTTTTCACTTTTTCTGCGCTTCCCGGGCATACTTCTCCCCATGAGTGGCTTCTCCTTGCCTGACATTGCCTCGGTCACGTTGGGCGCGCCAGTGGCCGGAGTCGTCTGATGAGGCCCAGAATTTCAGCGAACAACCCTCTTGATACCGCGACCTCGGCGAGCTGGAAGGTCATGTCTCGCCCGTTCCGCACGACCTTCGCGCCGATCTTGATCAGCTTCTCTCTCAGCGTTGTCAGTGACCAATGTTTCACTTCATCGGGGAGTGCCTGTGTCCTCATGAAGTTCCCAAGGTTGTAGGCCAGGGCGAATAACTGAAGACGCGCGGCGTTGTCCTGGAACCTCTGACAGGAGAGCCGCGTCCAGCGGATGGCGTGCTTGCCCTCCTTGATCCACTGCTC
>DNYS01000077.1:5423-5582 GCA_003506735.1 Nitrospinota bacterium
CGTGGAAGACCTGGGGCTTGAGGGGTGGTCTCCCCATGGGTCGGGTGAGCATATGGCCGATCGCTTCTTGAGGATTTTGGTTGGCGGGAAGCCGAATGGGGTAGGAGAACCCTTCAGCCTCCAGGAACTCGTAAATCTCAAGTCTCGCGAAGGCTGCAT
>DNYS01000077.1:5743-12865 GCA_003506735.1 Nitrospinota bacterium
TTCGCGCCATCCCTTCGAGCTGTGCACGTTGCCCGGCCGGAGCCTCGCCCGCTCAAGGTCACCGAACTGGTTGAAGATGAACAAGGGGTGGTAGCAGGTACACCTGAAGTGGCCATTGAAGATGGAGCCTTCCTGCTGACCAAAGGTGGGGCTGTCGGAGCTATCCATGTCGAGCACCAATTCCTTGAGGGCCGTGCGCTCATGGACCCGGTCGACCCACAGATCCGAGAGGTCGGCCAAGGCTTTCAGGTTCTCCTCGGTGGCAAGCATCTGGGTCTCGAAGCGGGCCATCTCGCTGGTCGATGCCGCATGGCCTCTCGATGGCCCAAGAGCGCCCGCATGGCAGGGTCAAGCCTGAGACGCTCCGCATCATTGACATCTTCATACCCGGCGAGGCGCCCGAAGACCGACTGCCGGAATAGGGCTACGATTTGGTGCTGGATGTTCTTGCCCAGACGACCATCGGCGAGCCTCTCCGCCGCCATCCGGCTCAACCCAAGTCTCTCATCCAGCTCGCGGAAGGCGAGCAATCCAGCGTCCGAGGTGATGGTGGCCCCCCGGAAATCCAGCTTCAAACGGCGGGCGAAATCAACTCTAAGAGGGCTCTTCGCGGCTTCACCCACCGGGTGTTCTCCACCAGCGGGCAGTAGGGGGAATTAACTGATTGAATTATAAATCGAAATCATCTTAGATAGTGGGGAAATCACGAATCCATCTGGGAAATCCGGGGTTAAAACTCACATTTCGCGTTGCCCGATATCCAATACTAATTCGCCACCCACAGGGCCATTATCTCGAAGTCGAGCCCCTCGACCACCTTGATGGAATTTATCCATTCGGGAAAGTAGGCGTCGGTCAGCGTTTTGTAGCCCACACTCCTGACCGAAACGATGTCGCACACATAAATGGTGCGTTCGGCCGGGAACCTCATGACGATCATGTTGTCGGAGTGGCCCTTTCTGACGGGGGTTAGCTCGACGGTTTTGCCGCCGAGCGTGACCGTCATTTTGTCGGAAAAGGTAAGATCGGGAACCGCCGTGGGCCGATTTTCGGCGATGATGTCGGCCCTGGCGTTCTTGTGAGCCACAACGGTGGCGGTGTCGGCGAACACCTCGCCCCCCGAAATATGGTCCTGATGATCGTGGCTGTAGATGAGGTACTTTACCGGCTTGTTAAATCGCTTAGCGAGTTCGGTCTTGAGCCATTGGGCGGCGCCCTTGTTGATGGGGTCGGTCGCGATGATTCCATCGGGTGTCACGAAGAACACGGAAAAGTGAAAGTTGTTCTGGAACCGGTACAGGTCGCCGGCGATTTTCTTGATCGACCGCTTGGGCGGTTTGCGGGCGGCATGGGTGGCGGGCGGGGTGGCAAGAACCGCCGCCGCAAAAGCCAACATCATGAAAAGGAAGTATCTCGGCAATCGCTTCACAGTATTCTCCCTGCATGCATGGCGGCAGAAGGCGGGCATCCCCGCGCCTCGACGTGAAATGGGTGGATGGAACAGATAGGCTTATCCTAGCAGAATTATTCACGGCCGGCCTAGGCCTTTTTCTCACCGTTATTCGGGCCTGCAATGGAGAAAAGCTCACCGGCGCGGTCCGAAGAGCCCCATTTTCCCCCGTCTTTACACCGGCGGAATTGTCGGGCAGAACGAGACCCAAAAGGAGGGTGCGGTGAAAAGTCTTTGGAACGATTCGGAGGCGGCTGCCTGTAAGGGAGATCTGGGCCAGCGGGTGTATGCCTCGCGTCTCCTGGGACGAGACCCTTCTCTTGTGCTCCACGGTGGCGGGAACACCTCGGTGAAAATCCGAGAGAGGAATGTTCTCGGCGAAGAAGAAGATATCCTCTACGTCAAGGGGAGCGGGCAGGATTTGGCGGTCATCGAGGAGGCTGGCTTCGCGCCGGTTCGGCTCGAGCGCCTGCGGAAGCTGATTCGGCTGGAGTCCTTGCCCGACGCCGAGTTGATCGACGAACTCAAAAGCCACACGGTGCGGGCCGGCGCCCCCGCGCCCTCGGTCGAGACTTTTTTGCACGCCCTTGTTCCGCACCGGTTCGTGGACCACACGCATGCCGATGCCCTCCTCGCGGTTTCCAGCGCCGAGGGCGGCGCGGATCGAATCCGGGAGATATACGGCGACCGGGTGGTTGTCGTTCCCTATGCCAAGCCGGGTTTTGCCCTCGCAAAGGCCTTCTTCGAGCGCTTCGAGAAGGAATCGGCCGAGGCCACCGTGGGTGCCGTCCTCATGCATCATGGCATCTTCTCTTTCGGAAATTCGGCGAAAGAATCCTACGAAAACATGATCGAACTGGTGAACTTGGCCGAGCGGTATCTCCGCGAAAAGGGCGGCTGGGAGATTCCGCCAGGCGGCGCACCGGAGGGTTCGGCCTCGAATCCGCCCCTGGCGGCGTTGCGGAAGGATATATCCGATGCGGCGGGCTTTCCGCTCCTTCTCTCCAGAAAGGAGAGTCCCCGGGGTGATTCGTTTGCTCGCCGGGGGGATGTCGCGGAAATATCCCAGCGGGGCCCTGCGACGCCGGACCATGTCCTCCGCACCAAACGCCTGCCCATGGTGGGGCTGGACGCCGCCGCCTATGCCAAGGAATATGAGCGGTATTTCAGCGAGTGCGCGGCCTCCGGCAAGGAGGCCCCGGAGATGGTGGACCCCGCCCCCCGGATTGTCCTCGATGCCGGCCTTGGCCTTTGCGCGGCGGGCAGGTCGGCGGAAGAGGCCGACCGGGCGGCCGAGATATATGAGCACACCATTGAAATTATCCTCCGCGCCGAGGCGCTGGGGGGATACCAGGCGCTCCCGGCCCAGGAGATTTTCGAGGTCGAGTACTGGGCGCTGGAGCGGGCCCGGTTGAGCGCGGTGGAGGGGGTGTTTTCCGGCGAGGTGGCCCTGGTGACGGGGGCCGCATCCGGTATCGGGCGCGCGTGCGTGGACTCGCTCCATGAGCGCGGGGCGGCCGTCGTGGGCCTGGACCTGAGCCCGTTCGAGGAACCGCTTTCGGGGCGCCCGGATTTTCTCGGGCTCGCCTGCGACGTGACGGACCCGGCCGCGGTGGCCGGGTCCCTGGAGCGGGCGGTGAGCCGCTTCGGCGGGCTGGACATGCTCATCCTGAACGCCGGAATCTTCCCCGCGAGCAGGGACATCGCCGAACTCACCTCCGAGGAATGGAGCCGTGTCATGCGGGTCAACACGGATGCAAACCTGATCCTCTTGCGCGAGTGCTATCCGTTGCTCAAGCTGTCTCCCCGGGGAGGGCGCGCCGTGGCGGTGGGCTCGAAAAATGTCCCGGCGCCGGGCCGGGGCGCGGCGGCGTACTCGGCCTCGAAGGCGGCCCTGACCCAGTTGATTCGCGTGGCCGCGTTGGAATGGGCGGCCGATGGTATCCGGATCAACATGATTCATCCCGACGCCGTATTCGACACGGGCGTCTGGACGGATGAAGTCCTCGCCTCCCGCGCCAGGAGCTACGGCCTGAGCGTGGAGGCCTACAAGAAGCGCAACCTCCTGAAGGCCGAGGTGACCAGCCGCGATGTAGCCGAGATGGCGGCGGAGATGTGCGGGCCCCTATTCGCCAAGACCACGGGCGCCCAGGTGCCCATCGACGGCGGAAGCGACCGGGTGATTTGACGCCCGGCGCAAGCGCCTGGGTGTGGCTCCACCCATCTGAAAATATCCTGGTAAACTCCCTCAAATTCCAAAACCTTTCTCTTCGGGCGCAACGGACCCTCTTTCACTGGTAAATCCTCTCTCCAGCGATGGGAATATACGGCCGTTTGGTGGATTATCTGCAGCCGGAAATGCGCGGAGGTGCGGGGTGGTTCGACAGTCCGGGATGAACCCCTAGATTCTAGCGAGTTCGCCCTTGAGGGTTTCGAATAAATCGAAGGCCTTCTCCGGCGTCTCCCCGTCATGGACGACCGCCCGTACGGCCCGGATCATGGCTACCGGGGCTTCCGACTGAAAGATGTTCCGCCCCATGTCCACGCCCATCGCCCCTTGATCGATGGCCTTGTAGGCCATGGCCAGGGCATCCGGCTCGGGCAGCTTTTTGCCTCCCGCGATGACGATGGGAACGGGACAGCCAGCGGTTACTTTCTCGAATCCTTTCTCGACAAAATACGTCTTGATGTAGTGGGCTCCGATTTCGGCCGCGATTCGGGTGGCGAGTCCGAAATAGCGGGCGTCTCGTTCCATGTCCTTGCCGACGCCGGTCACCGCCAGGGTCGGGATGCCGTAGCGCGTTCCGGTATCGATCAGTTTCACCAGGTTCGCGATGGATTTGTGCTCGTATTCGGCGCCGATGTAAATCTGCGTCGCCATCGCGGCGGCGTTGAGGCGGATGGCGTCCTCGATATCGACGCCGACCAGCTCGTTGGAAAGCTCGGTGTGAATGCTCTGGCCAGCGCTGCACCGGAGGACGACGGGCTTGTTCGACTCCGGGGGGACGCAGCTTCGCAGCGCGCCGCGGGTGCACATCAGAACGTCGGCATGGGGGATGAGCGGGTTGATCTGCACATCGATGCGCTCGATTCCGGTCGTGGGGCCCTGGAAGTAGCCGTGGTCGAAGGCGAGCATGACCGTTTTACCGGTATCGGGATTGAAAATCCGCGAGAGACGGTTTTGCATCCCCCAGTCGAGCGCCCCGGAGCCCTTGAGGAAAAACGGCCGGTTCCGCTGGGGGATTCCGACGCCGAAATCCTTGCCGTCCTTGATGTCGTCGATGTCAGCCATTCTTGGTCTCCACCAATCATGCAGGCCGGCCGGGAGGGTGAGGGCGGCCCCCCGGACGAAGTCCGAAAATGGAATGCCCGGTCCAACAAAGTATACATAAAAATTCCGAACTTCAGGACGGATAAATTGGAAATGCCCCGGACGGGGGCGGCGGGCCAGCGGAAGAAACCGCCGGATTCGGCGAATTATTTTCCGCGCTGAAAGAAATGCCTTCGGATAAGAGGAGGTTCCGGATACGGACGCGGCTTTAATTCGCTTTTGCAGCTTGAGACGCGGCGAGGATCTTTTTCCACTTCTCCACCTTTTGCATCATCATGTTTGCCTCCCTCAATCCCGGCTGGAGGGATAGCGCCTTCTTCAGGAGAGGGGTGACTTTTTCCCAATTTTTTTGGAGGACATAGAGGAGGGACTTGTTGTAATAGTTGACGGCGTCCTGGGGGAAGTAGGATATCGCCTTGTCGAAGGCCTTGAGTGCGATGTTGAAATCCTTCTTGCGAAGGGCCAGGTTTCCAAGAGTGTTGAATAAAACCCGATCTTCGACCATTACCTTCGCCTCGATGGCGCGTTGATAGGTTTCCGACGCGGCTTCGGATTTCCCTATCCCCTGGAGGGCTTCGCCCAACCCGATCAAGGCCGAAACACTGGATTCGTTCAGGGTGAGGGCGGCTTTGAATTCGACCTCCGCCCCGTCATGCCACTTCTTGGAAAGATATTTCTTGCCGCGCTCGATGAAGGTTTCCTCCCGGATCTTGAACCGGGTGCGCGCGGTGGGGTCGATCTTTTCCGCCTGGGCGAGAACGCGATTGGCATAAGAGGTGTTTCCACTGGAAAGATAAACTTCCGCCAGGCCGCAAAAAAGTTCGACGAGGCCGTTTTTGAATGCGGTCTCGCGGCCTCGAAGTCTCCCTGCAAACGAATGTTCCTGGCGAAATCGACCGCCTGGACCATCGGCTTCATGGCTTCGTGGGCACGCTCCCGCTCATCGTCGTAGGATACGATGTATTGCTTGAGAAGGTCTTCGAATATTTTCCTGAAATGAACTTCTTCCACCGGCTTTTGAAGAAATATTTTGCGCCAACGGCGGTGGCCCTTTCCAGGAGGGTCTTCTCGATTCCTTCCCAGCTGTAGACGATAGGAGTTTCGGTGTTCTTTCCGTTGGTATGAAGCGATTCGATGGCGGAGATGCCGTCCACGTCGGAAAGGGTCTGGCCCACGAAAATGAGATTGAATTATTTTTTCTTTACCGTAACTGATCGCCCTGAATCCATTTCCCGTGATTGTCAGATTGGCTAAGTGGAAATCGGCGAATATACCCTTGAATTGCGGCAGGTGCAGGGGCGATTTCTCGGCCAACAGGATGGAGATGGATGGATCAACTCTTTTGTAGGAAGGTGTTTCGCTACCCGTGGGGGGCTTCGATTCGTTTATCGGAGGACTGCCGGATTCTCCTTCCGGAGGGCTTGCCGGTTCCATTTCGGAAGACTCGCCGATTCACTATTACCGGAACTCAAGGATGAACTCCTCATAAGGTTGTGAGATCGGATGGCGCCAGTTTATGTACCGGGAATGGTGTAAGCTGCACCAGCTTTTTTACTATATCATCCGCTGTGAGCGATGAAATTGGATACCCTTAAATTTGAGGTTCCATCGCTACGACGGAAATTAGGATAGAGGTTTTTTCGGTGGGATCCAACCGTTAGCCGCTTTTTTATGCCGGAGAAAAAGAAATACTCCGGCATAATGGAAAATATGCAATCCGGGAAATGTTAATAGTGAAAATTGGATGTTTGCATCTTAGGTATGCGCCGCTGGGGGGACTCGGCCGGCGGGCGCCTCGCTTTACGGGGTGGGCCTGCTGATCGGCGAGGAGGATTCGCCGCATCTGCTGGCCGGCCGGATGCGGGGCGAACTCTATCTGGGGTTTGCCGAGGTGGATCGCCTCGTTCCGGATAATGTGGTCCCCGATCTCGAGGCCGCGCTGAATCAACACGGCGTTCCCTTCGAGTGCAAAACCTTTCCCGGCACCCGGCACGGCTTCTGCTTCGAGGAGCGGACGGTGTACAACCGGGAGGCGGCAGAGGAGGTGTGGGGTAAAGTGTTCGATCTCTTCAAGCGGCGCCTGCTGTAGCCCCCGGCCGTGAATTTCCGCTCCCTCGCGTCTCCGGGATATCCGATTTGCTCGAAAACGTTCATCCCAATACTTTGGCTCTCATCGCGGCTTTTTTCGTTGCCGTGGCGCGCGTCCTCTACCAAAGGGCCTTGGGCCGCCTGAACCCGACCGTCATTACCGGCTTGGTGAACGCGGTTTCCCTGATTTTTGCCCTCTTTTTATACTGGATGAGCGGGGGGGGGGGGGGGGGTCACGGGTCCTTCCAGGGAA
>DNYS01000044.1:0-24558 GCA_003506735.1 Nitrospinota bacterium
GGACGGGCGGCCGATTTTCTGGCCGGCCTTCTGGACGCCTCGGAAGGGAATCGGGGTTGAGTCTCCGGGGGAGTCTCCTGCGGGCCCTGGAGGGGGAGGAGAGCGCTCCGCTATGGGCGCGCGCCGCCTCCGCCAGCCTCGCTCCGGCGGGCTGGGCCTACGGCGGGGCCATGCGCCTGCGCCGCCGCTTGTATGCCTCCGGCTGGAGGGAGGCGGTATCGCCTCCATGTCCAGTCATCTCGGTCGGTAACCTCACCCTCGGGGGAACCGGCAAGACGCCCGCGGTGGCCTGGGTGCTCTCGAAGTTGATCGAGGCGGACCGCCGGCCGGCGGTCGTCAGCCGGGGGTACGGCGGCGAGGCCGAAGGGGTGAGCGTGGTGAGCGACGGCGCGGGGGCGGTTCTTTCCGCTCCCCCGGCATCGGATGAGGCGGTCATGCTGGCCCGGATGTTCCCCTCGGTTCCGGCCGTCGCCGGGCGGGATCGCCCGGCGGCCGTGAGATGTGCGGCGGAATTGGGCGCGGACGTCATCGTTGCTGACGATGGATTTCAGCACATCGCGCTGGAGAGGGCGCTCGATCTGGTGGTGCTCCGGGGGGAGCGCCCGTTCGGAAACGGCCGTGTTTTTCCGGCCGGAGCGCTCCGCGAGCCGGCGGCCGCGCTGAGAAGCGCGGGGGCCGTCCTGCTGACGGGCGGGGAGTCTTCGCCCACCGTATCGGAGCGCATCCGGGAGCAAATCGGGGCGTTGGCCCCGCGCGCGAAGGTGTTCGAGGGCAGCCTGAGGCCGGTAGCGCTTCTGGATATCTCCGGCCGCCCGGCGGGCAGCCCGGCGGACCTTTCGGGCGCCGCCGTTGCGGCGGTCAGCGGGATCGGAAACCCCGCTGGATTCGCCCGGACGCTCGAGGGCCTGGGCGCGCGCGTTCTGGCGCATCATATTTTTCCGGATCATGCGGCCTATGGCGCCGGGGAGGCCGAGCGCATCGCCTCATCGCTCGATGCCTCGGGCGTGGATTTTTGGGTAACCACCGAGAAAGACGCCGTGAAGCTGGGCCGGTTTTCGGACCATCCGCACTTCCGGGTTCTCCGCGTCGAGATGGAGGTTCGGGAGGGAGCGGGGCTCGCGCGCCTGGTTCTCGACGCCGCCGGGCAGGGGGGGAGCTAGGCGTCAGGAGCGGACGTGGGTGAGAAGATAGCCCCCTCCGGCAAGGAAGATGAGGTTCGCCCCCCAGGCGGCCACCGCCGGGGGGAGGCGGCCCGCGTGTCCCAGAGATATTCCCAGATAAAAAAGAACCAGATAGCCCATGCTGATGGCGATCGTGATGGCGACGCCGAGGGCCAGGCCGCCGCTGCGGCCCGATTTGACCGAAAAGGGAACGCCCACCAGGGCGAGCACGAAGCAGATAAAGGGCGTGGACAGCTTGGCCCACAGGTCCACGACATAGCGGGTGGTGTCCACCCCGTTCGAGCGGATGAGGCGGATGTAGTCGCGAAGCTCGACCCAGTTCATCTCCCCGGGTTTTTTTCCCGACTGCTTGAAATCGCCGGGCACGTCCTTCAGGGGGAAGGTTCTGGCCGAAAAGGCCTCCTGAACGATGTCGCCGTTCTTTTTGAAATGGTGAATCAACCCGCCCCGGAAGAGCCACCGCTTGGCGCGGGGCTCCCACCGGACCTCCCTGGCGTCGATCCGCTGGAAGAGACGGTTGTCCCCGGTCAGGCGGTAGAGGGTGACGCCCTTCATTTGGTCTCGAAAGGGATCGAAGAAGGTGATCTGCCAGATGGTGTTGTCCTCCGAGCGGTACCAGATCCGGTTCGTCCGGTTGTAGCCGCGCGGGGATATTTTTTTGACCCGGACGTTCCAAATGTGGTTCACGCGCCGGTTGGCCGCCGGGACGATGTATTCGTTGGCCGCGAACGTCAGGAGCGCGATGGCGAAGCTGGCGGCCAGGATGGGCGCGATGGTCCGGTAGATGCTGGCCCCGGAGGCGCGCATGGCAACGATCTCGTTTCCCCGCGAGAGAAGAACGAGAGTGAACACGCTCGCGAGGAGCACCGTGATGGGAACCGACAGGACGATGAGTTGGGGGATCTTGTAGGCGAAGAACAGGAGCCCGTCGGAGACAGCGGCTTTTTTCTCGATGAGGTCGTCGATGCGCTCGATGAACTCGGCCATCAGGAAAAGCGTGATGGCTCCGGCCTGGCAAATGGCCACCAGCCGGAAAAACTGGCTCATGATGTAGCGGCTGAGGATGCTCATGCCGATTTCGGATGGAGCCAGCCGGGCAGAGGCAGGCGCGCGGCGGCGGCGGCGAGGAATCCGGCGATGTCCACCGCGCCCTTTCGGATGACCTGCCGGACGGCCCCGGCGGCGGCGGCGAAAAGAAGGGCGATCGGCCCCCAGACGGACACGGCGGCCGGGATCGATCCGTTCTCCCCCATTCCCTCCGAGAGCGAGGAGAGGAGGTAGTAGGCGAAGACGACGATGAGGCTCAGCGCGAATCCGCCGTGGCGGCCCGAGCGCCGGTTCTGGACCCCGAGCGGGGCGCCGAGGAGGGCCAGCGCCAGGCAAATGAACGGGGTGGCGAATCTTTTGTGGAGTTCGACGAGGAACGCGTTGTGGCGGACGGAGCCCGGCTTGGCGGCGGCGATTTTTTCGCGCAGCGCGCCGATGGGGAGGCCGCGCAGGCGCACTCGGAGGGCCTTGCTGTCGCCGAGGGCGTGGGTCAGGTTCAGGTTGAGGTCGTAGGAGGCGAATCGGACCACCTGATACCGGTTATCCTCGAGCGAGACGCGCGGGTCCCCCGCGGCGGCCTTTTTTTCCCCCTGGCCGCCCGAGACGGCCTCGACCCGATGATTGGTCCCCCGGAGCAGGCGGAGGGCCATCCTTTTGTTCGCCGGGTCCCGGACGATGGACCCCTCTTCGGCGAAGATGACCTGGGTGTGCCGGGGGTCGCGCGAGTCCGAAATGAGGATGCCTCGCAGGACCTTGCTTTGGCGCGAGGTTTTGCGCACGTAGATCATGAGGCCCTGGAAGCTGTCGTTGAACACCTGTTCGCGGATTTCGAACGCCGAAGCCTGGTTCTGGAGAATTTCGTACCTCAAATTGGCGGCCGATTGATGGCTCCACGGAAGGCCGAACATCATCAGGGCCGTGCTCAGGAAGGCCGAGAAAAGCCCCAGCGCCGCCACCGGAATGAGCTGGGAGTAGAGGCTCATGCCCGAGGCCGTCATGGCGGTGAACTCGCTGTCGTTCGAGAGGCGGCTGAACCCCAGGATGCAGGCGACGAGGGTGGACATGGGGAGGGTGACGAGCAGGAGGACCGGAAGGATGGTCAGGAGCAACAGGCCGGCCGTTGCCAGCGGAACGCCCCGGGTGACGATAAGGTCGGTCAGCTGAACGGTGCTGTTAAGCAGGAGAAGAAACGTCAGGAGGAGCAGGCAGAGCAGAAAGTAGCCCGAAATCTCTCCCAGGATATACCGGTGCAGCTTCTTCAAGGAAGCATCTCCGTCGGGCGGCGCCGCGATGTCCTGAGCGGGCATGATACCAGAGTCCGGCCCCCAACCCCACGGGGAGGCGGCCCCAGGGTTAATTCTTGATAAACAACCCCTCCACCACCCCGCTCATCCAACTGAAAGGTGGAACGCCCGAGAGCGCGCGGTCGAGATCGATCAGACGGTCCGGATGGGCGGTGGCGCGCCGGCGGAAGCCTTCGGGCAAGAAAACCAGGTTTTTCGGAAACGAATTCCAGCGCCAGGTTTTCTCCGCCCGGAAACCATGCCCGGCGAGCAGGCGCTTCATGCTTCCCATCGTGTAGAGGCGATCGTGAAACGGCATATCGAGAAAATGGCGGGCAAGAAACTCCGTCCAGCTCCACCGGTTCGGGAGCATCATCACGATAAACGCGCCGCCGGGGGGAAGGATTCGCGCCACCTCGGCGAGCGAGGCCCCTTCGTCCTCGACATGCTCGAGCACCCCGCAGGAAAGAACGGCGTCGAACGACCCGTCCTCGAAAGGAAGCCGTACGGGGTCTTCCCCGTACACGACGTTCAACCCGCCTTCCCTGAAAAAAAGATTCCACGGGGTGGGCGTTTCCGGGTCGATGGTGTAGGCGGCGGCATCGAAGCCCCGGAGTCCGAGCAGGTGGCTCATCTGCCCGAAGCCGCTTCCCCAGTCCAGGATCTTTTTTCCCGGAAGCTCCAGCGACGCGATCAGGTCGGCCTTGTGGCGGTACACCTCCCGCCCGAGGGGAGTGGAAAGGTGGCCGAGCCATTCGCATCCCTCCGCGATGGCCCGCTCGACCGCGCTGGCGAGAATCCGCAGCTCTTCGCTTTCCGGGACGCTGGTGTCGGTCATCCATGCTCCGGTGAATAGGCGGGGGCGGAAGAGATGGGTTGGCGGTCAGTGCCCGGCTCTCTTGGAAATTTTTCCCGGCGCGGGGCACAGGAGATGACGGTGCGTCCGAGAAGGCCCGCCCGGAACAAAATTTTATATACTACGGATACCGGGTTTCCGCCAGGATGGATGCGATTCGGGTTTCGCGGCGCGGCCGAAAACGCCCCCGCTCCCACCGTCCGCCCGAATTGCGGCAGTCCCCTGAAATTGATAGCGTTACAGCCAGCGCCCGAAGCAGGTAAAAGCGCCCGCAGAAAAAAAAGCCAGCGGCAGGACATATATGTCCTGCGCGCCGGGGCGTTATGGCGGGACATGTTAAGGGCGGGAGGGAATGAGGTGGCAAATGCGCCGAAAAACGCGGTGAGGCGGCAGGTTGTCCTCGCGCCGAACTGGATTGGCGATGCGGCGATGGCGGCCCCATTTTTCGCCTCCCTCCGGGCCGCCTTCCCGGAGGATCGGATCGAGGTGGCGGCGGTGCCCTGGACGACCGGTTTGCTGAGCGCATTTCCGTGGGTGGATGCCGTCCGCCCGCTGGACGCCGGAAAATGGCGGCGTTTTTTTTCGATCCGCCCGGAAACGCGCGGGGAGCGGATCGAGACCCTCTGGCTTCTTCCCAACAGCTTTCGCGCGGCGCTTCTGGGCCGGATCGCCGGCGCGCGGCAGCGTGTAGGCTACGCCTCCGGCGGGAGGGGCTGGCTGCTGACGAATCCGGTCCCGCCCCCGCCCGAATCGCCCCCGCCCCACCTAACCGATGCCTATCTGGGGCTTCTCGAAGCCGAGGGAATCGAGCCCGCCCACCGCTCGGTCCGGCTGCCGGTGACGCCCGAGGCCGAAGCGTTCGCCGGCGGCCTGCTGTCGAGCGAGGCTCCCGGCGACGGCCCCTTGGCCGGAATTCATCCGGGCGCGTTTTTCGGGGAGTCGAAGACCTGGCCGGCGGAATCCTATGGGGAGCTGGCGCGGCTTCTGGCGGATCGAAGCGGCGCCCGCGTCGTGATCCTCGGCGGGCCGGACGAGGTGGAGGTGGCGGACCGGGTCGCCGAGGCCTCGGGCGGGGCGGCCCGCAGCATCGCCGGAAAGGACACGCTGGCCACCCTTCCCGCCCTGTTGGCGCGGCTGGGCGTCCTGGTTTCGGGCGACACGGGCCCGCTCCACATCGCAGCCCTCGTGGGAACGAAAACGGTCTCGCTGTTCGGCCCGACCGACCCCCGGCGTACGGCGCCGCGCGGGGAGGGCCACCGCATCCTGCGCCGGGAGCTCGAGTGCAGCCCTTGTTTCAAGCGGACCTGCCCCCTCGGGCACCACCGGTGCATGAAAGACATCGCCCCCGAAGAGGTGGCCGGCGAGGCGGCGCGGATGTTGACACTCTCCTCCGGCTCCAAGCGGGCCGGCGCGGGGGCGGCGAAATGAGCGGACGGGCGGCGGTGTTTTTCGACCGCGACGGGGTGTTGAACCATGATGTCGGCTACGTCACCCACCTGGACGACTACAGGCTGCTCCCCCGCTCGGCGGCGGCGGTGCGGCGCGTGAACGAGGCGGGGATGCCCGCCATTCTGGTGACCAACCAGGCGGGTGCGGCGCGGGGGTATTTTCCGGAATCGATGATTGGCCGGGTCCACGAGAAGCTCGAAAGCGGGCTGGCCGCCAAGGGCGCGCGCCTGGACGCGATCTACTTCTGCCCCTATCACCCGAGTTCGGACGATCCCGCCCTGGCCATCGATTCGGATTGGCGAAAGCCCAAGCCCGGGATGCTCCTCCAGGCCGCCAAGGATCACGGCATTGACTTGGCGCGCTCGTTCATGATCGGCGATAAGTACTCCGACCTGGAGTGCGGATGGGCGGCGGGCTGCCGTTCGGCGCTCGTGCTGACCGGCTACGGGCGGGGATCGCTCGAGATCTACGGCGAGACCTGGGCCCGGCGTCCGGATTTTCTCTCCGAGGACGCTTACCACGCGGTGGATATGATCTTCCGGGATAGAAAAGAGAGGGGAGAATGAGCGGGCCGCTTCGCGCCTTCGTCGATCGGTTCTCCTCCCTGCGGGTGGCGGTGGTGGGCGACTACATCGCCGATGAGTTCATTCACGGGGACACCTCCCGCATCAGCCGCGAGGCGCCCGTCATCGTGCTCGATTTCAGCTCCCGCGAGATCGTCCCGGGCGGCGGGGGGAACGCCGCCATGAACGCGGCCTCGCTCGGAGGCCGCGCCGCCGCCATCGGAGCCCTCGGGAGCGACCCCAACGGCGAGGAGTTGAGCCGGATGCTGAAGGAGGTCGGGGTCGCCGCCGGACACCTCTACCTGGAACCGGACCGGTTCACCCCGACCAAGATGCGCATCATGGCCGGCGGGCGGAACACGAGCCGCCAGCAGGTGATACGCGTGGATCATGAGCGCCAGCTGCCGATGAGCCCGGAGCTCGAAGGCCGCATCCTCAAGGCGCTGGAGGCCCTTCCGGGCGATGGGGTGGATGCCCTGATCGTATCCGACTACGGGCTGGGCGTGGTGACGGAGGCGGTCCGCGAGATGGCCGGCCGCCTGGCGGGCGAGATGATCGTTACGGCGGACAGCCGCCGGAGAGGGGACACCTTCCGGGGGGTCACCGCCATCACCCCGAACGAGGAGGAGGCCGAGGCCCTTCTGGGATATCTTCCCGAGGGGGATCGGCTCGGCGAGGCGGGGGCGGCCCTGCTGGAGCGGACCGGAGCGCGGGCGGTGCTCATCACCAGGGGCAGCAAGGGGATGAGCGTTTTCGAGAGCGACCGGCCCCAGCGGGATATCTCCGTGTTCGGCTCCGATGAGGCGGCGGACGTCACCGGGGCAGGTGACACGGTGATCGCCGCCTTCACCCTCTCGCTCGCCGCCGGAGCCTCCGTGACCGAGGCGGCCGAGATCGCCAACCGGGCGGCGGGGCTCGTTGTGATGAAGCGGGGAACGGCGGTGGTCTACGGCAAAGAGCTTCTGGGCACCCTGGAGGGAGGCTGAGGTTGAGCGGCGCATCGGAAGCCTTCGGCGGCAAATGCCTCACGCACGAAAGCCTCGCGGAGGCGGTGGAGCGGGATAAGAAGGCGGGAAAGCGCGTCATTTTCACGAACGGGTGCTTCGATATCCTTCACGCCGGCCACATACGCTATCTTCGGGAGGCCAGGGCGCTGGGCGATGTCCTGATCCTTGCCGTGAACAGCGACGCCTCGGCCCGGCGGCTCAAGGGAGAGGGGCGGCCCTACACCTCCCAGGATGAGCGCCTCGAAATTCTCTCGGCCCTGGAGGCGGTGGACTATCTCACCCTGTTCGATGAGGACGACGTTTCGGCGCTCCTGATCGCGCTGAAGCCCCACGTCCATGCCAAGGGCACCGACTATACCGCCGAGACCGTACCGGAGCGCGAGACGGTGAGGAGCTACGGCGGCGAGGTGGCCATCTGCGGGGACCCGAAAGATCATTCGTCGACGGATATCGGCTCGCGCGCCGGCCCGCGGCGGTCATAATGGGCGAGCGGATTTTATTGGTCCGCCTGGGGGCCATCGGAGATGTCATCCACACCCTGCCGCTGGCCGCGGCCATCCGGGATGCATATCCCTCGGCCGAAATCTTCTGGGCGGCGGCGCCGGGGCCGGGCCTGCTCCTCGAAGGCAATCCCGACATCGACCGGGTGTTCACCGTCGATACGCGTGCCTGGCCGAAGGAGGACCCCCTGAAGTTGGTTGCGCTGGCGCGAAGCTGCCTGCGCTCCCTCAGGAGCCTTCGGGCGGACATCGCGGTCGATGCGCAGGGCTTGATCAAGAGCGGCATCATCGTCTGGGCCTCGGGCGCGGGGACGCGGGTGGGGTTCGACCACAGCGTCTGCCGCGAGGGGCTGAACGTGGTGTTCACGACGCACTGGGCGCCGCCCATCGAGGGGCCGCACCATGTCGTCGAAAAAAATCTCTCGCTGCTGGCTCCGCTGGGCATCGAGCCTCCGCCCGCCGATTCGATTCGGTTTCCGCTGATGGAGCGGGCCGAAGAGGGCGAGGGGGCGGCATCCTACCTTCGCCGCGAGGGCCTGGCGGGGGGGCGCCCGCTCATGATCATGCACCCGGGCGCCGGCTGGGAGACCAAGCGCTGGGAGGCCGGGCGCTATGCCGCCCTGGGGGACGCCTGGCTGGAACTCTCGAAGGGGAACCTTCTCATCACCTGGGGCCCCGGCGAGGAGGAGACCGCCCGCCGGGTGGCGGGGGCCATGCGCGGGCCCGCGACGCTTGCTCCGCCGACGGATATCCGGCAGTTTGCGGCCCTCATCCGCCGCTCGGACGTTTTCACCGGGGGCGATACGGGCCCCCTGCACCTGGCCGCCGCCCTGGGCGTCCGGTGCCTGGCCCTGTTCGGGCCCACCGATCCCGGGCGGAACGGGCCCTGGGGGGAGGGGCACGCCGTCCTGCACCGACGCCTCGCGTGCAGCGGTTGCTATGGCCGGACCTGCCCGGATGTGGAGTGCCTTGACCGAATCGGGGAAAACGACGCAATAAGGGCCCTCCGGCGGTTGTGGGAGGGTCATGAAAAATCAGGCTAGGTGTGCGAATATAAAGGGAGTTTATACGTGCCGCGATATTTGGTGACGGGTGCGGCGGGCTTCATCGGCTCGCATTTGTGTGAGCGCCTGGTGGGGGAGGGCGCCCGGGTCCTCGGAGTGGACCGTTTTTCCCCCTATTACGGGAGGGATGAGAAGGAAGCCAATCTCGAGACGCTGCGAGGGGCGGAGGGGTTCGAGTTTCGGGAGATGGACCTTTGCCGGGATCCGGTGGAGGATCTTGTTTCGGACGTGGACGGCGTTTTTCATCTGGCCGCCCAGGCAGGCGTCCGTGCGAGTTGGGGGAAGGCGTTTTCGGTCTATCTGGACGACAACACCCTCGCCATCCAGCGCCTTCTCGAAGCCTGCCGGGATCGCCCGCTGCGCGCCTTCGTGTACGCCTCCTCATCGTCCGTGTACGGGGAAACCCCGGAGGGGCCGGTGAGGGAGGACGCCGTTCTCAGGCCCGTATCGCCCTACGGCGTCTCCAAGCTGTCCGGGGAGCATTTGTGTCATCTGTATCACCGCAACTTCGGCATCCACACGGTCACTCTCCGCTACTTCACCGTGTACGGTCCGAGGCAGCGGCCGGACATGGCCTTCCGCCGGTTTCTCACGGCGGGGATCGAGGGCAAGCCCATATCGGTCTATGGCGACGGGGAGCAGAGCCGGGATTTCACTTTCTCCGCCGATGCCGTGGAGGGAACCCGCCTGGCCATGATGAAAGGGGAGGCGGGAGCGGTCTACAACCTGGGCGGAGGACACCGGGCCACGGTGAACGAGGTGATTGGCCTGATGGGCGAAATCCAGGGGACGCCGCTCGAGGTGAATTACGAGAGTGACCAGATGGGGGATGTCCGCCACACCTGGGCGGACACCTCGCTGGCGAGAGGGGCGCTCGGTTTCCGGCCCCAGATGGATTTGCGCGAAGGCCTCGAGGCCGAGCGGAACTGGATTTTAGGGAGACTCAAGGGATGACCATCGACAAGGAACTGCTCGACATTCTAGCGTGCCCGGTAAGCAAAAAGCCGCTGGAACTCAGCGAGGACGGCAATTTCCTCGTCTGCAAGGATTCGAAGCTCGTCTACAAGATTCAGGACGGCATACCGATCATGCTGGTGGACGAGGCCATTCCGCTCGATGAGTGGGAAAAGAGCCAGGAGAAGGACGGCTAGCGATGAGGGAGGCGGCCGAGCCCCGCACTGGCCTGGCGGCGAATTCGGGCGGGGGCGGGGCCGAGGGCGCGGCGCGCCGGCCGGTGAGCGTTGCCATCGTCGCGCGGAACGAATCCGCCCGCATCGGGGCCTGCCTGGACAGCGTGTCCTGGGCGGATGAGATCATCGTCCTGGACAGCGGGAGCGAGGACGATACGCGGGAGATTTGCCGCGCCCGGGGCGCCAAGGTCCTCGGGCAATCCTGGGAGGGCTATTCGGCCCAGAAAAACCTTGCGGCCGGGGAGGCGCGCCATCCCTGGATTTTAAGCCTGGACGCGGATGAGGTCGTCTCCGCCCCGCTCCGGGAGAGGATCCTCGAGGTGCTGGCGGCGGACGGGCCGGCGGACGGCTACCGCCTTCCCCGGAAAAATATCTTTTTCGGAAAATGGCTCCGGCACGGGGACCATTGGCCGGACTATCAGATCCGCCTCTTCCGGAAGGGGCGCGGTCGCTTCAACGGGAAGCTGGTGCACGAATCGGTGGAGGTGGACGGCGTGGTGGCCGATTTGACCGAGCCTCTGGAGCATTACAGCTACGACAATATCGAGGATTTTTTCGCGCGCCAGCTGCGCTACGCCGCCCTGGCCGCCGGGGAGCTTCATTCGAAGGGCCGCTCGCCGGGGGCCGGCGATTTTCTTTTTCGCCCCCTCTGGCGGTTCATTAAGGGCTACGTTTTGAAATCCGGCTGGCGGGACGGCCAGGAGGGTTTCATCGCCTCGGCCGGATATGCCTATTATGTCTTTATGCGGACCGCCTTCCTCTGGGAGAGGCGCCGAGGGCGTGAAACCACTTAACATCATCCATACAGAGGCGTCCCCTGGCTGGGGCGGCCAAGAGAAGCGCATCCTCCTCGAGACGGGCTCCCTCCAGGAAAGAGGCCACCGCGTTCTCGTGGTGGGCCAGCCGGGCAGCCCGATCGGGGATGAGGCCGGCCGCGCCGGGATCCCCTACCGGAGCCTCCGGATGCGGACCGGCTGGGACCCGTTGGCGTTCGCCCGGCTCATCTCCCTCATCCGCGAGTTCCGCGCCGATGTCATCCATACCCACAGCAGCAAGGACAGCTGGCTGGCCGGGGTGGCCGGGCGCCTGCTCGGGGTTCCGGTGATCCGCACCCGGCATGTATCCATTCCCGTCAGCGCTCACTGGCTGAATTTCGCCTACCGCCTTCCGAGCCGGGTCATGACGACGGCGGACCTCATCCGGAGGGCGCTTGTGGAAAACGGCTTGTGCGATGCCGCCAGCGTTTGCGTCCTTCCCACGGGGGTGGATCTCGCCCGCTTCGGCGAGGATGTCTCGGGAGAGGCCTTTCGAGAGGAGTTCGGCCTGGCCGAAGGCGTGCCGGCGGTCGGGCTGGTCGCCAACCTCCGGCAGAGCAAGGGCGTCGAGCATTTCCTGGCCGCGGCCCGCATCGTGAAAGAGGGCGGAGCCCCGGCGCGGTTTTTCGTGGTCGGCGACGGCCATTGGCGCGATATATTCATCGAGGAGGCGGAAAAGCTCGGCCTCGGCGATGGGACCGTCACCTTCACCGGCTACCGGGAGGATATCCCCGGCATCATGGCCGGGCTGGATATTCTCGTCATCGCCTCCACGCGGACCGAGGGGATGCCCCAGGTGGCGATTCAGGCCATGGCAATGGCGCTGCCCATCGTGGGGACGGACATCGGCGGCGTTTCCGAGTCCATCCTTCCGGCGGGCTCGGGCGTGGTCGTTCCGCCGGGAGACCCCCGGGCCCTGGCGGAGGCCGTGAGCGATCTTCTGGGGGATGCCGGCCGGCGCGCGCGGATGGGCGCCTCGGGCAGAGCCTTCGTCCACGAAAACCACACACTCGAAAAAATGCTCGATGAAACCGAACGGATATACAACGAGGTTCTCACGGCATGCGCCAGCTGAACATCATCCAGATCATCAGCAGCCCCTGGTGGACCGGTGCGGCCGAGCCCGCGCTGTTACTGACGGCGGGTCTCGGAAAGCGGGGACACAACATGCAATTCGTGTGCGTGGGCGGGGATGTCCTCGAGGAGCGCGCGGACGATAGCGGGTATCCGAGAGCCGAGGGCGTGGACCCGACCCGGAGCCTGAATCCCAGCCGTGTCTGGAAATCCGTCGGCGCCCTGACCGCACTCATCAACAAGACGAACCCGGACATCGTTCACGCCCACCTGACCGCCGACCACTGGCTCGGCCTGGCCTCCATCCGGAGGTCGAAGCGAAAGCCCCGCCTCGTCCGGACGGTTCACCATCCCCGCTCGGCGAAGCCGGGCATCGTCAACAAATATCTTCTGGCCCGGGCGACGGATGCCGTCATCGGGGTGAACAACTACATCGGGGGCATCCTCAAAAACCGGCTCCAGGTGCCGCCCTCGCGGATTCATATGGTGCGCGGCGGGGTGGATATCGAGCGCTTCCGCCCGGCCTCGATCGAGTCGCGGGTCAACGGCCGCGATATCCTGGAATCGCCCGACAAAGCGGTGCTCATCGGAATCGTCTCCCGCCTGGCGCCCGACCGGGGCTACATGACCCTGCTCGATGCGTTTGGCGCCCTCGCTCCCCGGGCGCCCCAGGTCCGGCTCGTGATCATCGGAAAGGGGGAATACCTGCCCACGATCAAGGAGCGCGTGGCCGAACTGGGCCTGAACGGCCGGGTGCTGTTTCCCGGCTATATCGAAAAAGAGCTTCCCGACGTCCTTTCGGCGCTGGATGTTTTCACCCTCATGGCGCCGGGCTCGGAGGGAACCTCGCGCGCCCTGCTCGAGGCCATGGCGATGGGCCTTTCCTGCGCCGTGACCTCCCACAACGGCCTCGACGAGGTGGTGCGCGACGGGGTGACGGCCTATGTGGTGCCGCCGGACAACCCCGGCGCGCTGGCCGCCGCCTTCCAGACCCTGATCGCCGACAAGGGGAAGCGCATCCGGTTCGGCCGGGCCGGGCGGCAGCGGGTGGAGCGTCAATTCCACAACGGCTACCGGGCGGAAATGGTGGAAAATATTTACGCCCATGTGCTCGACATCGCTCCCTCGCCCAAGGACATGCGCCAGTGAGCCGGTTTCAGATCTACATCCGCGTACTCGGCTACCTGAAGCCCTACCGGGTGCGGTTTGCCGCCGCCGCCGTTTGCACGGTTTTCGTCGGCGCCTTCAACGCGCTCCCGGCGCTCCTGGTGCGCTACGCGGTGGACGACGTTCTCATCGCGAAAGACACGGGGATGGCCTTCGCGCTTTCGGTGGGCGTGGCCGGAATCTACGCCTTGAAGGGCGGCCTCGCCTACTGTCAAAACTACCTCATGTACTGGGTGGGCCAGCGGGTGGTGATGGACATCCGGAACAGCCTCCACCGCCATCTGCTCTGCCTGCCCCTGCGCTTCTTCGACGACAAAACCACCGGGGAGCTGATGTCGAAGGTCACCTACGACATCACGCTGATGCAAAAAGCCGCCTCGAGCGCGGTCCGCGACCTGGGCCGCCACTTCTTCACGTTCGTTGGCCTGCTGGGCATCGCGATATACAACCAGCCCAGGATGGCGCTCCTCTTCCTCGTCGTCATCCCGCCGGTGGCGTTCCTCATCGCCCATTTCGGCGAGAGAATCCGCCGCATCACCCGGACCACCCAGGTGAAGATGGGCGAGATGAACACGCTGATGAAGGAAACCTATGTCGGGATGCGGATGGTCAAGGCCTTCGGGGCCGAAGCCGCCGAGGAGGCGCGTTTCGCGCGCGCGAACCTCTCGTTTTTCCGCCGGATCATGAAAGCCATGCGCGTGCGGGCGATGACCCCTTCCATCGTCGATGGCATCGGCGGCCTCCTGGCGGGCCTGGTCCTGTGGTACGGGGCCGGAATGGTCATCCGCGGGGAGGCGACTCCCGGCCAGCTGTCGAGCTTCCTCGTGGCGGTGGGCATGATCTACAGCCCGCTCAAGTCCCTCTCCCGCGTCTACCATACCCTGATGGAAGGGGTCGCCGGGGGGCAGTCCGTGTTCGAGTTGATGGACCGCCACGCGCCCGAGGAGGTCCATCCGGGCGGCCGGAAAATGGAGGGCCTCTCCGAGGGGATCCGTTTCTCGGGGGTGGGCTTCAGCTACGGCGCGGGGGCCGTCCTCGATGATTTGAGTTTCGAGGTCCCGGCGGGTTCGGTGTTCGCCCTGGTGGGTGCGAGCGGCGCCGGAAAAACCACCCTGCTCGATCTGATTCCCCGGTTTTATGCGCCCACCTCGGGGAGAATCGAGTTCGACGGGGTGGATGGCACGGAGTTCGACCTGCGGAGCCTGCGCTCGCGAATCGGGGTGGTGGGCCAGCAGGTGATCCTCTTCGACGACACCGTGGCGGGCAATATCGCCTATGGGGCCGGGGGGGAGGCCTCCAGCGAGGATATCGAAAGCGCCGCCCGGGCCGCCAATGCCCATGCCTTCATCGAGGCGCTGCCCGATGGCTACGGCACCCAGCTCGGGGAGGACGGCGTTCGCCTTTCGGGCGGCGAGCGCCAGCGAATCGCCATCGCCCGCGCCATATTGCAGGACCCGCCGATCCTCCTGCTCGACGAGGCGACGAGCGCTCTCGACGCCGAAAACGAGCGGGTGATTCAAGAAGCCCTCGACCAGTTGATGAAGGGGCGCACTACCATCGTTGTCGCCCACCGCCTCGCCACCGTCCGGGGGGCCGATGAAATCGCCGTCCTCGACGGGGGCCGGTTGGCGGAGCGGGGAACCCACGCGGAGCTGATGGCGGCGGGAGGGCTCTATAGCAGGTTTTCGGCCATGCAGCTCGATGGGGACGGCGAGAATTCGGCTCATTCCGGGGTTCCCGCCGGGAGCGAGCCCGCCCCCTTCGGGGAGCCGGACGGCGCCTCATGAACCGGGAGTCGCCCGCGGGGGACGATCGGCCCCTCTCCGTGCTCCAGATTCTCACTTGCCGCGGGTGGAGTTCGGACGCCTGGGCGGCGGTCAACCTTTGCATCGGCCTGGAGGAGGAAGGGCACCGGGTCCTGCTCCTGTGCCGGGATGTCGAGCGGGGCCGGGCGGTCGCCGAGCGGGCGCGGAGCGAGGGCGTCGGGGAAATCGGGTTCATCGAGGCGAGCAACAAATTTCACCCGGCGAGCTATCTCCGCGACATCGCCCTGATCAAGAGGCTGTCGCGCGAGCGTTCGGTGGACGCGGTTCACGTTCACCGGGGGGTGGAGCACTGGATCGCAGCGGCAGCCTGGCCGATGGGGGACAGACCCGTCATCGTGCGAAGCCGCCATATTTTCGGCGCCGTCCGCCGCCACCCCTTCAACCGCTGGCTCTACCGGCGCGGGACCGACCGGACGGTGGCCGTATGCGATAAGATCAGGTCGGCCTATTTGGCGGGCGGGGATTTTCCGCCCGAGCGCTTCGCCACGGTGATGGGCGGGGTGAACGCCGCCGCCTACAGCCCCTCGGACGACGGCGCCGCCTTCCGGCGGGATTGGGGGATTCCCCCCGAAGCCTGGGTGGCCGGCGTCGCGGGGAGCCTGCGGATGTGGATGAAGGGGCAAGACGTTTTCCTCCGCGCCCTGGCGCGGATGGGCCGCGAGGGGGGCGATCCCCCTTGGGCGCTCCTGATCGGAAAGGGCGAGGATATGAAGAACCTCAAATCCCTGGCGCGGGAGCTGGGCATCGCGAACCGCACGGTGGTGACGGGCTATCTGGATAGTCTCGCCGGGGCCTTCGCGGCCTGCGATGCGCTGGCGTTTCCCTCGATGCGCTCGGAGGGAACGAGCCGGGTGCTGTTCGATTGCCTGGCCGCGGGCAAGCCGGTCGCGGCGAGCCGGGTCGGCTGCACCGACGAAATCGTGCGCGACGGGCGCGAGGGCATCCTGGTTCCGCCAGGGGACGATGAGGCGCTGGCGGCCGCGCTTTCGCGGCTGCGGGCCGAGCCCGAGACGGCTCGGGCAATGGCGGAATCGGCCCGGCGAAGGGCTGTTGAGGAGTTCGACCGCCGGGTGGTGGCGAAAAACATGGCGGCCATCTACCGGGAGGCGGCTCAAAAGCGGAGGGCATTCGCGGCGTGAATTCCGAGTCCGGCGGATCGGGCTATATTCTGGGCATCAGCGATTCCCACCTGGCGACGGCCTGCCTGTTAAAAGAGGGTGAAGTGATCGGATGCGTGAGCGAGGAGCGCTTCACGCGGGAGAAGAACCAGAGCGCCTATCCCCGGCAATCGGTCGATTTCCTGCTGAGTCATGCCGGAATTCGCGCCTCGGACCTGTCCGCCGTCGCGCTCGCGGGCCACGAGGTGATGAACCCGGAATGGTTCGAGCGGGTGACCCGGGACGATGAGTACATCGACGAATATCTGGGGATCAAGAAACAGAGCCGGATTGGGCGAAAAGTCCGCCGCGTGGGCCAAAAGCTCAAAATCTCCGGCGATGCCAAGGGAAAGGCCCTGACGCCCAACAAAAAGCGGTTCGAGCAAATCGCCGAACATCTCGGCATCGAGAAAAAGCTCATCCACATCGTCGAGCACCACACCGCCCATGCCGCGGCGGCCTATTTCGGCTCTCCCTTCGCCACCGACAACGGGGGCGCGGCCGCCGTACTGACGAACGACGCCTCGGGCGACGGCCTCTGCGCCACCTGGAACACGGCCGATCACAGCGGAATTCGGCGCCTCGCCGCCTCGCCGAGCGCGGCGGGCTCGCTGGGCAGCTTCTACAGCCTGGTCACCCAGTACCTGGGGATGCGCCAGCTCGAGCACGAATACAAGGTCATGGGCCTCGCTCCCTATGCCCCCGGCTACGGGAAGGAGAAATCCTACGGCGTGCTCAAGGAGATGATCGCCTTCGAGCGATCGAAGACGCCCGCCTTCCGCTGGAAGGTCCACCGCGGTCGCTTCCGCCACATGATGGAAAACTTGGCGCGCCACCGCTTCGACTGGGTGGCCGGGGCCGCGCAGGATCTGTTCGAGGAACTGCTCATCGATTGGGTCCGGGCGGGAATCGAGGCCGCCGGCGAGAGCCGCGTCGCGGTGAGCGGCGGGGTGTTCATGAACGTCAAGGCGAACCAGAAGGTCGCCGTTCTCGAGGAGATCGAAGAAATATTCGTCCTGCCCAGTTGCGGGGACGAATCGAACGCCATCGGCGCGGCCTACTGGTTTCATGCCGAAGGAGATAAATCCGGACGCCGGAGGCGCTGCGTCCCGCTCAAGGCGCTCTACCTGGGCCGGGAGGCGAATGAGGAGAGCGTCGCGGAGGCCATCGAAAAATCCGGCGCGGTCGGGAGGCACTCGGTGCGCCGCTTCGATGACATCGAGACCGAGGTGGCCCGCCTGCTTTCCATCGGAGAGGTGGTGGCCCGCGTCAAGGGGCGGGAAGAGTTCGGCGCCCGCGCCCTTGGGAACCGCTCGATACTGGCCCACCCGTGCGATATTCGGGTGGTCCAGCACATCAACAAGATGATCAAGAGCCGGGATTTCTGGATGCCGTTTGCGCCCTCGATTCTCGACCGGCGGGCGGGGGATTACATCGAAAACCCCAAGGAACTCTCCTCCCCCTATATGATGCTCACCTTCGGCGGCACCCCGCTCGGGCGCGAGGAACTTTCGGCGGCGTGCCATCCCTACGACGGCACCCTCCGTCCCCAGATTCTTGAGCGCTCCTATAATCCCGATTACTACCGCCTGATCGAGGCGTTCGAAGGCCTGACCGGAATCGGGGGCGTTCTCAACACCTCCTGCAACCTTCACGGAGAGCCCATCGTCTCGAGCCCCGAGGACGCGATCCGCACCTTCGAGAACTCCGGGCTCTTGCACCTGGCCCTCGGGCAGCACCTGATTTCGAAAAAGCCGGTCTCGATCCGTTAAGCCCGCCCTTGTCACATGCCTCCGGAGCGCCCATGAAGATCGCCCTCATCCGATCGGCGGTTCACCGCAAGGGCGGGGTGGAGCGCTACGTCTGGATGCTGGCCGGCGAGCTCGCCCGGCGCGGCCACGATGTTCACCTCATCGCGCGCCGCTGCCCCGAGCTTCCGCATCCCTCGGTGACGTTGCACCCGGTGAACGTCCGAGGGCCGTTCTCGTTCCTGAAGGCACTCTCCTTCGCCTCGCTGGCAACGGTGGTGGTGGAGGCGGGGGGGTTCGACGTGGTGCATTCGTGCGACCGGATCTTTTCCTGCGACATCTACCGCGCGGGAGAGGGCGTCCACCGGGAATGGCTCGAGGTCTCCGCGCGCTATATGCCGGGCTGGAAGTCGGCCCTGAAGCGGCTCGATCCGCTCCACCGGGTTCTCCTCCGGATTGAGGAGCGGATCATGCGCGGGGACGGAGCGCGGAGGGTGACGGCGATCAGCCGGAGGGGGGCGGAGGAGATTCGCCGCCACTTCGGGCGGGAGGATGTCCCCGTGATATACAACGGGGTGGACCCGGATGAGTTCCGCCCGCCACAGGGGGACGAAAGGGAGCGCCTGCGTGCCGGACTCGGCGTGCCCGCCGATGCGTTCGCGGTGCTCTACATCGGGAGCGGTTTTTTCAGGAAAGGCCTCCGGTATCTGATCGAGGGGTTCGCGCGCCTGGAGAACAGCGCGGCGAGACCGCCCTGGCTCATCGTGGCCGGCAGGGGAAACGCTCGCCCCTACAAGCGGCAGGCGCGGGCGCTGGGCATATCGGATCGGGTGCGCTTTTGCGGGGCGGAGATCTCCGCGCCCCTGCTCTACCGGGGGGCGGACGCCTTCGTCTTTCCGACCCTCTACGAGCCGTTCGGCAACGTATGCCTGGAGGCCTTGGCGAGCGGGCTGCCCTGCGTTTTCTCGCCCTGCAGCGGCGGGGCCGAGATCGTCGAGGAGGGTGAGAGCGGGCTCGTGATGCGGGACCCGGCGGATGCCGGGGAGATGGCCGGCCTCATCCGGGCCTGTATGGACGGGGAAAAAGCCGCCGCGATGGGGCGCGCCGGGCGCGAACTCGCCCTCGGCTTCAGCGTGGCGGCGAACACGGACCGGACCGAAGCGCTTTACCGGGAGGTGGTGGCGGAAAAAAAACGCGACCTCGAAGGCGCCGCCCCGGCGGCGGAGGGGCCGTGAAGTTGCTGGTTTGCGCCGCCGCCTATCCGCCTTCGGTGGGCGGGTTGCAAACCCTTTCCGCGCGCCTGGCCGGGGCCTTGGCGCGCCGGGGCCACCGGGTCCGGGTGCTCGCGCGGGGGGAGGCGGAGGATTCCGTTGTCGATGCCGAAACCGCGCCCGCCGTGGTATCGCGCGTGGGCTGGAAACCGATGCTCTGGCCGAGGCTGGCGGGGGAAATTTTCGGGGATCGGCCCGAGGCGCTTTTGCTGACCCACCGGGCGGATTTTCTGCGGCCCGCGCTGGCCGCCCGCCGCCTGGGGATTCCGTTCGCCGTCATCGTCCACGGAAACGAGGTGTACGGCTCTCCCCGGCGCGCGCAACTCATCGCCGCCTTGTCGCGCGCGGACGCCGTGATCGCGGTGAGCCGGTATGCGCTGGGCCGGCTGAAGGAGCTGGGCCTTCGCGCGGCGTGGGCGGTGGCGATTCCGAACGGGGTGTCGTTCGAGGCCTTCGGGCCGCGCGCGGACGGCGAGATCGTCCGGCGCAATCGAGGGCTCGAGGGGAAGAAGGTGATCCTCTCGGTGGGGCGCCTTCAGGCGGTCAAGGGGTTCGACGCGGTGATTCGGGCGCTTCCGCTCATCCTCCGGGAGGTCCCCGAGACCGTCTATATGATCGTGGGCGGCGGCCCGGAGGGGATTCCGCTCTGGGCGCTGGCCAAGGAGCTCGAGGTGGATGACCGGGTAATATTCACGGGAGAAGTCCCCCTGGGCGAGCTGGGCCGGGGGGAGCACGCCTATTATCAGGCCTGCGATGTGTTCGCTATGCCCTCGCGCGAGGACTCCGCGACGGGCCAGGTCGAGGCGTTTGGAATCGCCCATCTGGAGGCGGGGGCCTGCGGCAGGCCCGTCGTGGGCGGGCGGAGCGGCGGCTCGTCCGAGGCGGTGGCGGAGGGGGAGTCCGGGCTGCTGGCCGATCCGGAAAATACCGAAGATGTGGCCGGGGCCATTGTGCGCATCCTGAACACGCCGGAACTGGCCGCCTCGATGGGCGAGGCGGGCCGCCGGCGCGCCGAGGCGAGGCGGTGGAGCGAGGTGGCGGGCGAGTACGAGACCGTTCTTCAGGAGATTGTCGGTGGCTAAAATTCTGGACGTGGGGTGCGGCTGGAAAAAAGTCGAGGGCGCGGTGAGCGTCGATATCCGGACCCGGACGGAGCCGGACGTTTGCTGCGATATGGACGTGGACGGCCGATCGATACATTTTCCCTTCCGGAACGATGCGTTCGATGAGGTGCATATCCTCCAGACGATCGACCATTTCCGGAACATCGTTCCCGTCATGGAGGAGGTCCACCGCGTCGCCAGGCCGGGCGGGAAGGTGGTCATCACCGTCGCCCACGTCTCGAGCATCTACTCGTGGAGCGACCCGGTCCACCATCTCCACCTCACGAGCCGCTCGTTTTTGTGCTTCACCGACCATCCGACCCGGGGAGGCGTCTACACGGCCCCCCTGTTCCGCCAGAAGGCGTTTCACTTCATCTTTGGGCGCTCGGTCATTTCGCTGATCCCGCGCCTGATCTGCGCCCTCTCGCCCTGGGTGTACGAGAAGCATTTCTCCTGGACGTTTCCGGCCAACGATATGCATTTCGAGTTCGAGGTCCTGAAATGACGCCCGGGCGGGGGGCTTCGCCCGCCGGGCCGCTGGCCACCCTCCGCGAGGCGGCCGAGGCGCTTGGGGCCCGCCCGCCCTGGAGCCGGGTCTCGATGATCGGCCTGATCGGGTTCGTCCTCGCCTCGCCGTTTTCCATTTCGCTCTCCCAGATTTTCGTTTATACGGCCATCGCCGCCTGGCTCGTCTCCCTCTGGAGGGAGGGCCGCCCGGATGCCGGGCGGTTTCCCCTCGGCAAGCCCTTCGCCCTGTTCGCGTGCCTGACCCTGCTGAGCGCGGCCGTATCCGAGGATCCCGCCCGGAGCCTGACGGACGCCAAGCAGCTATTTCAGATCCTCATTTTCTACTGTGCCATCCACACGGTGGCGGATGCCCGCGAGGGGGTCTGGCTGGTGAAGGCGCTCCTCGCGGCGGCGGCGGCGGTCTCCGCCTACACGCTGGGGGCCGCCCTGTTGAATCCGCTCGGCCTCGCCAACCGGATGTCGGGCTTTTTTAGCATCTACATGACGCTGGGGGGATACCTCCTCATCGCCGGAGCCCTGGCCTTCGCCTATACCGTCGTGTCCGGCGGAGCGCGGGGAAGGTGGTGGATCGCCGCCGCCGGAGTATTGATCGCCGCCGCGATGCTCACGACCTTCAGCCGCAACGCCTGGATCGGCTTCGGCGCATCGGCAGTTTGCGCCGCCGCCGCAGCGCGGAGCGTGAAGGGAGGCGCACTGATCGCCGGGTTCGCGGCGCTCGTGTTGATTCTCTCCCCGGCCCCGGTGCGCAAGCGGATCTGGAGCATCGGCGATTTACAGGACACAACGGCGCGCGAGCGGATATTCATGTGGGAGAGCGGAATGAGGATGGTCCGGGATCGGCCGCTGTTCGGCACGGGCCTCGACATGATCAAGCGCACCTACACCCGCTACGCGCATCCGGCTGCGGTGAAAAAGCGCACGGGCCACCTCCACAATAACCTGCTCCAGATCGCCGCCGAGCGCGGGGTCCCGGCTCTTGCGGCCTGGGTCTGGATCATGGCGCTATTTTTTTGGGAGGCGGCGCGGCGCCTGAGAAAACTCGGGGAGGCCCCGTTCGAGAGGCGTTTCCTGGCGGCGGGAGGGCTTGCGGCGGTCGCGGGGTTTTTCGGGGCCGGGTTGTTCGAATACAACTACGGCGACTCGGAGGTCGTGATGCTCGCCTACCTGGCGATGGCGCTCCCGTTCATGGGAGGGGAGAGGGAGGCGGCCTCTAGCGGAGCCGGATGAGCGTCTGGAAAAATCCGAGGCGGTCCACCGATTCGCCCGCCGCAAGGCGCAACTCGCCCATTTCTTTTCCCCGAAGCTCGAACACCAGCCGGCCCACCTGCTGACCCTTTTGAACGGGAGCGGCCAGGAAAGATGGAATTTCCCTGCGGACGGAGATATTCCGCACCTCCCCGCGATGGACGAGTTTGCGGAAATTCCCCATGGATGTCAGCCGGATACGGTCTTTTTGGCCGCTCTGTATTTTCACCGTCAGGGCGCGGCCCGAAACCGAGGCCTTGGACTGGTACCACCGGAATTTCGCGAATCCCCATGACAGGAGGCGCTTGGCCTCCTGGAAGCGGCGGCGGGGGTGGCCTGAGCTGAGGATGATGGCGATCAGGCGAAGATCGCCCCGCTTGGCGGTGGCCACGATGCTGTAGCCCGCCTTCCGGTAGGAGCCGGTCTTGATGCCGTCAATGCCGCGAAAGCGGCCCACAAGGCGGTTCGTGTTGGTGAGGATGAATTTTCCGCCGCGGAAGGGGGCTCTCTTGATTTTTCCCCACTGGGTGACGATGGAAAATTTTAAAAGCGCCTGCGCGAGGATGCCTGCGTCGCGGGCGCTCATCAGGTTGGGGGGCTGGCCGCGGTTGGGCGGGAGCCCGTGGACGTTGACGTAACGGGTGTCGGCCATTCCGAGTTCGCGCGCCCGGTCGTTCATCATTTCCACGAATATATCCGCATCGCCGGTGACGTGTTCGGCGATCGCGTAGGCGGCGTCGTTGGCCGAGTTGATCGCGACGGCCTTGAGCAATTCTTTCAGCCTGAACCGTTCGCCCTGCTTCAGGTACACTTGTTGCCCGCCGATCCTGGCGGCTTTTCTCGATGTGACGACGATATCGTTCATGGAGATGGATTTTTCCTGCACCCGCTCCAGGGTGAGGAGGATGGTCATCATCTTGACGATGGAGGCCGGGATCACCCGCAGGCGCGGGCGAATGGATTTGAGGACCTGGCCGGTTTCCGCCTCGATGAGCAGTGCCGAGCGGAAGGGCCTCGATCTCTTGTTGCGGCTCCGGGCCTCGCCCGGCGGCGCGATGGCAAGGGCCGCGATGGCCAGAATGAGGGCCGGAATCGGAAATATTCGGAAATTCAATTCAGCGCGGGAGAGGATCGTTGGCATGATTCGGCCCCAAGAGAAGGATTTGGACGAGCGCCATTGCCTGCTGCAAATATCTGATGCAAATTATTGGGGCGAAGGCATATCTAATTGATTTTCATGAATATTCTAATGTTTTGAGCGTGCCATGTCAATCAAAAATTCCGGACAAAGATAATTTCAGGCACCAGGGGGGGATTTTCCGCGGAGGGGGGGACCCCCGAACGGGCGGGGCGCCGGCCGCCGGCGGCGCGGTGGGGCGGCAATGAATCCGCTAGCGCGGGGATGGGGGGTTTGTTAGGATTCGGCCCAAGGTCCTTGAAATTGAGGGTTTACTCGATGGAACCGCCCGGGGGTCCGCACTGACGAAGGGAATATCGGGCGCCGCGCCGCGCGGAAAAGCGGCAAACCTGAGGAGGAACGGCGATGTTTGAAGGCTCCAATGTGGCGATAGTTACTCCCTTCCGGAAAGGAAAGGTGGACGAAGACGGGGTTCGCGCCCTCGTCGATTTCCATCTGGAGAACGGCACCCACGGAATCGTCGCCTGCGGGACGACGGGCGAGGCGGCCACCCTCAGCCACGAAGAGCAGGACGGGGTGATCGATCTCATCATCAAGCGCGTCGATGGCCGGATTCCCGTGATCGCGGGTTCGGGCTCGAACAGCACCGCCGAGGCGATTCGCCGCACGGGCTTCGCCAAGAAGGCGGGAGCGGACGGCGCGCTCGTCGTGGTTCCCTACTACAACAAACCCACCCAGGAAGGCCTCTACCTCCATTTCAAGGCGGTGGCCGAATCGACCGATATCCCCATCGTGGTTTACAACGTTCCGGGCCGGACGGTGATCAGCATCGCCCCCGAGACGGTCGCCCGGCTGGCGGAGATTCCCAACATCGTCGCCATCAAGGAGGCGAGCGGAAGCCTCCAGATGATTTGCGATGTCATCCACAAATGCCCGGACGATTTCACCGTTCTTTCGGGAGACGATTTCGTGAACCTGCCGCTGATGATGATGGGCGGGAAGGGGACCATCTCGGTGACGGCGAACGTCGCGCCCGCCGACGTGGCCGGAATGTGCCAGGCGCAACTGGACGGCGACACCAGCCGGGCACTGGAGCTGCACTATAAGATGTGGGAGCTCAACAAGATGATGTTCATCGAGTCGAATCCCATTCCGGCAAAAGCGACGCTTTCGATCATGGGAAAGATTGGTCTCGAATACAGGCTGCCGCTTTGCCCGCCCTCGGAGGCGAACTTGAAGAAGCTCGAGGCCTTCGCGAAATCCTACGGCCTCGTGGGTGAGGCGGTCATGGCCTAAAGGCGGGCGAGAACCGCGAAAGCAGAGCGGGGGGCGGGGGGGGGGGGTGG
>DNYS01000044.1:24626-24818 GCA_003506735.1 Nitrospinota bacterium
TTCCCGTCCGCCGCTTTTTTTGTCTTTTCATGCCCGGGAGGCGTCCCGGAAATACGCGGTCCGCCCCGGTTTAGGGGCCCGGCCGCTAGGCGCCGCAGTCGGCGATGAGTTCGACGGGCTGGCTGGCCTTGCGCGTTCCGGCGATGAATTTGTCGAGAAGCTGTTTCGCGCAGTGGTCGGGTATTTGAATGG
>DNYS01000106.1:0-14583 GCA_003506735.1 Nitrospinota bacterium
ACGGAAGAAGGCTAGCTGTACATTATACCACTTGAAATCAATATCTTATAAACATCACCATCACTCAAAACTAACCTACCACTATTTATGATCGATTAAAACCATTATTTCCAATGATTCATCGGATAAAGTTCAACCATTTTAGATGAAATTAGGTGTTTTTAATTGATATATATAATATTGGCCTGATTTTTTGAACTGACTTGCTGGTGAGGAGGTGACATGCTAGGTTTCCACCACGTTTCACGGGAAACCTTGAAATTTACTGAAATTTTCCAATAAAATGGCTATTTGGTCTTCATTTTGAGGTGACTGATGTCTTCATTTTCTTTTGAGCGGGCCGAGCGCCTCAAGCGTCTTCCTCCGTATCTCTTTGCTGAAATTGACCGCATGAAGAAAGAAGCCCAGGACGAGGGATGGGACATCATCAGTTTGGGCATTGGCGACCCCGATCTGCCGACGCCTGACCATATTATAAATGAGCTTTTCGTGGCCGCCCGACGCCCCCAAAATCACCGATATCCTTCCTATGAGGGGATGGAAATATTTCGGAAGGCCTGTGCCGATTGGTACGAAGGCCGATTTGGGGTCAATCTCAATCCGGGGACCGAGGTTCTCTCCTTGATTGGCTCAAAGGAGGGAATCGCCCATATTCCATTGGCATTCATCAATCCGGGAGATTATTCCCTTGTTCCCGATCCAGCATACCCCGTATACGAAATCGGAACTTATTTTGCCGATGGGCAGGTCCACTTTATGCCCTTGGCCGAGGACCGGGGTTTTCTGCCCAATTTGGGTGATATTCCCTCTGAGGTTGCCAAAAGTACAAAACTCTTGTTTCTGAACTATCCAAATAACCCCACATCCGCTTGCGCTGAAGTGGGATTTTACAATGAGGTGGTCGAATTCGCCCGAAGTTACGCCATCATTGTTTGCAGCGACATCGCCTATTCGGAGATAGCATTCGATGGCTATCGTCCGGTGAGTTTTTTGAATGCCGAGGGAGCAAAAGAAATCGGTGTGGAATTTCATTCGCTGTCCAAGACATACAACATGACGGGCTGGCGCATTGCCTTTGCCGTGGGAAACTCAGATGTTTTGGCCGGCCTGGGGGCTATCAAGACCAATGTGGATTCGGGTGTATTTCAGGCGGTCCAGGAAGCCGCGATAGGCGCACTGGGTGCTGACCAGGAGTGTGTCGCGGATATGTGTAAAACCTATCAAGGGCGGCGTGATGTGATGCTCGAAGGCCTTGCGGAGCTTGGTCTGGAGGCCAATACACCGAAAGCGACATTTTATGTATGGATAAAATGCCCGGAGGGCTATTCTTCGTCTGAATTTACCGGGCATATTTTGAAAAACTGCGGCGTGGTAACGACCCCTGGCAACGGATTTGGCCCCACCGGTGAAGGGTACATTCGCATGGCGCTGACCGTTCCCGAAGACCGCATTCGCGAGGCCATCGCCCGTATTCAGAAAGCAGGGTATTGAGCGAAGAATCGCGTATCTTTGTTTCGCTCGGCGCGAATCTGGATGAACCTGCCGCCCAGCTTAAAGAGGCAGTAAAACGACTGAAAAAAGTCCCCGGTCTCCATTTCCATGGAATTTCATCTTTCTACCTCACCGAGCCTGTAGGTCCAGTCGAACAGCCTCAGTTTTTCAATGCCGTCGCTGAGTGGAGAACACGTCTCTCTCCCATGGAGATTTTGGCCTCCATTCTCCAAGTGGAAGAGGAGATGGGCCGAAAAAGAACTGTTCGCTGGGGGCCTCGCAGGATCGATATTGACCTTCTTTTGTACGCTGGCCGGACAATCGAATCTCCAGGTCTCAGGGTGCCCCATCCAAGCATGCATGAGCGGCGATTTGTCCTGGAGCCACTGGCCGAACTGGCTCCTGAAATGATCCATCCCCCTATCGGGAAAACGGCGGCGCAACTCCTCAGCGAATTGCCCGTAGGAGGGCCTTGGATCAAGCGCCTCGATGAGCAATGGACCTAGGGCGGGGGGGATCTTCTAAAATCATTTGCCGTATAAAACTTGTCTTGTTTTCATCCCTCAAAATCTGAGAGTATTCGATTAGTCCGCCGGAATTTAGGGTGCAAACAGGGGCCTGTTGATCAGGAATGTGCGGTTTCCGCCTCATTGCCTGGGCAGGGCATTCACAGGTCGGTGGCCGAGGATCTGGACGGCCTGTCTGGTGGATGGCGCGGCTTGGGGCTAAATGGACAATATCGTGGAAATTGTCTCCTCTCCGGCTGAAATGCGGAATTTGGCGGGGTCTTTGCGGGCGAATGATGGGCCGCTCGGCTTGGTGCCGACCATGGGAGCCCTTCATGAGGGGCACATCCATTTAATCGACCGCGCGGTTTCAGAGTGTCCAACTGTTGTCGTCAGCATTTTCGTGAACCCCACTCAATTTGGCCCAGGCGAGGATTATGGCACCTATCCAAGAGATTATGAATCGGATATCCGCATTTGCCGCTCAAGAGGCGTTGTCGCCATCTACTCACCAACGGCCGATGCTATGTACGGAAAAGAATTTTCCACTTTGATTGAGGTCCCTTCATTGGCCGAGGGCCTGTGCGGACCACACAGGCCGGGTCATTTCAGGGGAGTAGCAACGGTCGTTGCCAAATTGTTCGCGGCCTGTAAACCTGACCGGGCATATTTTGGCGAAAAAGACTATCAGCAGCTTATTTTGATTCGGCGGATGGCCTTGGATTTGAACCTGGGCATTGAGGTTATAGGTTGCCCAACGGTGCGCGAAAAGGATGGCCTGGCGTTGAGCAGCCGGAATGTCAATCTTCAGGGAGATGAGCGTAAAAGGGCTCTTTCCCTGAGTCGGGGATTGCGCAAGGCAACCGAGCTTTTCGCTGCGGGGGAAAAGGAAGCGTCGATCCTGATCCTGGCGGTCAGCCAGGAACTCGAAATGGCGGAGGCTAAAATTGATTATATCGCGGTTGTCGATCCTGATACCCTAAAGCCCCTTGAGCGGGTCGATATATCCGCTCGGATAGCCGTAGCCGCTCGTATTGGAACGACGCGCCTGATCGATAACATCCCGTTGGAGCTTTAACAGATGAATGTTTGGGGATTTGGAGGGGGCACAAACCTCAGGAATAGGGTTTGCCTTTTTCTGGTGGTGGGGGCAGTTGCGGGTTTGATGGCCTCATCAGCCTTCACTCAAGACCGCGAAAAACCCGAAAACATCCTTCTTTTCGGCCTGAAAGCGTATCAGGATGGATTCTATGACCCGGCCGCCGATGCTCTTGCGCGCTATTTGAATGTCCAACCCGGAGGTCCGCGAGCGGCGAACGCTCGATATTTTCTTGCCAAAGCCTTGCGGCACGCTGAGAAATATAAAGAGGCAATTTCGGTGCACCGGGAGTTTCTGACGCGCCACTCAAAAGACAAGAGGGCGCCGAAAATCCGGTTTCAATTGGCCGAAATGTTTCAAAAAATAGGCGATAATTCGAGTGCAGCCAAAGTGTATGCATCGCTTCCCAAAGGGCCGTTTCGCGCCGAATCGGTGTACAGGATGGCGCAAATTCGCCTCAAGGCCCGGGAGTGGATGGGCGCTGCGGTCGCGATGAAAGAGTTTGTCGATCTTTTGCCGGACGACCCTCGTGTGGAGGCGGTCGAATTCGAACGGGCAAGAACGATTGACCAATTAAAACGCTATGAAGAGGCCGAGGCTTTATATCAATCAAATATTGGCCGTTATCCTAAAAGCGCCAGAAGCCGGACGGCTCGGCTGCGCCTGGGATTTATTCAGTTCCATTTAAAAAAATATGCGCGGGCCGAAACTACTTTTCGGGACGTCATGGATAAGAACCCGAAAGATGCGGGTCGTCCCGAGTTTCGCCTGGCGCTTGCGGCGAGTCTCTATGGCCAAAAAAAATATCAAAAAGCTGCTGTGACGTTCGAGGAAACACTCGCTCTTCTTTTATCCGCCCGCCAACGCCAAAAAGCGATGCGCGGTGCGGCTGATTCGTGGTGGGCGAAAAAGGAATACCAACGGGCGGCTAAAGTCTACCGCCGAATAGTTTCAGCGAAAATGGGAACGTCCAGGTTGCTTGGCAGATTTCTCCGGGGCGTAAAGTATTCCGGCGGGTGCGGCTGGAGCGGCCGCGAGGCGCTTCGGTTTGCCAATGAGGCCGCGAAACGGGGGGCGGAGTTGACTCCAGGCGATCAGTTAATGTTCGCGGGGTGCCTTCAATCCGCCGGCATGAAAGTTGAGGCGATGGAGCATTATGGAATTGTCGCTCAATCGTCCGGTCGATTGCCAGTTGGAATTGCCGCTGATTTGCAAATAGCCGAGATTTTGGAAAAGTCAGGTCATCTCAAGGATGCCGCCGCAAAATATGAAAAATTGCTATCCCGAATCGTAAGCCTCAAGGATGACGAAAAGAAGGCTCATCCCGAACTATTGAGTGGGTCGTATCGGGGGGTCCTCCGCGCGGCGGGCATTCATTTTCGGGAGGGCAAATGCAAGCCCGCCGTTCGGCTGGCCAAGTTGGTTCCCCGAGCGCGTGTGCCGGTTAAAAACAGGGCCGAGGTGGCTTCTCTTCGCGCGGAGTGCGCTTATCAGTTGGGAAGCTACGAGGAGGCCGAGATCTATTTCAGAAGGGTTTTAATAGGTGCAAGGCGCCCGGAACTGGCCTCCAGCGCCCGTCTGCGTTTGGCTGCAATTGCTGAGGCGCGGGGAGATAAAGAGGTAGCACTGCGGGGGTTGATGGAGGCTCTTCCTCTTTTGCCGGCGAAAATGCAGAGGGAGGTGCGGCTGAATGCCGGCCGGCTGTATCGGGAGATGGGGAAAATCAAGGAGAGCCGGGTCGTTCTCCTGCCTTATGCGAAGGATGAAAAGGGAGACGCCAAACGAAGAAGGGAAATTTGGCTCCTCCTGGCGCATGATGCGGCATCTGCGGGTGAATGGACAAAGGCCAGCGAGGCGCTTGAAAATTGGAATGATTTATCTCCTTCCGATCGGCGGGAAGGACAGATTTTATGGGTGCAGGTCCTTTTCCAGTTGAGCAAGTGCCCCCTTGCGGTCGAAATGGCGGAGAAAGCGCTTGCCGGCGAGATAGATAATTCCCGGCGTTTGGGCCTGTTGCGTATTTCCGCATCATGTTTATTGAAGGATAATAAATTCACCGATGCGTCGGCCTTCTTCAAGGAAATTTTAGTGTTGAATCCCGATGATGCCGAAGTGGCCTATCAAATGGGTGTCGTTTTTGAGCAGACCGAGGAATTGGGCCGGGCGGCGGACGCCTACGGTTCGTTTGTGGATCGTTTTCCTGGCCATCCGTTGGTAACGGAGGCGGCGTTTCGGCTGGGAAGTTTGAGGGATGCGGAGGGGAATCGGCAGGCGGCTCTGAAGGCCTACCGCCTTGCTGTTCGCTCCCCCCGGCAGCAAATTTTTGAGTCGGCGAGATACCAAATTTCTCTGGATCTCGAGGATCGGGGAAAGCTGAAAGAGGCGCTTGCCTCCTTCGAGCGCTTGGCGTCAGGGGAATTGTCAAAATCTAAATGGCGCAGGGCTGCCGGATGGCATGCGGCGGCCTTGTTGGAGCGGCGCGGGGAATGGAACCGAGCTTTATCTTATTACTCGCGCATTAGCAAGATTATCCCGGCCGATGGAGCCGAGGATGACCCCAGGGTCCGGGAAGGACGCCGGGCAACGGCCCGGGTAAACCAGATTGAAGCCTATCTCAAAGAGATTGAAGAGCGGAAAGAGAAAGTAAAAAGACAAGTTCCGCTTTTTCGGTGATGACAATGAGAGACTCGCTCCGGCAGCGCAAATTTACATTTGGGGTCATCCCTCGGATTCGGGCCGTATTTTTCATCTTCGTCCTCGGAATTTATGGAGGCGCCGTATTTGGTGCGGAAGATACGTCCGGGAAAAAACTCTCCGTTTCCCTTCCGGAGGTTGTCATTGAGTCGCCCAATATCGAGCGGCTCATTGCCCAGCGTGTCCGCCCCACCCCGCCTAGCCAGCTTGGGATCCGGATTCCGAAAATTTTTCCCCGTGCGGCTATTCCGGAAATACCCTTTCTTCCCCGTCCGATTCCCCCGGAAGATGATCCGGACCCGGAGTTGACCGAGATTTCAGGCACTTTTTCGCGTCTCTTTGGGGACGTAAAGAAGGTATTCGAGAGCGGTTTGGCCTACTTGAAAAAGAATGCCCCCGTCGAGGCACTTGCCTTGTTTGACGAAACTTTGAAATTGGCGAAATCGCTTCGCTTGAAGGCAGCTGCTCAGTTTTGGGCAGCTGAGACTTTGATGAAACTTGGCCGGCGGGAGGAGAGCATTCAAGGGAGAAAAAGTCTCTTGAAAATGAATTCCTCATCGGCCGGCCGCTATCGGGCGGCTGCCCGGTACGCGCTTGCCGCGAACCATTGCGAGGAAAGGGAGTACGAGGCGTGTTTGCGATGGCTCGATTCGGGGAAATGGCCGCTGGGCGGGTTTGCATCAGCCGAGGCGCATTTTCTCAGAGCTTGGGCCCATATCAAGTTGGGTGCCCATCGGCGGGCGATAGAAGTTCTCCGGATATTGGCGGTGGAGAAAAATCCGCATGCCCTAAAAGCCCTTGTATCGATAGGTCATTTACATTTAATGGCGGGGAACCTTTCAAGCGCCGAAAAGGCATACCTGCAGGCTGAATCGACTCGTACCCCGAGAGGAAAGAAAAATTCTGATCTGTTGGGTGAGGCACTCAACGGAGTGGGGTGGTCGCGCCTTCTTCTCGGGAAGACGGAAGAAGCGGGCCACGCCTTTGCCCTCTTCTTTCGAAGGCATCCAGGTCACCAGCTTGTGCAGTCCGCCGAGGCAGGCGCACTCGCCGCGCAAATTGAGACCAACTCGGCCAAGGCGAAGCGCCTGCTAAAAGAATTTTCCCAAAAGTATCCTGGAAGCGATCAGATCGCACCTTTGCAACTTCAAACGGCATGGGCTCTATTTCGGGAGCGCGACTACCAAAAGGCGCAAGAACTCGCTGCATCCGTTAGCGATAATCACCCATTGGGACGCATATACCGCCTTGGGCGAATCATTGAAGGATTAAGCTTGTACCATCTGGGAAAAGTGAGAGAAGCCTTCGGTATCTTGAGGTCAGGAGCCGAGAAGCCGCCTGTGGGAAAGAGGTTGCGCGGGGCCGAAAGCAGCGTTGCCCGCTCGGCAGCCATGGCGACCGCATTTGCCGCTTTTCGATTGAAAGACTACGCGGGAGCGCAGGAAGTGCTCAACCATTGGGCTTTTTTCGCAGGAGCCTCAAAAAATGCTAAGGCCTCGGATGATGAGGCCGCTCTTTGGTATGGAGAGGCGGCGTTTGAAGCAGGGGCTCTTGACCTGGCTCGCCGCGCCTTAAAAAAAATTCCCCGAAATTCGGATGAATGGTACCGGGCCCAGGCGGCTCTTGCCTGGATTCATTACAGAAAAAAAGAGTGGAAGCAGGCAGCCGTTGTATTCGACCGCATATTTACGATGAAGCCGCGCGGTCCCCTTGCCGCTGAGGCACTTGCCCGTGCGGGGGAGGCTCGATTCAATCTAGGCGATTATGCGGGGGCCCTCCGCGCGTTTGAGCGAATTGAAAAGGGATTTGCCGGCGAGGATGTTGCGAGAGAGGCGCTTCTCGAAAAAGGAAAACTTCTTTTCCGAAGATACCGGCTTGACGAAGCTACCGATATTTTCACGCGATATCTAAAAAAATACCCCAAAAGTGCCGCCGCTTCTGAGGTGGAATTCTGGATAGCGCTAATTTTGTTTCAGCAGGGGCGCTACGCCATTGCTCGCAACCAATTGTTGGATTTTTCCGAACGCCATTCCAAGTCGCCCCTTGTTGCGGTAGCGTATTTGCGCGTCGGGGATGCTTTCTACAATGAAGGCCGCTACTCGCAGGCTGATCGTGCGTATCGCTTGATGATAAACCGCTTCCCGAAACATCCTCGACGGAGGGATGCGGAATATGGCCTGATATTGACCCGTTTGCGGCAAAAGGATTATCCAATGTTCTTTTCGGAGTCCACGAAGTTTATTGGAAAATACGGGGGTGATGAACTCGCTATTTCCCTGGGTTTCCAAATGGGGGAAATTCTCCTGGCGCAGGGAGATTATGACGCCGCTCTTCGCACCTACCGGGAGTTGCTTACTCGCCATGGGTCGAACCGTTTGGCCGCCCAGGCCTTGTTGCGAATCGCGAACATCCACAAACGCCGGAATAAGCTGGATGCGACCCTCGATACATATGAGTCGTTGATTGCCCGATATCCCCAGAGCCCGTTGCGTGCAGACGCTGTTTTTGGGATAGCCGAATCTTTGGCAAGTGTGGGCCGGTGCGCCGAGGCCAAAGAGAGGCTAGGGAAATTTATCAGGCGCTACCCCGGGCACAATTACATTCCGGTTGCATTATTTGAGGCGGGCCGCTGTGCGGCAAAGCTCGGCGATGGTGCCACAGCGGTAATTTACCTGAAGAAGGTGGTTGAGGATTCAAGAATCAGGGGCAGCGGGCTTCAAACTACCTCCGCCCTTCTTTTGGCGGCCTTGCTTTCAAAGCAGGGGAAACTCGATGATGCGGCCAAGGCTCTAAAGTTCGCTCTTTTGTCGGACGATCCCAAAGTGGCGGCGGAGGCCCAATACAGCCGGGCAGTCCTCCTTTCCCGTCGAGGGGACCGGATGGCGGCGTCGGAATTTCTCAAGTTGACCTATCGGTATCCAAAGCAGACAATATGGATTACGCGAGCGCTCGCGCGGGCGGGCGAATTGTATGAAAGAGCCGGAAGGCATACGACTGCACTTCGCATTTTTCAGAAAATGCGGCTGGTTGCCCCCAAGGGTGCGATGCGAAAAGTGGCCGAGGATGCGGTTGCGCGTCTTATGAAAAAGACGGGCTCCCGCCGGTAGGAGGATTTATACGTTTCGCAATTTTTCTGATGCATTTTCCTCTTTCGATGAATGAAAGGATGGACCGCGATGATTGATTTTTTGGCTCGCGGAGGCGTGATAATGATTCCATTGGGGATATTCTCTGTCATTACCTTAGCGATCATTTTGGAGCGTTCATTCAGTCTTAGAACCAACCGCATCCTTCGTCTCGATATTCTTCAGCGGGTGAAGGAGCTTCTCGCTGATAACCAAATCGGGGAGGCGATGACCGTTTGTCGGCGGCAGCCCTCGGTGATGGGACGAATTCTTCTTTCTGCTATCATGAATCATGATCGGGACCGGGAAGAACTCAAAACCATCGTCGAGGATGCAGCCAGGCAGGAAGTCCCTACCCTGGATCGCTATCTGGGCATGCTCGGAACCATCGCGGCAGTGTCCCCGCTGCTCGGGCTTACGGGAACGGTATTCGGAATGATTCGAACATTCACCGTCATTAGCGAAAAAGGCATAGCCCATCCCAGCCAACTGGCCGGCGGCATCAGCGAGGCCCTGATCACGACTGCATCAGGGCTTGTCGTCGCCATTCCGGCGCTTATTTTTTATAATTATTTCACCATCAAATCCGACCGGCTGATTCTTGAAATGGAAAAATATTCTTTCCGTCTCGTCGATATGCTAAAGAGATGACATGAAAATCAGGGAACGCAAACGCATTCAGGCTGAACCGGGTATGACTGCGATGATCGACATAATTTTCCTTTTGCTCCTTTTTTTCGTTCTGAGTTCTTCTTTCATTCTTCAGCCTGGAATCAAGGTTCAACTCCCGCGAACCGTAACATCCGAGCAGCCCGCCCGGAAGGATCTGATTTTAATCATTGCAAGGGACAAGCGGGTATTCCTCAACAACGAGCTTGTCCAGTTCAAAGCACTTTGGGGACGCCTCGAAAATGAACTCAAGTTCCAACGCGGAGCGGCTCTGATTCTCCGTGCGGATCGCGACGTTCCGCACGGCTTCGTGGTTCGGGTGATGGACGTCGCCAAACAAGCCGGGGCGGATCGGATTGCCATAGCGACCTCGCCCACCAGGCGGCCAAAAGAGAAGAAATAGCTCCTCTTCCAGCCAAGACGGAAACGGAGGCAGGCGATGAGTGGCACACTGATATCCGCGATGGTGTTGTCTATGGTCGTTCATGCGGCGCTATTTATTTTTGGTCCCGGAATTCGTCCGATTCTAATCGAGGAAATTCCAGAAGATTCCATTGAAGTGAAGATGCTTCGCCGCGAAGTGCCGATTCCCGATGCTCTCCGCCCCAAACCCATTCCGGAGGTTTCCCAGCCTGAACCCCTCGATTTGAAGCGTTTGTTGATAAAGAAAGGGAGGGGGCTGGAAAAATCCAATCCAAAAATTAATGTAGAACATAAAATTCCGCCGCCCCGGAATATTCCAAGGAGCATTTTGGCAGCTGGTATGCCGGGACTGAACATGCCGCAGCCGGTGACGCCTTTGGACATGCTTGCATTTCAGAAAAAGGAAAATTCCTCTGTCACGCCCGAAGAGGTTTTCCTCCCACTCGGTAAGCCGGGAGCGGGGAAGAGTCTGATTCCAGGGAAAAATCCGTTGGCTGGGTTGGGCAGGGGAGAAATTCGAGATTTCGAAAGAGAAGTATCCAAATACGCGCTAGTGGGCGGTGCGGGGACCGGGCGGCAATCCATTCGCGGACCTGCCGCCGCGAGAAGAATCGTTTTCCGTCCCCCGCCGCCGATAGTGAAGAATCTCGAATCCTCGGGTGACATTGAACTTCGGTTTTGGGTCTTGTCCGACGGCACGGTGGGGCGTCTGGTTCCCATCCGAAAGGGTAGCGCGTATCTAGAGGCAATCGCGGGAAATAATCTGAGGCAGTGGCGCTTCACCGCACTTCGCCATGATGAGCCCCCGCGCGAGGAGTGGGGCCAGATCATTTACCGCTTCCGGATTCGCTAGCCCGAATCTAGCTGAAATGAATTTTACCGGGAGGCTTGCTGGTTGTGGGCAATGCTCCAACGGGCCTGTACTTTGAAGATTTTGAGGCGGGCCGCATTTGGGAAACGGCCGCGCGGACCATCGGGGAGGCGGATGTCACTGCGTTCGCGGGGCTTACCGGGGATTACACCTACCTGCATACGGACGCCGAGGCCGCATCAAAGTCGCCCTTCGGCGACCGCATCGCGCATGGCCTTTTGGGGCTCTCCTATCTGTCCGGACTTATCACCCGGCTGGGTATCCTAGAGGGTACGGTTGAGGCTTTCATGGGCGTTGAGATGCGGTTTCGAAAACCAATCATGTTCGATGATACGGTTCATGCGAAAGTCGAAGTGAAAATGACCCGGCTGACAAACAAGGGGCAGGGTCTGGTCACCCTGGGCATAAAATTGATGAATCAAAATGAAGAGACCGTCCAGGAAGGTGAATTTGTATTGATGGTCGCTCGGAAAGAATAGCTTTCTAACCGCCGACAACCGGCGGGAATATGCAAAGCTCAGCGCCTTCGATGAGGAGCGTTTCTTTTTTTGCGTGGCGGCCGTTCAGGAGAATGACGTAAGCGTCCTCATAGGAAATTTTGTATCGATCCAGGATGTCCTTCACCTCTGCGCCTTTCTCAAATTCAATGCTGGCCGAGCCGTCCTCCTCCAACGTGGACGGCATTTTCTCCTCGAAATCCGCATAGAGGCGGAGCTGGATTTTCACGGCTTCTCCTGCTCTCCCGTCAAAATGCGCCTCGCGCAGGCGGCAGCCGCATTCAGGACCTCTTTTAGTGGAACGTCGGCCGATTCGGCCAAATTCCGGCAATCCTCGAATTCCGGAGCGAGATTGACGGCCCGTCCCTGATAACGCGCCCGCTTCACCCGGACCTGCCCCCAGGGAAGTTTCACCTCTATCCAGTCGCGCTCCGCAGTTGTTCTCGCGGATATCCGGTGGCGAACACCAAGGGTCGTCGTTTCCTGGAATAAATAGAGAATAAGGGCATCGTGTTTCTCTGTTGGGCACAAGGCGGTAAGTAGGGAGGCGGGCCGCCCTTTTTTCCCGATGGTGGGGATGACGAATGCGTCCAGAGCGCCACGCGACATGAGCCCTTCGATGACGTGGGGAAAAATTTCCGCGCTCATATCGTCGATATTGGTTTCCAGGATGGAAATCGTATCCGGCTGAGAGGCGGCGAGCGGGACCGTGCCGCCTTCACCCCAAAAAGCGCGCACAATATTGGGAATGGACTGCTCCTTTTCTCCCGCGCCATGGCCGACGGCGGTGACCGTCATCGAGGGCATTGCCTGGAAGGCTTCGGCGCTCTCCGAGAGAAGGAGCACCCCCGTTGGCGTCAGGATCTCGCCCTCCATCCCGTTATCGGCGACGGGGATTCCTTCCAGGAGTTTGGCGGTCGCGGGAGCCGGCACAGGCATTCGCCCGTGGGCGGTCTGGACGAATCCTTTTCCGGGCGGAAGGGGGGAGGAGACAACCCTTTCGATATCCATGAGTTCGAGGGCGAGGAAATATCCGGTGATATCGACGATGGAATCGATCGCGCCGATTTCGTGAAAATGGACCGATTCCACCGGAACCCCGTGGACGCCGGCCTCCACGGCTCCAAGCCGCCGAAAGGCCTTGAGCGCCCGTTCCCGCGGCCGAGGCGGGATTTGCGCTTCCCCGATGATCCGCTCGATGGTCTTCAGGGAGCGCCCATGGGTGGCCGGACTTCCTATGTGATGGGCGCCGCCGCCGCTTTGAGCGGGGTGGGTTTTGACCCGGAATTGCTTCGCGGTCACACCGCATTTCACGACCGGCTCAAGAGTAATATCGTAGCCGGCCAAATCGAGTTTGCCGAGATGCTCTTTCAGAGCGTCCAGGGAAAGGCCCAGATCGAGCATCGCCCCCAGGAGCATGTCACCGCTCGCCCCGGCGAAACAATCGAAATAGATGGTTTTCATGGTTTCGAAGCCAGCCGGTTGATGAGGTGGGCCTGGCAGCCCGCGCCGAAACCATTGTCGATGTTGACGACCGAAATGCCGTCCGAGCATGAGGTAAGCATCGCGAAGAGGGCGGTCAGCCCGCCGAGGCTCGCGCCGTAGCCCACCGAGGTGGGAACGGCGATGACAGGCGCGCCCACCAAGCCTGCAACCACCGATGGCAGGGCGCCTTCCATGCCCGCCACGGCGACGATGACGTTCGAGCTGTGGAGCGAGTCCAGTTCCGCCAAAAGCCGATGGAGCCCGGCGACGCCGGCATCGTAGATGCGCTGGACATTGGAGCCCAAGGATTCGGCGGTAACGGCGGCCTCTTCCGCAATGGGCATATCGGCCGTTCCGGCGGAGACGACGGATATGCACCCGGTCCGGGCGGGGGGCGGGGACTGGGCCACAACGATCATCCGCGCCTCGGCATGGTGAACGGCCCCGGGCAAGGCTTCTTGCACCGCATCGGCCTGGTCGGGCGTGGCGCGCGTCACGACGACGGTTTGGCGGCTCTTCGCCAGCGATTGCGCAATCTCCACCACCTGTGCGGGAGATTTTCCTTCCCCGTAAATCACCTCGGGGGATCCGGTCCGCAGGTTTCTGTGATGATCCACCCGGGTGTGGCCCAGGTTTTCGAAGGGCAGCTTGCGAAGGTGTCCAGCCGCCTCGCCGGGCGAAATCTCTCCCGCACGCACGCGCTCGAGAAGCGATTGCAAGTCCTGGGGGTTCACGGCAGGACGGCCACCGGAATCGGCTTCCGGCCGGAGAGCACTTCGTTCATGCTTCCCGAGCGGAACCCTTCCATATCGAGCGCCACGTACACAAATCCCGCCTCCTTGACGCAACGGACCACATCCTCGGCCTGCCCGTTGGAGAACAGGGCGGGAATCTCCCCGCGCGGGATTTCGATTCGCGCGACGTCGCCGTGGTGCCGAACCCGTATTTCTCGAAACCCAATGGCCCGGAGAGCGGCCTCGGCGCGCTCGACCTGGGATAATTTTTCGGGCGTGATCTTCTCCCCGTACGGAATCCGGCTCGACAGGCAGGCCATCGCCGGTTTGTCCCAGGTCGGCAGGCCGAACCTCCGGGAAAAATCTCGAATCTCCGCCTTCCCCATTCCCGCCTCCATCAACGGGCTCCGCACCCCCAGCTCCCGGGCCGCTTTCATGCCCGGGCGGTGATCCCCGGTATCGTCCGCGTTCGAGCCGTCGATGATGTGGGGTAGACCCTCTTCCCCGGCGATAGAGCGGAGAAGGGAGTAAAGTTCATTTTTACAATAATAACAACGGTTTGGAGGATTGTTCCCGAACGACTCTACCTGGATTTCAGCCGTATCCACGATTCGGTGGCGAATCCCGATCTGCCGGGCGACCTTGATCGCATCCTCATACTCCGATTGCGCGAGCGTCACCGAGCGCCCCGTCACGGCCAACGCCCGCCCGCCCAAAGTGTCCTGCGCGAGGGCGCAAAGAAAAGCGCTGTCCACCCCGCCCGAGAAGGCGACGATCACCCCATCCATCTCCCGGAGGATGGCGCGCACCCTCTCTAATTTGTCTTGCGATGTCATGTTGGCCACCAGAAAGCCTCCCTTGTCGAATTTCGAAAGATTCTACCCCGGCCACAGGGCGGGGGCAACGAACGCCCCCCGCAAAGCGCGCGATCCACTGTGGTAGGATGAAACGGCAGGGGCAGCCGCGAGTATCGAGAATGGAACAGGAGA
>DNYS01000106.1:14701-14972 GCA_003506735.1 Nitrospinota bacterium
TTTTCATGGGCCAGCGCGTCCACGCCGACGTTCTCCAGGTCCGCGCCACCCGGACGGCGCCCGGCGTGTTCCGCTTCGACGTGACCATCTCCTCTCCCGATACCGGATGGAAAGAGTATGCCAACGCCTTCCGCGTCAAAACGCTGGACAACCAGGTCCTCGGCACCCGGATTCTCTACCACCCCCATGTGAACGAGCAGCCCTTCACCCGCTCCCTTACCGGGGTGAAAATCCCGCCCGAGGTGCGCCAGGTCGTCGTGGACGCCCGCGA
>DNYS01000106.1:15037-27794 GCA_003506735.1 Nitrospinota bacterium
TCGTCGTGGACGCCCGCGACTCCGCCGCGGGCTGGGGCGGAAAAACCAGGCAGGTCCGCGTCCCCCATTAATTAGGTAGTAAACGATCACTCGCAAACTCCCAAAATCCCCCGAAACCCTTCTCGGCAGGCGGGGCTTCCGTATCCGCCGGCGGAGCATCCGCTTGGCTCGTAAAACATACATCCGATCGATGAAATTCGGGCAACCGGAAATGCGCGGAGGTTCGCGGCAGTGGGAGAATAGGCGATTCGGGGGGATGATTCCGTGGGTCGGGGCCGCGGCAAACGGGCGATGGGGAGATATGGAATCATTCTCCCATCTGGAACCATTCATGCAGTTCTATTTTATCTTCATGCGATGGCATGAATGACGCATCATTTTTTCTTGCGCGATGCGGAGATGGCATCCATCATTTTCTTAACCGAATGGGTTTTGCCGGGCGCCCTCAGGCGAATTGGCCCGGCCAAGGCCAAGAAGCGCCGCTTGAATTCTTCCTGCATTTGAGGCACCCGCTCTGTATTCAGGCCGCACATTCCCCGCTTTCCCCTGAGCGTTGCCGGGTCATCGACCGCCAAGCCGTTTCCGGCCCGCTTTGCATACCAGACGAACCTGCCATCGGACCTGCCTGTCCCGAAGCGAAAGATGAACAAGCCTTCTTTTTTGTCCTCGTAGACGAGGGGCATGCCTATGGCGCGCCCCACCTCGGTAATCTTTGCATACAGAACCTTGTTGGGCGGCAATTTAGCGCTCGGGCCCATAGTGCTGCATGAGGAGAGAACGAGCGGGATCGCAATGATAAAGAAAAGTGCAAGTACCTTTGACCTCATGCGCATGGCGCGCCATCCTCCGGGAGAAAAACCGAAACGCAATCGATTGGCGTGAGCCTGAACAATCCGGCATTTTTCATTTGGTTACTGAGTAGAGGCATTGTAGCCTCCATTGGCCGTTTCACGCTACGATTCTTTCCAGGCGATCGGCTCTTGTCCCCAACAACCCGCCTCCACTCCCGGGAGACAATCCGGTACAGGTGCATTTTACGCAATGGGCATTTCGCGGACAGGCGTCTCCCATGGACCGGCTTTCCTTCGCTGACACCCTCATGCTCATGTGGGATAGACATGATCGGTCAGGACCGAGTCCCCGCGCTCCCGACCCCCACAAAAATGCCGGGTACTTTTTGGGGCGGATTTGGCATAATCTGGGGAAAAGTTTGGAAAATGCGGAACCGGGGATTTTAAGCTCAATGGCCCGACCGCTCCCGGCGTGTCCGCCGTTGGGGGGAGTCTAGGCTGGACCGGGTTCTCCATTGATATTTCACCCGAAATCCCATATGGATTCCCTCGGGGCGATCCAAGGGGCCGCCTCCGCCAACGAAATTTTGTTTTTTGAGGAGATATCTGGAATATGGCTTTTCGGGCGGAGCAGTTTCTCCGGCGCGGTATCGATTCGCTCCAGGCCTATGTTCCGGGCCGGGGGATTGATGAGGTAGCGAAAGAATACGGCCTGAGCGATGTTTTCAAGCTTGCGAGCAACGAAAATGCTTGGGGACCCTCTCCCGCTGCTCTCCGGGCTATCCAGGGCGTTCTGGAGGGCCTTCACAGGTATCCCGACGGAGGGGCGAGTGTCCTGCGCGAGCGCCTGGCCCAAAAGATGGGGGTGGCGGAGGGCGAGATTTTCGCCGGAAACGGCGGGGACGACGTTCTGTCCGTGCTGGCCCGGACCTTCCTGAACGAGGGGGATGAGGTCATCATCCCCCGGCCGACTTTCAGCCCCTACGCCCACGTCAGCCGGGTGATGGGCGCCCGGATCGTGTTCAGCCCGCTGCGGGATTTCCGGATCGATCTCGAGGATGTGCTCTCTAGGGCGGGCGAACGGACGAAGCTGGTTTTTCTGTGCAGCCCGAATAATCCCACCGGGACGATTATCCCCGAAGCCGATCTATTGGCGTTCCTGGAAAATTTGCCCGAGGGGATTCTCGTCCTGCTCGATGAGGCCTATGGCGATTTCGTCGAGGACCCGGCCTGGCCGGACAGCCTGGCGCTCATCCACCGGTTTCCGCTCATCGTTTTACGCTCGTTTTCGAAAATTTACGGGCTCGCCGGGCTCCGGGTGGGGTTCGGGATCGGGGACAGTGGGCTGATCGGTTATATGGACCGGGTGCGGGAGCCGTTCAACGTGAACCAGCTGGCACAATCAGCGGCGGCGGCCGCCTTGGGGGATGATGAATTCCGCGCGCGTATCATCCGGGAGGTAGCCAGGGAGCGGAAGCGGTATACCGCCACTTTCGAGGAGATGGGCCTCGAATTTATCGAGAGCCAGGCGAATTTCGTGTTCGTCCGGATCGGCGACGGAGACGGCGCCACCGAGGCGCTCGCGAGAAGAGGGCTCATCGTTCGTCCCGGCGGCGCTTTCGGGTGTCCCGAATGGATCCGCGTCACCGTTGGGGTTCCGGAGGAAAACGCCCGGCTCATCGAGGCTCTGGCGCAAATTCTCCTCTCCGGCGGGGGGTCCTGAGAGGGCGCCCTTCAGGCGCATAGATGGGGTTTTTCGTGCGGCAATCGCGCCGCTTTCTACCGGATGGCCCGTTGATTATCTGACAGCTTCTTTCAGCGATTTTCCTGCGGAAAACTTTGGAACCTTTGTGGCTTTGATTTTTATCTCCGCGCCGGTCTGGGGGTTGCGTCCGATTCGGGCGGCCCTCTTAGAGATGGAGAAGGTTCCGAATCCCACGAGGGAAATTCGGTCGCCTTTTTTCAGCGTCTTGGTGATGTTGCTGAAGAGGGAGCTCAGGGCGCGGTTGGCGGCGGCTTTCGAAATCCCGGCATCGTTAGCAATTTTTCCGATCAGGTCAGACTTCTGCATGAATAAAATCCCCCCGTGGCCGAAAGCCAGAAGAAGAAGACGATGTGGTGCTTATTGAATTATTCCAGACACTCGAATCTATCCCAGCCCTATTAGAACGTCAACAAGATTTGTTACTTTTTTTTGAGATTTTTTTTGAAAATTGTCTTGTGTCACATTCCGGGGCCGCCCGATCACGCGTGGCCCGGCCGCCGCCGGGAAGAAGTTTAATTTTGTTCAGAATCGAACAGCTCCCGCCATCGCCCGGAGTCAATCCATCCAGCTGGCGCACTTCGGCGCCGGTTGAAAAAGGAATGGGTATCCTTTTGAATATAAAAAACAAGCAGCGGTTGGTGAGCGAAAATGGCACAGCCGCGGGCGGACAATCTTCAGGCTCGGACATGCCGATCCCGCCGCCGTCCGGTGAATCACATGGGTTCCAATGATTCAATGGATGCCGTTTATACCAGACCCCGGGGAAATGAAAAATCATTTATCGCAGCGACAAACCTGTGCGGCGGGTCATTTTCCGCCTGCGGTTGTATCGCGCCACGGCTGGCTGGTTCTTGAGGGGCTTGGGATCTTGCTCGAGGTTGGTTTGGTGAACATCATCCGCCAAGCCGGGGAGGGAGACGCGGGGAATTGCCTTGCCGACGAACCGCTCGATATTTTTGACGAGCATGATCTCACCGGGCGCCATGAGCGTGAAAGCGTATCCGATGAGTCCGGCCCTGGCGGTCCGGCCCGCCCGGTGAACGTAATCCTCGGGATACTCCGGGGCGTCGAAATTGATAACGTGTGAAATTTCCGTCACATCGATCCCCCTGGCGACGATGTCGGTCGCGACCAGGACCCTGTGGTCTCCATTCCGAAAACCGCTGAGGGCTTTTTCCCGCTGGTGCTGACTCCGGTCCGAATGGATGCGCGCGACGGAAATATCCGCCCGCTCCAGAGCGCTGCAAAGCTGGTCCACACCGGCCTTGGTCCGGGTGAAGATGAGTACGGATTTGGCAATTTCGGATTTGAGGATTTCAAGAACCGCCCTTGGCTTGTTCATCGCGCTGATCGGATATACGCCATGAAAAATCCCGACGGCTGGAGTCGATGGGGGAGATATGGAAATTTCCACGGGAGAGCGGAGCGCCTTCCTCGCGAGGTTCTGGATAGTAGGAGGAATCGTCGCCGAAAAAAGCATGGTCTGGCGGTTTTCGGGAAGGCGGTTGAGAATATCGTTGATTTCCTCGGCGAAGCCCATGTCGAGCATCCGGTCGGCTTCGTCCAGGATCAAGATTTCCAGATAGCGGAAATTCGCCGTTTTTCTTCTCATGTGGTCCAAAAGACGGCCCGGGGTGGCCACGACAATATCCGCACCCGTAGTGAGGGCCTCGGTCTGGGGCTCATAATCGACGCCTCCGTATACGAGGGCGACGCGGGTCGTCAGGTATTTGCCAAGCTTTACAAACTGTTCGGACACCTGGATGGCGAGCTCGCGGGTCGGCGTGAGCGCGAGCACCCGGGTTCCGCTGCCCCCCACCATTTTTTGGAGGGCCGGAAGGGCGAACGCCGCCGTTTTGCCGGTGCCCGTCTGTGCGCATCCGGTGAGATCGTGCCCCTCGAGCGCCAGCGGAATGGCCTCCATCTGTATGGGGGTGGGTTCCTGGTACCCGAAGTCGTTCACCCCGTGCAGCAACTGCGGGAGGAGATTCAGCGAGCGGAAACCCTCGGACATGATGGAATCGTCGAATTCCCCAATCGTCTTGATGGGAGGTAAATCCGCCGGATCGATGGGGGGAGGCACAGTTGCGGGAGGTGGCCTGAAATGGTCCTTCTGGCCGGGACGCCGCGAACCGGATCGGCTTATTTTCCCGGAAGGGGATTTACTCCGATCGGAACTTCCCGCGCCGCTCTTTCCGCCGGAGGGCGGCCGGCGGCGTTTTTTTCGCCGGTTGGCGGATGACGCGGATTTTTTCTTCGGGCCTTCATCGGATGGGCGGGAGGGTTGGCTGCCCGAGGCGCCGGTATCGTGGGAGATGGTCAAAATGCGATATCCTTCGAAAAACGGTTGGGGTGGAGACAAATGAGGAACTGGCTGAAAATGAAAGGCGGGTTGCCAGGGGATTCATAATGGGTGAATTGTGCCAGTATAGACTCAATATTCCTCACGCGGCTGTTTATAGGTGAGCCGGTCCGGTGTGTCAAGGCGAGAAAAATCATGGAGATATTTGCATTATGGGAGATTTGAGGATTTTCGGGGGCGCAACGGACGCGCCCGGTGGACGGGAGGATACCCCGTGAGCCGGACCAGCATCGTCCTTTGGCGCCATGATCAGATCAAGACCGATGAATTGGTGCGTTTCGCCCGCGGCGCGGAGGATGCTGGGATGGATACGTTGTGGATTCCCGAAACCTGGGTTCGGGATGCCAGCGTCCAGCTGGCGATCTCGGCCTATTCGACGGAGAGAATCCGCATCGCATCGGGTATTTTCAACATTTATAGCCGAAGCCCCGGCCAACTCGCCCAGACCGCATCCGAACTGGACGTTCTATCGGGGGGAAGGTTCACCCTGGGCATTGGCGTGAGCGGCAGGGCAGTTATCGAAAATTGGCATTCCCAGTCCTTCGACCGCCCGCTGGTCCGCACCCGGGAAGTCATTTCCGTTCTCCGGCAGGCCTTCGAGGGAGCGCGGGTGAATTTCGCGGGCCAGATGGTGAAGATGGAGGGGTTCCGGCTTCGCCAACGGCCGGTTCAGAAAAAAATGCCCGTTTATCTGGCCGCCAACGGGCCGGCCAATACCCGGCTGGCGGGAGAGGTGGCCGACGGGTGGATTCCATTTCTCATTCCCTTTTCGAGGTTTGAAGAGGCCAATGCGATCCTGGAGGAGGGAGCCCGGAGAGGCCAAAGACCCGCGCCGGAGATCGATACCGCTCCGTTTGTCCTGTATTCCCCGAACGAGGACACGGGCCGGGCCCGGGACCTTTTGAGGCCAATCATCGGTTTTTATGTGGGGGCGATGGGGGACTACTACCATGGCCAGCTTACCCGGTGGGGCTATGGGGACGAGGCGGACCGGATTCGCGGCGCCTGGAAGGATGGCGGCCGGGAGGCCGCGGCCAGGGCGGTGCCGGACAATCTGGTGGACGATCTGGCGCTTTGCGGCCCCGTGGATCGGTGCCGGGAGGGGCTGGAGCGTCTTCGCCAGGCCGGGGTGACGCATCCCATCCTCCGGCTGCCGGACGAGATGGATGAAGCGGAAGTCCTCCAGGGCATCGCCACCATCCCCGCCCTCCAATAAAAACGCGCTCCCGGAGGCCGGGGGCGCGGGAATTGCGGGTCGGAGCCGGTATTATATGTCGGTCGTGGCATGGCTGGTGAAGATGGTTTGCTCCATTTTCGGCATGTCCGCGAAGGCGGGATCGCCGTTGACCAACTCGGCCAGGTGTTGTTCCACGTACTCGGCATCGGACCAAGTGGCCTTGTATTTCACCAGCCCATCCTTTCCGACCAGGTAAACGAAGTTCGGAAGATTCCCGAGCAATTCGTGGACCTTTTGGTCCATTTCATCCACCAGGATTGTGTTCTTCATCCCTTTTATCCGGGCCAGTTCTTTCGCGTATCCGAGCTTTTGCTCGTAATTTTCGTGATTCTGGATGTCCGGGAAGCCCCGCTCCCCGGCATGCGGTTCGCGCACGTAGATGTTGAACACCTTGACGTCGCGGTCCGCGTATTTCTCGGCCAATTCCTCGAAAAACGGCACCTGCCGCCGGTAGGGCGGTCAGGTGATTGCGCCGGTCGTCACAACGAGGTGTTTTTTGCCAAAATAATCGGACATCTTGTGCGAGGCGCCCTCCAGGTCCTTTAGCTCGATATCCGGAAAATTTTCGCCCGGAGGAAAAATCGACGAAAACCTTTCGTAGAACCCCTTGACGCGCTTGCTGTTGATCATTTTGATGGTTTTCCAGATGTTCAGATACTGCCAGGACCACATGCCCATCATGGGACCGGTCGGCTTTCGGATAAAATCATTTGCTGGCCGCATCGTGTTCGCTCCATTTTTAAGCCGCGGGAAACAAGGCTGTTCGCTCTCGCATCGTTTCATATCAAAAAAAGAACAACTCCGAAACCGGGATATTTCCATAATCGGCAGGCATTTTCTACCCTTCAAAATCGAGGGTCAACTGGTTTTCCCCGGTTTCCCCGGCCGGGGCGGATGCTTCCCGGCGCGGCGGCGCTCCCTTGCCGGATTCGGTCCCGCCCCCATCGCGGCGCCCTGAACCGGACTTGGCCCGGCCCGCTGCCGGTGCGGCGGCCATTTCGCCCGAATCCTCTCCGGTTGAAAATAGCCCCCCCCGATCCCGCGGCCACCTCGGGATGCGCGCCCCGAGCGTGAGGCCCGAGGCCGCGCCTTTTGCCTCCAATTTCAACCCCGCCTCCCGGGCCTCTCGGGCCGCGCGCTCGACGGCGGCCATCAGGCCCTTTGGAGGAGCCTCCCACTGTCCGCCGCCGCCGTTTTCATCGGCGGGGGCATCCGGGTCTCCGTCCATGAGCCTGCGCTTGAGATCGTCGATCCGGTTGTAGAAGCCGGGGCTGTGCGGGGTGGATGGAATCTTGAGGAGTTTCCGGTCAAGGTGGTGCATGAGTTCGTGAATCAGGGTGTCGAAAAACGTTTTTCCGGCGACGGTCTGGCCCCGCACCGCCGTCAGGTTGGCGATACGGATGACCTCCTCGTCCAGGTAGTAGGCGCCATATTCCTTGTAGGCCAGCCGCCCGCCGTGTTTCTTGTGGGGCTGGTTCACGTCGTGGACATGGAGCCGCACGGGAGCCACCCGGACCCGGGCGCAGAGGCTGTTCAGCAGTTTTTGGCCGTAGGCCTCGCGCGCGCCGGCGCGGCCGGTCTCGATGAGTTTTTTCGTGATCTCGCGTTCCTCGGCCGACGGGTTGAGGTTGACCCGGTGAATCCGGCTGGAGCGCTTGAAGTCGGGGGTGTTCCGGCGCCTGCCCATGAGAGCGTCCGAGTGGGCGGTGGGATGTCCCATTATACCGCCGCCGGGGGCTTGGCGCGAGCGGGAATTTGTTGACACCCCGGAGCCGGGGTGCTAGCGTCGCGCCCTGAAATCCAGCCGGCAAGACCCTTTATCCGGGAGAACCCCTCCCGGCATCCGATATGGAAATTTATCCGACCGAGACAGGAGGAATGGCCGAATGACGGATTATCCCACTTGGGCACGTGGAGGGATGATGGTCGATTGGGAGCACCGGATTGACATGGAAGGCATGCGGAAGGAGCGGGTCGCCAAAACCCAGACCGCCATGAAAGAAGCCGGCATCGACGCCCTGATTCTCTGGAAGGACGAAAACGTCCGCTACCTGACGAGCGCGCGGGTGATCATGATTCAGTACCGCTCCTCGACGACCTACGGCGTCCTCCTCCGCCAGGAGGGCCAGCCCACCCTGATGGCGTCATCGGGCGAGGCCCACCGTATCGAAGAGTGCATGCCCTGGATCGACGACTATATTCCCATCGGCATCCTGGAGGAGCCCGGCCTGGTCGAGATCACCGTGCGCGACGAAATCGCCAAGCGGATGAAGGACTGGGGCGTTGCGAACGGCACCATCGGCCTCGACGGCCACACCTTCATGCAGCGCGCGGCCATCGATAAGTACCTCCCCGAGGCCACCTTCGTGGACGGGGAGACGTTCATGTACATGAGCCGGGTCCAGAAGACCCCGGACGAGGTGGCTTGCCTTCACCAGGCCTGCGCCATCGCCGACGCGGTGACGATCACCGCCCTCGAAACGGCGAAGCCGGGCGTCCGTGAGTTCGACGTGGCCGCCGAGGCCATGAAGACCCTCTTCACCCACGGGGGCGAGTTCGGCCACCTGGCCTCGCCCTTCGTCGCCTCGGGGGAGCACATGGCCCCTCCGACGCGGTTTCCCACCGACAAGATCATCCGCAACGGCGATATCGTCTTCATCGACATCGGCGCCTGCTGGAACGGCTACTTCGGCGACTGCGGGCGGGCGAAGATCGCCGGGGGGCCTCCCCACCCCATGCAAAAGAAGGTCTACACCACGGTCTATAAGTCCCTGAAGGCGGGGATCGAGAAGATGCGGCCCGGCTACACGAATGACGATTCGGCGGTCGAATTTCTCGAGGTGGCGCGCTTGGCGGGCCTGGAGGAGAATTTCATCAAGCTCTTCATCGGCCACGGCTGCGGCATCTCGCCCAACGAGCCGCCCTATATCGGCGAGGTGATGCCGGGAGCCAAGAGCGTCGAGTTCAAGCCCGGCATGACTTTCGCCGTCGAGCCGCTCATTTTCGTGCCCGGAATTCCGGGTGGCGCCGGGGTGCGCATCGAGGATCACATCCTCATCACCGATGGCGATCCGGTCTACATGACCCGCGCGCCCTATTGCGAGGAGTTGATCGAGCAGGATTAACGCCCGGCCCGATTGGTTCGGCGAAAGAAAACAATAAAGGGGAGAAGGGCGTCCGCTGCCTTTTTCCCCTTTATTCTTTTCTCCAACCCCTCGCTCAGGGTTCCGGCCAGTGAGGGCGGGGGAGGTGACCTTCCAGGCCGGGGGAGAGGGGTATATTCAGGCCCGGGCGTTATTCTAGCCGGTCCTCGAGCCCCAAGCTCCCAGCTAACTCGCGGACGGCTTTGAGGACGGGCGCGGCGACGGGAATGCCTCTCCGGCGCATTTCCTTTTCGCGCGCAATGGCCGCCTCGCCGGGGATTCGGACGGGGCCCTTGCCCTCCATGGGCGTGGAGTTTTTGATCTCGCGGATTTTGGCGTCCATCTCGGCCTTGAATTCGTCCAGCTCCCGGAAAAGGTCGGGCCGCATGGCGAAGTAGGCCTGGCCCGTGTTGAGGGGGGTGGCGAAGTCGGCGTTGAAGTCCACAATGTCGCTGCCGAAGGCGGCGCCGTTCATCACCCCCGCCAGCATTCCGATCATCAGGTTCAACCCGTAGCCCTTGTGGCCGCCGATGGGGAGAAGAAACCCCTCGTTCGCGCGGGAGGCGTCCGTGATGGACTCTCCCTTGGCGTTGATCATCCATCCCTCGGGCATGGGCTTGCCGCTTTGGGCGTAGACCTTGACCTTGCCGTAAGAGGCGACCGTGGTCGCCATGTCGAGGACGAATGGCGGCTCCTCGCCCGTGGGTATCGCGTAGGCCATGGGGTTGGTGCTGAGGAGCATATCGATTCCCCCCCAGGGGGGCATGTGGTTGGCGTTGGCGACCGCCATGTAAATGCCGATCATGTCGTGGGGAAGAGCGAGGGCGGCGTACACCCCGCCCGCTCCCGCGTGGTTTCCCCGCCGGATACCCACCCAGGCCATGCCGCTCTCCCGGGCCTTTTCGATGGCGAGGTCGGCCGCGAAGGTCATGACCACCTGTCCCAGGCCGTTGTCCCCGTCCACGAGGGCGCTGACGGGCGATTTGCGCTCGGCCCGGATTTGAGGCCTGAGGTTGTATCCTCCCTCCCGGATGCGGCGGCTGTATGGGGCAAGGCGCATGAGCCCGTGACCGTGCATTCCCCGCAGGTCGGCCTCGATCATTCGCCGGGCGAAGATCCTGGCGTGATCCTCGGGAACATCCTGGGCCGTTGCCGCCGAGAGGATGAATTTTTCCAGCCGATCCACCGGAAACCGCGTATCTTCCATGATTTCTCCTGAAATGATGACCTCCCGGGGCGGCTTTCGCCAGTCTCCGCCGCGAAGGGGAGTTATAAAGATTTCTTAAAAATGGTTGATTTCGGACTCTATCCCGAACATTATCATATGTCAGGGTTGTTCTCACCGAATGAGAGCGTTTCGAATTTTCGAACAAAAATATCGCGGGACCGGAGGCCGCCGGGTCCCGGATGCGCCGAGGAGATGCAATGAACATTATCCACAGGCCGGAATGGGCCATTCCAGAAGGGGAAACGACTCCGGAGACGGTTTTCTTCAACCGGCGCAAATTCATGACGGGCGCCGCCGGGGCTGTCGCGGCCGGTGCGCTCGGGGGAATCGGCGCCCTCGANNAGGAGCAGGTGGCCGCCACCTATAATAATTTCTATGAGTTCGGGGGCACGAAGGGGATCTTCTGGCTCTCCAAGCGCCTCAAGATCCGCCCCTGGCAGGTCAAGGTGGGCGGCCTGGTGCGAAAGCCCAAGACCTACGACATCGACGATCTGATCCACTCGATGCCCCTCGAGGAGCGCCTCTACCGTTTCCGCTGCGTCGAGGCGTGGGCGATGGCGGTTCCCTGGACCGGGTTCCCGATCAGCGCCCTGATCAAGGCGGTCGAGCCCAAGAACAACGCCAAGTACATCGTCTTCAAGACCTTCTACCGGCCCTCGGAGGCGCTCGGACAGCTCCAGGTCTGGTACTCGTGGCCCTATACCGAGGTGTTGACGATCAAAGAGGCGATGAACAATCTGGCCCTCCTCTGCACGGGCATCTACGGCAAGCCCCTGCCCCAGCAGCACGGCGCGCCCATCCGCCTCGTTCTTCCCTGGAAGTACGGCTTCAAGAGCGGAAAATCGCTCGTCTCCATCGAGTTCACCGAAAAGCGCCCCAAGACCTTCTGGGAGCGCGCCGCGCCCACCGAGTACGGCTTCTGGGCCAACGTGAACCCCGCCTTCGACCATCCCAGGTGGTCCCAGAAGTCCGAGAGGATGCTGGGCACCGGGAAGCGCCGGCCCACCCAGATTTTCAACGGATACGGCAAGTGGGTGGCCCACATGTATCCAGACCTCAAGAACAGGCGCTACTTCATGTAGCCTCGGACCATCAGCATGTAGCCCCGGACCATCGGCGGCCCTCCGCGCGCTTGCGCCCCCCATTGGCGCGGCCCTATTCTTGTGCCCAAATTTCAGGAATGCGTCGGCGGTCTGCCTGCGCTCCGGCATTCATCCACCGAAATGAAACAGGGAGGGGGAGATGATCTCCATCGATTTGAGCGGAAAGTGCGCCCTCGTGACCGGCGCCAGCCAGGGGATCGGCCGCGCCTGCGCCGAGTGGCTCGCCAGGGCGGGCGCGGGGGTCGCGCTTGCGGCGCGGAACGCGGAGAATCTGGCCGAAGTGGCGGCCGGCATCCGCCGAGAGGGCGGCCGGGCGGAGGAGCTTCCGCTTGATCTGACCGAGGAGGGAAAACCCGAGTGGGCGGTGGACGAGACGGCCAGGCGCTTCGGGGGCCTGGATATCGTCATCAACGTGGCGGGGGTGAGCCGGAGATCGGACCCGATCGATGTGTCGAACGATGACATCGACCTGGCGATCGATCTCAAGTTGCGCTCGGCGGTGGCCACCACGCGCGCGGCCGTGCCCCACCTTCGCGCCCGGGGCGGGGGAAACATCATCTTCACCTCGGGCCTGAGCCATGTTCACACCCACGTTTTTCACGGCTCCGGGTGCATGCCGAACGCGGCCCTGGCCGCCTTCAAGCACCAGCTCGCCAAGCGGCTGGCCCCGGATGGCATCCGCGTGAACATGGTCAATCCGGGAGCGACCGTCACCCCGCGCATGGAGCGGCAAACGAAGCGCGCCTCGGAGCTGACGGGCAAGAGTATCGAGGAGGTGATGGAGGATCGCCTGAAGGCGATCCCGATGGGGCGGTTCATTTCCTCGGACGATATCGCCAAGACGGTTCTCTACCTTGTCTCGGACCTGGCCGATTGCGTCACCGGAAATTCGATCAATGTCGATGGCGGAGAGTGCAACGCCGTCCGGGTCTAGGGAAGGGGCACAGCTCCGCCGGAGGCGATCAGAGGGCCGCGCTGCCTCCGTCGAAGTGGACGATCTGGCCGGTCATGAAATCGCTCCCGGGCCCTCAAAGGAAAAGAACCAGTTCCCCGATCTCCCCGGGCGCGGCGTAGCGCTTCATCGGAACCATCCGGAGGGAGCGCTCGCTCTCCTCGGGATCGTCGATG
>DNYS01000106.1:27891-43605 GCA_003506735.1 Nitrospinota bacterium
GCGCCCCGGCGCGATGCAGTTGACCTGGATGCCGCTGGGCGCCCATTCGACGGCGAGGGCCTTGGTGAGGCCGGCGATTCCCGCCTTGCTCGCGGCGTAGGCCGCCTGGTTGGGGCGTCCCCGGCTCCCGGCGCTCGATCCGACGTTGACCACCTTTCCCTCCCCGGCGGGCAGCATGTAGCGCCCGGCCGCCCGGCAAAAATAAAACGCCGCCGAAAGGTTGGTCTCCAGCGTGGTGTGCCAGAGCTCGTCGCTCATCTCCCCGATGGGGCTGGGCCGGGATATTCCCGCGTTGTTGATCAGAATATGCGGCCCGCCGAGTTCCTTTCGAACCTGATCTACCAGGGCGTCCACCCGGTCCCGCTCGGTCACGTCGCACACCGCCGGCAGCGCCCCCGCGGCGAGGGCCTCGCACTCCCGGGCGGCATCGGCGAGGGTTTCGGGGGTCCGTCCGACAAGTACGATATTCGCTCCGGCCCCGGCCAGCGCGGTCGCCATCGCTCTTCCGAGCCCCTGGCCGGCACCGGTGACGATGGCGGTCTTTCCGGACAAATCCACCCCGGGCGAGGGCATGGGAAATCCCTTTCTGGAAGACAAACGCGCCGCCGCTCATCCCGGCGCCACTTGATCGTTGATGTGTCCCCTCGAAATGGCCGGGCAACTTTACCACCGCTCCAGGCTGGGGTACATAGATAGGGTCACCTGCAAATGAAGGCGCTCCCGGCATTTCGAGCCGGGCCGTTGCGCCGCGGAATCATCCGGAAATTCATACCGGCCCGCCGAAAATCCGCGCGGCCCGCACAGGAGAGAAATCATGCCGAAGATCGTCGATCTCAGCCGTGAACTCTATCACCGGGCGCCGGCCTATCCCGGCCAGCCGCCCATCATTCACGGCGTCTGGAAATCGCACGATGAAGCCTATGCCGATTCGGGAAACGTCCACGGAAACAGCGTCATGTACTTTTCCATGCCCGATCACGGTGGAACCCACCTGGACGCACCGCGCCACTTTTCGGTCACCGGCACGCCCATCAACGAGTATCCGCTCGAAAGTTGCTACGTCATGGGGACCTGCATCGACCTGCGCCACATGGAGCCCAAGGCGTGGATATCCCCCGACGACCTCGCGGCCGCGGTGGAAAAATCCGGCGAACCCCTCGTGAAGGGCGGCACCGTTTTGCTTTGCACCGGCCACCACGAGCGCACCTACCCGACCCCGGCCTACAGCACCGACAACCCCGGCGTCACCGTTCCCGCCACCGAGTGGCTCGCCGAGCAGGGGGTGGTCCACTTCGGCATCGACTCCATGCGTCCCGGTCCCATGGGAGACGAGAATTCCCTCGTCCACAAGGCCTGCCGCGACAAAGGGATCACCCATCTGGAAAGCCTGTGCAATCTGGAACAACTCCTCGGCCAGGGGCAGTTCCGCTTCGTGTGTTTTCCCCTGAAGTTCAGGGGCGGCACGGGCTCTCCCGTCCGAGCCGTCGCCATTTTCGAGGATTAGCGGCCCTTGACCGCCGCGGGCGTCCCTTTCCGGGGCGCTTTTTTTTAAAATTTTTCATTTTTTCGGGAATATTTTCGGAGGGACCATCTCTTTTCGGCCCTTGTGCAAAGTGTTAAAATTTAAGCGATCAGAGCGTTGAAACATTGTGCACCCCCCCGCCGCCGAAACGTGGGAGCCGATCATCCCGATTCGCATAATGGCTAAATCCGCGAAATTTTCAGAAACTGGAAGACGGATCTCCGAGGCCCGCGAGCGTCGTGGCTGGAACCGCAACCAGCTCGCCAAGGCCTCCAGCCTGAGCTGGGCGAATCTCGTCCGCTACGAAGAGGGAGAAAACGAGCCCAGCGCGGGCAAGCTCCTTCGCATCGCCGAGGCCCTGGGGGTTTCGGCGGATTGGCTCATGGGCCGCAAGGGCGCCCATGAGACGATGGCGGCCGGGCCCATCGATGTGGCGGTGCGCATGTCGGAAAATATTCAGGGCCCGGGGAGTGTCGATGAGAGCGAGTTCCGCGCCGTTCCCCTCGTTTCGGACTCCATCGCCGCGGGAAGAGCCCTGATCGTGGACGAGGAGATCGAGGAATACGCCCTGATCCACATCTCCCAGGTGACGGGCAGAACCGACCTGGTGGCCGTTCGCGTGGATCGGAAAATGGGCCGGAGCATGCTTCCGCTCATCCAGCCCGGCGCGGTCGTGGTCATCGACCGGCGGGACAAGGCCATCGCCGAAAACGGAATATACGCGGTCCGGGACGATTCGGGGGGATGCACCCTCAAGCGGCTGCAATGGACGCCGCCCCGCCTCTGGCTGGTGCCCGAAAACCGCGACGAGCCCGTGGTCCACATCGACCTGAACTCGGATAGCCCCGATGACTGGATCCTGGGCCGTGTGGTCTGGGCCTATCAGCCGCTGGTTTGAGCGGCGCCCGCCTTAGTTTTCGAGCAGCTTCTGGAGTTTTTCGGTCAGCGCCGGAACGACCTTCTTGTAGTCGCCCACGATGCCGTAGCGCGCGCGCTGGAAGATCGGCGCATCGGGGTCGGTGTTGATGGCCACGATGTTTTTGCTCGGTCCGGCCCCCACCATGTGCTGCATGGCGCCCGAAATCCCCACAGCAATATAGAGCATCGGACTCACGATTTTGCCCGTCTGGCCCACCTGCATATGGGTGGGCACCCATCCGGCGTCCACGGCTGCGCGGCTGGCGCCCACGGCCGCCTTGAGAACCTTGGCCAGCTTATTGAGTTGTTCGAAATTCTCCGGCCCGCCCAGGCCCCGGCCGCCGCTCACTACATATTCGGCATCCTCGAGGCGAACGCCCTCGGCCTCGACCTGCCGGGTCTCGACGAATTTCATCTTGAGTTCGCCGGACTCGACCGAAAAGGCGACCTCGACCAGCTCGCCGCTCCGCCCCTCCTCGATGTCGGCGGGCGGGAAAGCCTTCATCCGGATGGAGGCCATGGCAATAAGGCCCGGCTTCGAGCGGACATGGCTCAACGCGTTGCCCCCGTACACGGGGCGCACCGCGGCCAGCACACCCTCTTCGAGGGATAGCTCGGTGCAGTCGTTGGCATAGCTGGCGCCGAGGCGGAAGGCGACGCGGGGCGCCACGTCGCGCCCGATCGAGGTGCAGCCCAGCAGAAAGATGGCGGGGCCGGTCTCGGCGACAGCGCCGCTGACGACCTGTGTATAGGCGGCATTGTTGTATCCCGCGAGAATGTCCGCCTCGGCGGCGAGGACCTTGTCGGCCCCCAGGGCGATTATCCCCTTGGCGAGTTCTTTGGTTCCCGCCCCGCCCAGCAGCAGGCCGATCAGGGAGCCGCCCTTCTCGTCGGCGAGCTTTCGCCCGATTTGGCAAAGCTCGCTGCTAACTATCGTGAGTCTGTCATTGTTGCTTTCGGCTAAAATGAGTACGTCGTTCGACATGAAAATATCTCTCCGGATGAATTTATATGATTTTGTCTTCGCGCAGCCGATCTCCGAGTTTATCGGCGGCCTCTTCGAGCGAGTCGGCCTCGATAAATTCGCACTGAGAGCCCAGATTGGGTTTATAGAGTTTGGTGAGCTCGAGCGTGGACGCTCCCGCGCCCACGGCCGCCGGGTCCACGCCGATGTCCCCGGCCCCCCAAACGGGGATCTGTTTCCGCGAGGCCATCAGGATTCCCTTCACCGAGGGGAGGCGTGGCGAGTTGATCTCGTTGCTCGTCGTGAGCAGGCAGGGGGTGGTGACCTCGACCACCTCTTCTCCGTCCTCGAGGACGCGCTCGCAGCGGAGAGCGTTTCCGTTGACTTCGATCTTGATGAGTTGAGAGACGCTGGGGAGATCCAGGGCCTCGGCCAGGGCGAGGGATGTCGTTCCCTGGCTCCAGTCGCTGCTGATCCGGCCGCAAAGGATAATGTCGAACGCGCCGATTTTCTGGATGGCGCCGGCGAGAATCCGGGCGATCCCGAACGAGTCGGAACCGTCGAAACTCTCGTCCTGGAGGAGGACCGCTTCGTCGCAACCCATGGCCAGGCATTTTTTAAGAAGGTCCCTGGCGCTGTCACCTCCGGCGGTGACGACGGTGATTTTACCGCCGTGGGCCTCCTTCAGAATGATGGCCTCTTCGATGGCGTATTCATCGAAGTTGCTGATGACCGGCGATACGTTCGACGGCGGAACCACGGTGAGATTTTCCTCGTCCACCTTGAAATCCCTGGGCGGAATGTCGTGGTCGAGGACCTGCTTGACGCATACGATGATGTCCAATTTCCCGCTTCCCCTCTGCTCGATAATGAAAAATTCCTGAAGATAGGGCCTTCGCGACGGTCCTTCGGCCGTGCCGGGGAAGGCCAGGGAACATTTAGTCCCTCGGGCGACACGGCGTCAACCGGACCGAAGAATTTTTCCGAGTATAAGGTCGTAAAGGTCTGAAATCGGGAGTTCCAAGAGTTTGACACTGCCGAAAACCGAACCCTACTATAGGCCACTGTTCCGGGCAGGAGAGTTGAGGCGATGGCCGTTGCGGCCGCCGCCGCTGGGCCCGGTTATCCAATGTCTATCCGTCGCGCGGATACGCGCCAGGGGAGTTGAATTCGATGCCTGAAGTCACGAGCGAACAGATTCTCGATGCCCTGAAATCAGTCAAGGACCCGGACCTGGGCAAGGATTTGGTCAGCCTGAAAATGATCAAGGACGTTCTAGTTTGCGGAGATGCGGTGGCCTTTACCCTGGAGCTGACGACGCCGGCCCATCCGCGAAAAGATTATTTTCTGGACGAATGCCGGATGGCCGTCGGTACGCTCGATGGCGTGGCCACCGTCAACGTTCGCCTGGAGAGCCACGTCACCGCCCGGGCCGCCGCCCAGGGGAAGATGGCGGTTGATGGCGTGAAGAACATCATCGCCGTGGCCAGCGGCAAGGGCGGGGTGGGTAAATCCACCGTGACCGCGAACCTGGCGCTAGCGCTGGTGGCCGAGGGCGCGAAAATCGGCGTGCTCGACGCGGATATATACGGGCCGAGCCAGCCCCAGATGCTCGGGATTCCGGACGAAAAACCCATGGCGGACGAAAATAACCGCATCTTTCCCCTCAAGGCCCACGGCGTGCAGGTCATGTCCATGGGATTTCTGGTGGATAAGGACAGCCCCGTCATCTGGCGCGGCCCCATGGTGATGAAGGCCCTCGTCCAGTTTTTGGGGGAGACCCTCTGGGAGGATTTGGATTATCTGCTCCTCGACCTTCCTCCGGGAACGGGCGACGCCCAACTGACGATCGTGCAGCAGGTCTCCCTCTCCGGGGCCGTCATCGTCACCACCCCGCAGGAGATCGCCCTGCTCGACGCGCGCAAGGGCCTCCAGATGTTCCGGAAGACGGAGGTCCCGATTCTCGGCATTATCGAGAACATGAGTTACTACGAGTGTCCGAGCTGCGGCAACCGGGAGGATATTTTCGACACCGGGGGCGGCGAGCGCGCCGCCGCGCGCTACGAGGTCTCCTTTCTGGGCGCAATTCCCCTGAACATCAAAATCCGCCTGGGCGGCGACCGGGGCGAGCCGGTGGTCGTCAGCGAGCCGGACAGCCCCGTGGCGAAGGCCTTTCGAGAGGCCGCGCGCAACGTCGCGCTTCAAGTGGCCATCCATAATTCATCGGCGCCCTTCAGTGTGCCCGAGTTGAAGATCATCGGGTAACCGCGCCGTCTCCGGCGCCCGCCATCAGCAGGCCGAACCGGTCGAGGGTCTCCCTGTGCTTTCGCTTGCGGAGGAGCGGAGCGCCGGTTTGTCCCGGCCATCATTCGAGGAGAAAAATTTTGAGCGCGAATCGTTTGCCGGGGGTGTCGTTCATCGGTCTGGGCTGGTGGGGCGAAGTGCTCGCCGGCGCCGCGCAGGCATCGGGAGCGGTTTCCATCGCCGGGGGGTACGCCCGGACGCCGGCCACGAGGGCCGGCTTCGCCGCCAAGTACGGTTGCCGCGATTACGGCTCGCTCGATGAGCTGCTGGACGATTCGGCCTGCGAGGCCGTCGTCATCGCCTCGGCGAACGCCGTCCACAAGGAGCAGGCCGTCGCGGCGGCCCGGGCGGGAAAGCATGTCCATCTCGAAAAGCCGATGGCGCTCTCGGTCTCCGACGCCCAGGAAATCGTCGCCGCCTGCGCGGAGGCGGGGGTCAAGCTCTCCATCGGCCAGAATTTCCGCCGCTGGCCCATGTTCCGCCATGCAAAAAAAATGATCGATGCCGGCGAACTGGGCACGATCAGCCTGGCCTTGGGGCATTTTTCGAATAATCTCGGGCTCACCGCCGGTGCGGAGAGCATGCGCTGGGACCCGGTCGAAAACCCCGGCGGCCCCCTCTATAGCTATACGCTCCACCTGGGGGACCTGATGGAGACCCTGTTCGGGGAGGTGGAGAGCGTCGAGGCCTCCTGCGGAAAGGTCGGCGGGCCGTCCCGGACGGACGATGTGGCGGCGGGTGTGCTCCGCTTCCGGAGCGGGATGCTCGGAATCCTTTCGGGCAGCTACATGGCGCCCTTCCATTTCAGGTTCGGAATCGAGGGGACCGAGGGGGCGCTCCACATTTCGAGCGCCGGCCCGCCAGTCTTTCAGAAAATGGGCGAGCAGATGAATGAGGCGAAGGAACTCGAAGGCGTCCCCGGTTTCTGGGACGGCCGCGATGGCGCCAACGCCGAGCAGTTCACCGATCTGGCGCGCTGCATCAAAGGAGAGGGCGAACCCGAGGTGACCGGGGTCCACGGCGTGCGCGCGCTGGCCGTCATGCGGGCCATGCTGCGAAGCCACGCCGAGCGGCGGGCGGTGACGATGGAAGAGATTCTGGAGTCCGATTAGCGCCGGGCGGCCATCCGAAAAGGATCGATATGCCGAAAATCGTGATAGCGGACCCGATTTTTGTCCGGATGGACCACTGGGATACGGGCGAGGATTGGTTCGGGCCGGGATACGAGATGGTCTGGCCCGGAGGATACTCGCCCGAGGAGTTGATGCCGCTCCTCCCGGGGGCCGATGGGGTGGTGACCTGCTTCGACCCCTTCACGGCCGAGATGATGGACGCCTGCGGCGAGGGTCTCAAGGCGGTGGCCAAGCCCGGGGCGGGCTACAACAACATCGATGTCGAGGCCGCGACCGCGCGCGGGGTCATGGTGTGCAACGTCGAGGGGGTGCGCGGGCCCGCCGTGGCCGAGCACGCCGTTTTCCTGATGCTCTACCTCTCGCGGAACGCCTGGATGAAGGACGAGCCCGCCTGGGAAACCACGCCCATGCTCCAACTCGGCGGAAAAACGTTGGGAATCGTGGGGCTGGGCGATATCGGAAAAAGCCTGGCCCGGATGGGCAATGGATTCGGCATGAAGATCCTCGTCAACACGCGCACCCCGGACCCGGCGCGGGTTCCCGGCACGCCGCTGGAGTTCTGCTCGTTCGAAGCGCTTTTGCCGCGGTTGGATTATCTGGTCCTTTGCATGCCCCTGACGGAGGAGACGCGCGGGATCCTATGCGCGGCGTCCATCGCCCGGATGAAAAAAAGCGCCATCCTGATCAACGTCTCGCGCGGGCCCACCGCCGTGACGGAGGATTTGCTGGACGCCATGCGGGAGGGCCGCCTGGCAGGCCTCGGGCTGGACGTCACCGACCCCGAGCCGCTCGCTCCGGATCATCCCCTGCGCGCGATTCCCAACGTACTGATTAGCCCCCATCATGCCTCGCGGACGAAAGAGACCGACGCGGCGGCCCTCGGGCGCACCGCCGAGAATATCCGCCGGGCCATAGCGGGCGCCCGCCCGATCAACCTGGTCAACGCCGAAGTCCTGGACCGCCGCTCGGGCTGAACGGGTCACGGTCCCCCGCCCGAGGCCCTTCGATACCCCTTCCAATCCACCATTGGCCGCGCGTTTCCGGCGGGAGGCCCGCTAGCCGGACCGGCCCCGCCGAGAGCCGGTTGATAATGCCTTTTTTCCGCAAAAATCGAATTAAAAGAACTTTCTTTGGTGTCGATCAATTGTATCATGGGGTAAAATCGGGTTAGTGGCGTCCGGAATCCGGGGGCCGCGATGTTTACCGGATTCTTGCCGATTTGACCTCTTTAACGATAAGGGGGAGCGGCCGATGGGCTCTGAATTATCCTTGGAACCGTCCGCCGTCCAGGCGAGTGTATTGCTTCGGGAAATCTTCTCTTCGGTTCGTCATGGATTCAAAATTCGCCTGTGGGATCAAAACGAGGTGCCGCTGGGCCGGGATGTCGGCCCTGTGACCGTAGTGATCCCCTCGGTGCGCGCGTTCAAGAGGCTTTTGATGAATCCGACATCGGCGGCGTTTGCCCAGGCGTATTGCGACGGAGATATCGACCTCCTCGGGAATTTGTTCGATGTCATGAAGGTCGCCGACTCCATCGATGAGTTGGATATCTCGTATTGGCAAAAGCTCAAAATCGGGCTGCGCGTCAAGAGGATTCCGGAATGAGCGATTGGGACGTTATCGTTGTCGGCGGCGGACCCGGGGGCAGCACGGCCGCCTGGCAATTGGCCCGGGTCGGGAGGAGGGTTCTCGTTCTCGAGGCGATGGAATTTCCCCGGGTGAAGCTCTGCGCCGGATGGGTGACGAAAAAATGCATGGCCGATCTCGAACTGAATCCGCAGGATTATCCGCACACCATCCAGGCGTTCGATTCGATATTCCTCGGATACGACGGCAAGCTGAAGGAAACGCGCTGGCACGAGCCGGCGAGCTACGGAATCATCCGGAGCGAATTCGACGGCTACCTCCTGCGCCGAGCCGAGGAGGCGGGCGCCGAGGTTCGCCAGGGGGTCCGGGTGCGGGCGGTCGAGGCGGGGCCGGATGGCGTCCGGCTCGATACCGGCGGCGGATGGATCGAGGGTGAGGCGGTCATCGGCGCGGGAGGCCATGCCTGCCCTATCGCCCGTGCGCTCGGCAGCGTTTCGAGGGAGGAGGTCGTCGTCCTCACCCAGGAGAGCGAAACCGAGGTCGGCGCCGCGACCCTCCAGGAAATCGCCCCCCACTACGGGCGCCCCGAGCTGTTCGCCGAGCCCGATTTCAAGGGATACGCCTGGTACTTCACCAAGGGCGGATTTTTGAACATCGGGGTGGGATGCGTCGGCAAGAGGCCGATCGTCCATGCACGGCGGGACGCGTTCCTGGAGACTCTGAGGCGGAGCGGCAGGCTCCCGGAGGACATCGAACTGACGCCCTTCAAGGGGCACGCCTATTCCATCCAGCGGGGCAAGGCGAGGAATCCCGCCGGGGAGCGATTTCTTCTGGTGGGCGATGCGGCGGGTCTGGCCCAGGATTTCAGCGGAGAGGGCATCGGCCCCGCCGTGCGAAGCGCGCGCATGGCATCGGAGACGATTCACGATTGGCTCGAAGGCCGCTCCTCCCTGGAGGCCTACTCAAAGCGCCTGGCGGAAGTCTACGGCGCGGGCGAAGAGAGCTTCGTGGACAAGGTGGTGAAAATTATTCCGGATCGGTTGATCCAATCCGTTGCGAAACGAATGTGCGGGAACGCTTGGCTCAGGAGACGCGTCGTGCTCGAAGGCGCTTTCGGGATCGGATAATTTGCTCATTTGCCGGAGGAGAGAGTCATGATCAAGTCCTGGACGAAAGAGTTCGACGCCGAGGCGATCTCCCATCACTACGATTTGTCGAATGAATTTTACCAACAATTCCTGTGCGAAAACATGCTCTACACCTGCGCCTACTACCGCGACCCCGAAGGGGACCTCGCCCAGGCCCAGATGGACAAGATGGACCTCGTTTGCCGCAAGCTCCGCCTATCGCCCGGCGAGGAGTATCTCGACATTGGATGCGGTTGGGGTAGCCTGGCCATCTGGGCGGCCAAGAATTACGGCGTCAAGGCCACCGGCGTCACCCTCTCGATCGAGCAGGCCAAATGGGGCCAGGAGTGGGTCCGCCGCGAAGGGCTCGGGGACCGGTGCCAGATTTATCACAAGGACTACCGCGACCTTCCCGAGGGGCAGACCTATCGGAAAATATCGGCCATCGGGATCATCGAACACATCGGCATCGCGAACTATGCGTTTTATTTCGGCTGGGTCCACAACCGCCTCCGCGAGGGCGGACTATTCCTCAATCACGGAATCACCCACACCAAGTTCTGGAAATGGACGAGCCAATGGGAATTTCTCAGGCGCTACATTTTCCCCAACGGCGAGATGGACAACCTCTCCCATATCATGGACATCATAGAACGGGAGCATTGGGAGATCCTCGACGTCGAGAATCTCCGCCTCCACTACGCGCGGACCTGCCACCAGTGGTACGACAATCTCGAGCGCAACGCCGGGCGCATCAAGGAAATCGTCGGAGAGCGCACCTACCGGATCTACCGCCTCTGGCTGGTCAACTCGGCCGAGTGTTTCTATTCGGGCTCGCTCGGGCTCTATCAGGTGCTCCTCCAGAAGCACAAGATTGTCCGGGAACATCACCTTCCCTCGACCCGCGAGGACATTTACGCGCCCTTCTTCTTCGGCGGCGATTAAAAGGGAGGGAAGGCTCTCGTCTCGATTACCGCCGCGGGGCTTACGTGAATGGGCGCCCGCGCCCTTTCGGCCTTCCTGGTTCTGCCAGGGGCCGCATCTTCAGAGCTTTTGGGGCGCCCTGTTCCGGGGAGGGCTGCGAGTCCCCTGGCGGCGCGAGCGGTGGGACACTCCGGACGGCGATTTTCTCGATATCGACTTCGTGGACCCGGGGCGGGCGGAGGCGCCCACCCTTCTCCTGTTGCACGGTCTTGAGGGTTCGTCCGATTCCCACTATATCCGCGGCCTGGCGGCGGGGGCCTCGGCCCTTGGCTGGTGTGCCGCCGCCCTGAATTTCCGCTCCTGCAGCGGCGAGCCCAACCGCATGCCGCGCCTCTACCATTCCGCCGAGACGGGCGACCTCGATTTCGCCGCCCGCCGGCTGGCCGGGCGGGTGAAGGGTCCGCTCCTGATCGCCGGATTCTCCTTGGGCGGAAACGTCTTGTTGAAATGGCTGGGCGAAAGAGGGGAGGGGCTGCCTCCTTCGTTGCGCGGGGCGGCGGCCGTTTCGGCCTCCTTCGAGGCCGGCGAGTGCGCCAGGGTAATCGACCGGCCTGGCGGGGCGATCTACCGCCGGCCCCTTCTGTCCACCCTGCGCGCGAAATGCCAAGAACTGTCCGCGCGCTACCCCGGCATCATCGACACCGAGCGCGTCCGCCGGGCGCGGACCTTTGTCGAGTTCGACCGCTGGGCGACCGCGCCCGTTCACGGATACGCCGATGAGCGCGAATACTACGCGGCGGCAAGCTCGATCGAGGATATCCCCGAGATCCGGCTTCCGGCGCTTATTCTGAGCGCCCGGAACGACCCCATCGTTCCGGAGCGGAGCTATCCCGCCGAGGCCGTCCGCACTTCGCCCTGGCTGCGGGGCTTGTTTCTTCCGGCCGGAGGGCACGCCGGGTTCATCGGGGGGAGAAATCCGGCCGCTCCCGAATACTGGGGCGAGGGCTGCGTCCTGTCCTATCTCGCCGCCTGTCTCGAGGGATGGGAATGATCCCGCCCCCTCCCCCCCCCCGCCCGGCCGCCCGGCCGGGAGAGCGCTCCGCTAGGAGAGTGCTTGGCGGATGATGCGGAGGGTTTCCGGGTGAAAGATGAGGCGGGCATGGCCCGCGTTCTGGATGGTGTGGTTCGAGACGCCCGGGCTCTCCCAGCGCGCGTATGCGTTGGGGATGACGAACTGATCGAAATCGCCCGCAATGGCGGTTGCCTCCATCCCGGGGGGAAGGCCCCCCTCGTCCAGGCGCTCTAAAAACGGCCCTCCGGGGCGCAACTGAAGGCCCAGCTCCGAGGGCGCGAAGCGCCAGAGCTCGGAGCCGCCGTGAGGGGCGCCCAGGGTGACGATTCGCACGATGCGCCGGGGATCGTTATGTGCCGCCAAAAACCGCCGGAGGATCACCCCGCCCGCGCTGTGGCCGACCGCGTCGAATTCGGTGAACCCGCGCTCTTTCCCGATGGAATCCAGATAATCCGACAGCTGGCGGGCATAGGCGGCGAACGGCATGCCTGGCGGCCAGTAGGTAAAGGAGAAAACCGTCCGGCCCTCGGCCCGGAGCTTTCTGGCGAGGGGCGCCATCGAGAGCCCGCGCATTCCGGCCCCGTGCAGGAGGACGATGGGTCTTCCGGCCGGGGCGGCGGTGTCCGGCGTGGCGGCGGCCGGGGCGGAAGGCGCAGCCGATGGGGGCGGGGCGGACGCGGGTTTTTTCCGCCTCCAATGGAAATTCCGGAGGCTGAGGATGAGGTCGAGAATCGACAGCGAGAGAATGATGAAGCTGCAAAGAAGCTCCGCCAGGATATGGAGCCCGTCCGATAGCGGGGCCTCGGTGATGGAGCGTTTGTCCCCGGCCCATTTTCCTTCCTCCACCCAGCGGATGGCGTAGGCAGCGATGTGGGCGAAGACGAAAAGGATGAGCGCGAAAATCACGACTATCAGAAAAAGGCCCATGCCCCTCGCTCCCTGGTCGCCCCGAAGGGCGGGATGAGGCCGCCCGTATGCCGGTCCGGGAATTATTTTGACGAAAAAGAGTGAGTGCTGACAAGGGGAAGCGCGGATTCGGCTTAATTCCCTGGATGAGTGTTTCGGCCTAATCCGCTTGGCGGATGGTGAGTTCCCGCGAGCGGGCGTGGCGGGCAAAGGCGCAGGCAATGAGCCGATCCAGCATGGCCGGATAGGGAATCCCCGCTTCGCCGATCATCTTCGGGTAGCCGCTCAGTTCGGTGAAGCCGGGAAGGGTGTTGAGCTCGTTGATGTAAATCTCGCCCCTGGTTTCGCGGTAGAAGAAATCCACCCGCGCCAGGCCCGAGCAGCCCAGGGCCGAGAAGGCGGTCCGGGCATGGGCCTGCATCTGGCTGACGACGCCGCCGTCCAGTTCGGCCGGAATGATGATGTCCGTCATTCCGGGCGTGTACTTGGCCTCGTAGTCGTACCAGCCCTCCTTGGGCTTGATCTCGGCCAGCGGGCTCGCCAGCGGACGGTCGCCTTCGGGGTCCTCGAGAACGGCACACTCGAACTCCCGTCCCCGGGCTTCCTCCTCGATGAGCATCTTGAAGTCGTAGGAGAGGGCGTCCTCGATGGCCTCCTCGAGCTTGGCGGCCTCCTCGATGCGGTGGATGCCCACGCTGCTCCCCAGGGAGGTGGGCTTGACGAATAGCGGGAATCCAAAGTTGGACTCGGCATCCTCCAGAACGCCCGCTTTGTTGGAGCCCCACTCCTCCCGGGAGATGGTGAGCGAGGGAAGGACGGGCAGGCCGCCCGCACGGAGGATGGCCTTGGCCGCCGCCTTGTCCATCGAGACGGCCGAGGAGAGGCAGCCCGAGCCCACGAACGGAATTTCCGCCATCTCGAGAAGCCCCTGCAGGGTACCGTCCTCGCCGTAGGTTCCGTGAATCATGGGAATGAGAACGTCCACGCCCACGGCGTTGCCGGCATTGGCGGTGAGGAGGGAATTTCTGCCCGGCTCGGGCGGAAAATGGACCTCGCGCCCCCGCTCTGGCTCCTCCCCGGCACCGGGCAGGAGAAGCCACCTGCCCTCCCGGGTGACGAGAAGGGGGAGCACATCGTAGCGGTCCGGGTCGAGGTTGCCCATGATCGCCTTGCCCGAGGCCAGGCTGACCTCATGTTCAGCCGAGCGTCCGCCGAAGATGACTCCCACGCGTATCTTGCCGCCTTGAGGTGCCGCCATGCTGTGCGTCTCTCTTTCCCCGGGCGGGGTAATGCCGGTCCCGCCAACGGCCCGGCGGGCAAATATCCGGCGTTATTTAATCAGCCGGGAGAGCGCCTTGAAATCATCGCTGCCGGCCACTCTCAATAAATCGAAAAGCGCTTGCTCGGTTGTGGTCGGTATGGCGCCCGCCCCCTCCAGGGCCGAGAGGCCCATCCGCCAGTTGAGCTTTCGGCGCGAGCAGAGGGCATCGGCCACCGAGTGGACGATAAACCCTTGTTCCATCAGGTCGAGGGCGGTCTGGAAGCAGCAAACGTGGGTCTCGCATCCGGTGAGTAGAATCTTGGAGCGGCCCAGCTCCCGGAGGCGCGGGATAAACTCCCCGGCGCCCGCGCAACTGAACGTCATTTTTTCGAAGGGAGAGAAATCCGGAACCGCCCCGGCGATTTCGGCCACCGTCGCTCCGAGCCCATTGGGATATTGCTCGCTGGCCAGGACCGGAAACCCCAGCCGCTTCGATGTCTCGATCAGGGCCTGGATGCTGGAGAGGGTCCGCTCGCGGATGCCTTCCGGCATGGCGGCCATGAGTCTTTCCTGGACATCGATTACGACCAGAACGCAGCCGTCCGGCGTGAGCCGGAAGTCCTGAATGTCGGCCATTGGGCCTCCGCGGCGGGGCGTTGGAAATCTTCCTAGCTGGTAACATACCGCCATGGAAGGGTCAAGGAATTCAACGTCTTGATCCGCCAGGTGGGCTGGGATAGCATCCGCTCCGGTATCCGTTACCTTATCGTTTCGACATCATCGCACCCGGCTCCGGGGGAAAAGAAGGAGAATGAAAATGTACGGCAACGCCAAGGTCGTTCTGACGGACTATGTGTGGGACTCGCTCGCGGTCGAGGAAGAGGCGCTCAAGGGGCTGGCCGACATCGTGGCCCTCCAGACGAAAACGGCCGAGGAGTTTTTGCCTGAGGCCGGGGACTGCGACGCTATCCTGAATACCTACGCGGGCCCCATCACGGCCGAGGCGATGGCGCAGATGCCCAAATGCAAAATTATCGCCCGCTACGGAATCGGCGTGGATACGATCGATCTCGACGCGGCGACCGAGGCGGGCATCATCGTGACGAACAATCCGACCTACTGCATCCAGGAGGTCGCCGAGCACGCCATGGCCCTGCTGTTGGCCTGCGCGCGGCGGGTGGCCTTTTTCGACCGCCAGGTGCGCGGCGGCGAGTGGAACGTCATGGCCGGAAAGCCGATGTTCCGCCTCAACGGAAGCACGCTCGGGCTGGTAGGTTTCGGGAACATCGCCCGCGAGGTGGCCATCCGGGCGGCGGCGTTCGGGATAAATGTGTTGTTCTCGGATCCCTTCGTCGAAGAGGGCCAGTTCGAGGCGCCCGGGAAAAAAGTCGAGCCCGAAGCGCTTTACGCCGCGTCGCACTTTTTGTCCGTCCACCCCCCCCTCATCCCCCAAACGCGGGGAATGATCAACGATGAGGTGTTCGGTCAGATGAAACCGACTGCCTACATCATCAACTGCTCCCGGGGGCCGATCATCGACACGGATGCCCTCGTGCGCGCCCTCGATGCGGGCGAGATCGGCGGCTGCGGCCTCGATACGACCGAGCCCGAACCGCTTCCCGATCCGCACCCCCTCCGGGGCCGGGACAACGTGATCATTAATCCCCATGCGGCCTGGTACAGCCTCGAAGCCATGGAGGGCCTCCAGCATGGGGCACCGAACGAGGTTCGCCGGGTCCTCTCCGGAGAATGGCCGACCAACGTTGTCAACCGAAAGGTGAAGGAGAACAACCGGGCGGGTCTTTAGTCTTTGGATTTGAATAGCGTCCGGGAGTGGTCGCAGGTCGCATGAAATATGTGGCAAGTGTATATGTTTCAATGTACATTGCCGGTTTCCTATTATTTACTTTATATATATCCTTGCTGTTGACGTTAATTATTGTAGATTTAACTACTTAAATGGTATTGTTTCAGGTGGAAAATGACCTGCCCCCCC
>DNYS01000293.1:0-2250 GCA_003506735.1 Nitrospinota bacterium
TTGTGGGTTTCGACCGCGGGATCCTGAAATTTCAGGGCATTTTGGCGGCCCCTCGCCGCTCCCCTTCGGTTAGCTTCCCGACTGACCCATCTGTTTCAGCTGCTCATCCGCCAAGCGAAGCTTGTTGGAAAGCTGGACCGCGAGGTTGCAGGCAATCTTAAACCCCAGGGCGGGAACCTGGGTGGCCAGAATATTCCGGGAAATCGAAAATACATCCGAATCCATGACCGCCCGGGCAGACGCGTTACGCGGAACGTGTTCGAGAATTCCCATCTCGCCGAAAATATATCCCGACTTCAGGCGCGAAAATTCCTGATCCCCCGCGGTAATGACGATCTCTCCCGAGAGGATGAGAAAAAAGGTATCGGCCTGATCCCCTTCGCTGAAGATCTCCTCTCCGGCCTTGAAACTTTCCCGGTGGCACAGACGCAAAAATTGATAGATCTCATCGTCCTGCATATCGGCGAAGAAACCGTATTCTTTTTGAAGGTTGGAGATGTAATGCGGGTTTTCCGCCAGCGGGGCGCCGCCGCTTTCGATCGGATTTTCCATTGGCGATCTCCCTGCACGCGCAGCGCCCCGGACTCGAAAGGCCGCCGGGCCTGGGTGACACCGTTGGGCGCGCATCATGAAATGGAGGCGTCTCTGAATCATTCAATCATTTGATCATTTGATCTTTTGATTCAGTCCGGAGGCTCCCCTGCCTACGGACGCCAAAGCATATTAGCACCAATCGTCCCCCGGAAACCATGGGCGCATCAAATTCCTATCGAGAAGAAACGCTCACTCCGGTTCCGCCTCCGAACGTTCAAGGGCCAAACGAAGGGCCGGAGCGTATTGAATTATTTTTATTATATACACCCCCCTTGAATGCTCTCCGGCCCGTTTTTCCCCAACGAGGGAGGATTCCCTCTCTCCGGGAATCGCCATCAGGCTGGATTATCCAAGGTGTTCGCCGCCTCCAGGAGGGTGGCCGAGTCCGTGCCGTCGCCGTGCAGGAAGGTCAGGAGGTCACGGACAATCTTCTCGCTCGGGCTGTCCCGCATGATCCCCATTCCGCCGAGGATATCCAGCCCCAACTCGATGGTCTTGAGGCCCACCTTGTCGCTGAATACCTTGCCCGACCGGGTGAAGCGGGAGTTGAAAGAATCGTCGTTGTCCACCCCCCAGCAGATGCGCCACATGAACTGCTCGGCCACCTCGATGTTCATAATCATCTCGGCGAGCATATGCCGAATGGTCAGATGCTCGATGATGGGCTTGCCGCCCTGGACCCGCTCCTTGGCGTGTTCATGGCATATCCGGAAAAGGCTCCGCGAGAGGCTGGTGTTGCAGGCGGCCAGCTCCGCGCTTCCCCGGAACACGGTCGCCCGGACGGCGCTGGCGCCGTTCACCTCCCCGAGCACGTTGTCCTTGTGAACGCGCACGTTGTCGTAGAAACTCTCGCGGTTCGGATAGAGGCGGTAGCCCATCTTGTTGTGGGTGCGGCCGTAGGTGATACCCTCCTCGGTTCCGTCCAGAACAAAGCAGGTGACGCCCTCGGGCATCGGGGCGTCCGGGTCCGTCCGGGCATAAAAGAGAATCAGCCTGGATTCCCCCATGAGCGAGGTGTAGCGCTTCGCTCCGTTGATGATGAAATAATCCCCGTCCTTCACGGCGCTCGTCCGCATCCCGAGCTTGGGGTCGCCCCCGTGCAGGCGGTTTTCCGTCCCGTGGTCGGGCTCGGTCGAAGCAAGCGAGCAGATGGCATCGTCGTCCTGGGCGAATTTTTTGAGCCACCGGTCTTTTTGCTCCTTGGTCCCCGCCTTGGAGAGAGCGGTGGTGGCCTTCCAGCACTGGCTCAGGCATTTGATCGTGCCGATCTCGATCTGGCCGCCCGTCCACAGGGCGATGGTTTTCGTCATCAGATTCGCGTCCATCCCCCCGTATTCCTCGGGAATGGCGAGGGTGCGGAGCCCCAGCTTCGAGGCCTTGTTGATCAGCTCCCGGGGATAACAATCCTTGGGGTCGGGCCGCGCGTCGAATTCGGCGGCGACGGGAGCCACCTCGCGCTCCATGAAATTCCGGGTGAGATTGGCGACGGCCAACTGCTCTTCGGTAAAAGGATATTGCATGATGCTCCCTTCCTAAAAAGACGCGGGATCGGATGACCGACCGGCCCGAACGGGCCCGGCTTCATCGTTTCGGCCGGTTTTATGCAAAATCGCTCGCCCACAACTCCCGCAGGCGGGCCAGGGCCTCCTCGGAGAT
>DNYS01000293.1:2309-3797 GCA_003506735.1 Nitrospinota bacterium
CCTCGGAGATGCTGGCGCACCCCGCGAGGACGGTGGAGAACTCGGGCCGCATCAGAGCGAATTGAAAAGCCGCCTGGGTGAGGGTGCGGATGGGGCCTTCGGCCAGCCAATCCAGCTTTCGCGCCCGTTCTATGTCCCGCGAATAATCGGAGCCCGGCGACAGGGTGCGCGGGTCCTTTCCGCCGCCTCCCTTGGGACTTTCCGTCAGGGAACCCCGGGCGAGCACCCGGATGGCGAACGCTCCCATCCCCCGCTCGGCCGCTTTCTCGAGGATCAGGCCGTAATCCAGGGCGGGGAACCCTTCGGGGGCCGGATAGGCCGCCGTGGGGTTGAGCAGGTTGTAATACACCTGAAGGGTATGAAACTCGCCGCTCTCGACGAGGGTATGAAGCGAACGCGGATCGCCCAGGCCGGTGAAACCAAAAAACCGGGCCATTCCCCGCTCCCTCAAGGCTTTGAATCCCTCCACCACCCCGCCCGGCCCGAGGACATCCTCCGGGGTCAGGGAAAACTGCGGCCACTCCCCGTCCGGGGCCACCGGGTCATGAAGCTGAATGACGTCCACCGAATCCCGCCCCAGGCGCTAGAGGCTCCGCTCCGCCAGCGCGATCGTGGTTTCCCTAAGATTGTCCGGGCGTTCGGGCTCGATGCGCACCTTGGTCGATAGCGTGACCTCGGCCCCGGTCTCCTTGAGGACCCTCCCCAGATTGGTTTCGGATCGCCCGTCGCCGTAAGACATCGCCGTGTCGAAGTGGGTGATGCCGCACTCGAGCGCCCGCTCGATCACGCGAAGCTGCGCGTCCCGATCCTCGCCCGTCATCAATCCGCCGACGGCGCCGCACCCGAAACCGATTTCGGAGACTTTCAGCCCCGACTTCCCCAGCGTCCGGTAGAGCATGATAAATCCTCGAATGATGAGAAGAAGAACCCAGCGAATGCCGGGGCGCTATCCGGCCACCCCCCGCGCACTCCTAGACCATTGTGCTTCCGCCGTTGATGTCGAGCGTGACCCCGGTGATGTAGCCCGCCTCGCGGCTGCACAAAAAAAGAATCGGCCAGGCGATCTCCTCGGGCTCGCACATTCGCTGGAGGGGCGTGGCCCGCTCGATATTCTCCACCTGCGTCTCGGTCCGCATCCCCATGGTGCGCGGAGTGTTGACGCTCGCGGGCGCCACCGCGTTCACGGTGATACCGTGAGGGCCGAGCTCGCGGGCCGCCTGGCGCGTCAGGCCGAGAACGCCCGTCTTGGCGGAAGTGTAGTGGGGCGAATGGTTGCTGGACCGGGCCGCCGCGCTCGATAGCGTGACGATGCGCCCGTAGCCGCCCTCGATCATCAGCGGAGCCACCGCCTTGAGCAGATAAAACATCGACTTGAGATTGTTGTCCAAGACGCCATCCCAGTCCTCGACCGGAATATCCAGGAGGCTGATGTAGCGGGGAAAGCCTCCGGCGCTATGGACCAGAATATTCAGCCTGCCCGTGCGGCGG
>DNYS01000293.1:3819-6168 GCA_003506735.1 Nitrospinota bacterium
GCGGGTAGCCTGAAAATCGGTGAGATTGACCACCGAGGTTTCGGCCTCGCCCCCTTCCCCCCGCACCTCGTCCACCACCCGCCCGGCTCCGGCGGCATCGATGTCCATCACCGTGACCGATGCGCCGCGCCGGGCGAACAGGTGCGCGCACGATTCGCCGATCCCCGTCGCGCCGCCGGTGACGATGACGGTTTGCCCCTCGAAATCCATCGCGGAATCGCTCATGCGCCCCTCCTTTTAGCCGGTCCGTTGCTCCAGGCCCGCCATCCCCCGCAGTACCTCGTAAAACGCGACCGAGTCTTTCTCGGCCAGCCCCGCCTGGTAGGCGGCCTGCGCGACCTGGGACCACACGTTCGTCAGCAGCATCGGGGAGCCGAAACGCTGCCCCTGCTCGAGCATGAGGCGGGAGTCCTTGAGCGCAATCCGCACCAGCCCCTCGGGAGAGTAATCGGCGTTGATCATCTTGGGGCCCTTGTCGATCATCGTCTTCGAACTGCAGGCGCCATCCTGCAAAACGGCGAGGAGATTATTCATCTCCATCCCCGCCTTGGTTCCGAGGATCAGCCCCTCGGCCAGGGCGAGGCGGTTTCCCGCGAGTACGAGATTGATGATGAGCTTGCTCACCGCGCCGGAGCCGACCGGGCCCATGTGATAGGCCGCCCGCGCCATGCCCTCGAAGTAGGGGCGGCACGCATCGAAATCCTCCTTCGCGCCGCCGGCGATGATGATGAGGTCTTTCTTCCAGGCCATGGTGCTCGTGCCGCTCACCGCCGCATCGAGGAAGCGGATTCCCCGCTCGGCCAGCTCGGCGCCGAGCCGCTCCGAATCCTCGGGCCGAGAGGTCGTCGAGTCGGCGAGGAGGAGCCCCTCCTCCGCTCCCTCGAGGATGCCGCCCTCTCCGAACACAGCCTCGCGCACGATGTCGCTCGTGGGAAGCGAGGTCACTATCCAGCGGGCGCCCTTGGCCGCCGCCGCGGCGGATTCCACGGGAATCCCTCCCCGATCGGCGAACTCGTCCACCCGCTTGCCGTCCACGTCGTAGCCCTGTACCTCGAAACCGGCCTGCATGAGATTCGCGGAAAGGGCCGACCCCATGAGGCCGATCCCGACGATACCGACTCGCTCTCCCATCGCTTTTTCTCCTTTAAAAGTTTTAAAATGACCGGAAAATAACAAATACGTTGCCGGATTATTCTGGCGCCGCCTCTGGGCGAGATGCGCCCTCCCGCATGGGTCCGGGGCCCTCCCCGCACCACGATGAAAAGGAATCCCTCATGCCCATACTTGGAAGCTTCCACCACGTCCACATCATCAGCGAAGACCCGGAGGCCGCGGCGGAATGGTACGCCGGAGTCTTCGGTGCCGAAATCACGGCCTCGGTCGAGCGGCGCGGCGCCCGGAATGTTTCGTTGCGTCTGGGCGAGGCTGCCCTGAACATCCGCGGCATACGCGAAACGGACATTATCGGCCAGGTGGACAAAGACAAACCCCTGGGCATCCATCATTTCGGATTCATCGTCGAGGATCTCGAAGAAATGCTCCGGCGGATCGAAGAGCACGGCGGCAAGCTGGCCGAGCCCCTCCTCACGGGCAGCACCGGCAACACGGTCGCCTTCGTCGCGGGGCCCGACGGCGTCATCATCGAGTTGGTCCAGCCTCCGAAAGAATGAACCGCCACCACAGACCGCCCTGGGACGATCCTTCCGGGCGGCCTGCGACCGGGGATGCGGGTCCGGACCCTCCGGGGATTCGGCAAGATTCGAAACGATACCGTCAGGTTATACTGGGGGGCGAAGCACCGGCAAGCTGGCCGGGGCGGCGGCGGGCCGGAAACCGCTTATTCGTCTTTTCGAGGCCACGCTTCGGAATTTTCCTCGCCTTGGGCTTCTTTTTTGGGAACGGCAATGTGCTCGTTCGCCTCGCGGAGCCGGGCCGACATCTGCTCCGCAACACCGAGAAGGACTTTATAGGCCAGTGCGGGCAATCTTTGGCTCAGGGCTTTCACGGGGATGAAAAACAATACCGAATGCACCGCCGATACCGCGGTAGCCGACCGGGGAATATTTTCCAGCAGGGCCATCTCCCCGAAGACCTCTCCCGGCTCCAGGCGGGCCACCTCTTTTTCATTAATGATGATGGAAATCTCGCCGGAAACCAGAAGATAAAAATGGTCGGCGCTGTCACCCTCGGAGAAAATCTTTTTTCCCTCTTTGTAGGTTTCCTGCTTGCACATCCGGAGGAATTCGCTGACTTCATCTTCGGTCATATCCGAGAAGAAATGATAGTTTTTCTGAAGCTTGTGGATAAGACTGTGGAGCTGCGGAGAAATCGCAGGCCGGATTTTCAGCG
>DNYS01000293.1:6274-9897 GCA_003506735.1 Nitrospinota bacterium
TGATTCCTATCCTGGGTTACGATCGTCCCGCGGCCCCTGCCGGGCCGTGCCCGGTAAAATTTCTTCACCAGAATCGCTATCCATTTCATCATACCTTCAAATAAATCTATCATGAAAGCCACACTTCGTCCTGAAACGGCGCATGGAAATTTGAATTATTTGAACAATTCCGCGCCCAAATATTCATCCTTCGGGACTCCGGGGGCAGGCGCCGCCGGCCCCATTCGGCGGGCGGACCGCCATCTCATCGACAGGTTGTTAAAAGCTGAGTACAATCTTTCTTTTCAGCGGTTTGAATGGTAATGACTTATTTGCCCGGAATTTTCGGGGTGAACGTGGCGTTGTCATTCGGGGGGAGAATTCGGGGAGAAATTCAGCCCGATTTCTCCGGTGACCCTCCCCGCATTTTCGCCAGGCGAAGGACTCGGGAGCCACGGGTGAATCAATCAGCCTCTTTTCAAGATCGGGCAAAGAGAACCCTTCATGACTAGCGAACACCGCATTTTCAGCCGGCATCCGGTTTATTCGAATCTTGTCTTGATCGACGCCCCCTCGGTATCCGACGTCCTCCTTTCCCCGAGGGACATCAGTTTTGGCGGGTTCATGCTCGAGTCCCCCCGGGAGCTGGAACCTGACGAGGAAATCGAATGCGCCATCGAGATCAAGGGGAAAAATTTCCCGGGATGCCGCGCCACCGCCGCCCGGAGGGTGGAGAACAAGACCGACCCTCCGACGTGGAACGTTGGCTTTTCGGTTCAGGTCCCGGAAAATATACAGGCCGATTTCGAGGATGCGATGAAACAGGCATTCCCCGCCGAGGAAATCCAGGAAGAATTTTAGTCCGGCCCCAGCTTCTCCCCTGCCGAATCCGCAAGAATTTTCGAAACCGGGTTCCATTCTTGCGCCAGGCGAAAAACCCGGCTTCTGGCCGGGCACCCATCCTACAGGTCCTCTTCGATCTCCTCGGGCGAGACCGGCAGCGCAACCGGCTTTTTCCGCTTGGCGGACAGATCGCAGGCCATCGTCATCATGAGGTTGCGGTGGCCGTCGGCCCCGGTGGCGTGCGGGGTTTTCACCCCGGTATAGAGCCTGGCGAGCCAGGAGTTTATCTCCTCGCGCATCGGGCCCCAGAACTGGCCATCCACCATGTCGCCCGACGGATAGCTCCCCAGGAACGTCACGTACTTCTCGTCCCGCCGCCCCCGATGGGTCTGCCAGGGTTTCTCCGAGGCCATCACCATGTCCCGGTGGGTGTCGTCAATGGTCAAAACCCCTTCGGTGCCCACGATTCCGACTTCGAGGCTATAGGTCGAAGCCGGCCACACCACCGGAAGGCTCCAGCAGCACGACATGCTCCACAACGTGCCGTCCTCGAAGGTGAAGATGCTAAAGGTCGCGTCCTTCGTCCCGATCCCCGTGAGCGTTTTCTCGACCGAGCGGGCGTACACCTCAACGGGTTTTTTCTCCTCCCCCAGCACCCAGAAGATCACGTCCAGCGCGTGCGTGCCCGAGATCACCATCGGGCTCAACTTCGAGCGGTCCTCGTTCACTTCCAACCGGGTGATGCCCACCATCCGGTTCAAAAACGCCCGCGTCGTCGCCGAGGTGATATCGCCCAGCTGGCCCGAGGAAACCTGCTCCTTGGCGATGAGCCAGCGGCGGCGGAAACGCTGGGTATATCCAACCAGGAGATCGGAACCGGCTTTTTCGGCGGCCTCGACGATCTTCGCCGACTCGACCGCGTTCGTCGCCAGGGGCTTTTCCACCAATATCTTGTGGCCGCCCTCGATGGCGGCCCAGAGGGTTCCGGCGTGCTCGTTCTCGTCCGTCGCGAGAACGGCGGCGTTCACCTCCGAGCGCGCCAGGAGCTCGCGGTAGTCCGTCGTGAAAAAATCGGCTCCCAAATCCTCGGCGAGCTGTTTCCCGCGCTTCTCGTCCACGTCGCAGCAGCCGATCCATTCCGTTCCCGGATACTCGGCCGCGCACCGCCCCCGGATCCGTCCCACCTTTCCGCAGCCAACGATGGCCAGGCCAATCGGATTCTTCTCCAGCCCCCGAGCGTTCATTCAGCCCCTCCCGCTCTCGTTTCGATAAAAAATTCGGCATGAATACACAAATAAAATCTCCCTCCGGCGGACACCCATGTCCCCGGAGAGCCGGCGTTCCAAGAATCACTCCACAAAGGTTTTTCCGCTCTTATACGGGTTCGCGCACCCTCCGTAGCCGCCGACGCCCTCGACGGGCTCGGTCTCGCTCGGAACGGCGGTGCAGTGAATCTCATTCCGCGGGATGTACATGAAATCTCCCGCCTCGGTGACGAACTCTTCCTGCTCCTCTCCGATGTACCAGACCGCCTTTCCCGATATGCAGTACCAGATGAGGTCTCCCTCGGTATGGTAATGACGCTTGCTTTTGCTGCCCGGCGGAAAATGGGTCCTGAGAAGCGTGGCGGTCTGAATGCCGGTCGTCTCGTCGGTAATTCCGAATTTGAGCTCGAAGCCCGGCTCGTACTTCAACTCGGTGGGAATGTTTTTTACGCTCAACACTTTGGCCATGAAAGAATCCTTTCCCTCGCAATGAACGATGGCGGAGGTCCGCTTCCGGGGCGGCGGGGATCGCCGCCCGGATACCGAAATCCCTTGGGGATGGGACGAGCTTAGGGGACGGACGGCCCGATTTCAATCCAGGGCCACCCGGCCTTATTCATCGTCCAGGAAGGCGAAACGCCCGTCGGCCGCGAGAACATCGGCCTCGGGAGCGCCGATCTCCCGGCGGACGATGTTCGCGCCCAGGACAAGAGCCACCATCTTGTAGAAGGCGTGCCTCCGGCCCATGCCCTCGCGCCCGAAGCCGGTGTCGGTCGTAATGCAGAGCCGCCCGGCGGGGATGACTTCGAGGGCCCTCCGTATCAGGGCGGCCACCTCCTCGGGGCGCTCCACCTGAAGGGTCCGGGCATCGACCGCCCCGATGACGATCTTCGGCTTGGTGATTTTTTGGGCGATCTCCCCGATTTCGGCTCCGCCCGAGCTGGCGCACTCGAAAGCGAGAACATCCACGTCCAACTCGTTCATAAATTCGAGGGCAGCCCCGTAGCGGTTATCCGGACCGCCGGTGCTCTGCTGGGCGGGGTTGCCCCAGCCAGCGTGGCACCAAAGCTCGAGCTTCCCGCGAAGGCCCCGCACTCCACGGTTGAAGACGGCGACGCTCTCCTCCGCCCGGGCATCGGCATCCTCGCTCGTGTAATCCACCCGGTGCACCCAGGGCTGTTCCACCTGAAAAACGGAGGCGCCCGCCCCGGCCAGCCGGTGAAACTCCGCGTTCATGACATCGCACAGATCGGCGACGAGCTCTTTTCTGTCTGCGTAGTGAACGTCGGGCAACATCCCCCCTATCCGCTCGGGAGAGGGCACCCCGATTTTGACGGTCCGGGCCGTCATCTGCTGGGCCGCCCGCCAGAGATGGGGCAACTCAATGTGCCCGCGGCCGATCTTTCCCGTAACGATGGGGAACGCTCTCGCGTTATGCACTTCGAAGAGAAGGCTTCCAGGCGGCTGGGCGTTTCTGTGAGGATACTTGTATTCGACCGAGCGGCATTCGGAAACACCGCCGATGCGCTCCATCAC
>DNYS01000036.1:0-4691 GCA_003506735.1 Nitrospinota bacterium
TTTTGTTTTATTTTCCGCGCGCCTATTTCGCCGGGACTATCGGAAGCAGGATATAGGCCGGCCGATCGGGGCCGGTGTGAAGCGTCACGTTTTTCCCGAAAACATCTGCGGGCCGATCTCTCGGATCGTTGTGCAGGAAACACCCGCAACCCGTGAACGCATTTTTCATGTTCGAGAGGCCGCCGCTCGCTCCGCCGGGGTATTCGTAATCTTTTCCGCGCACGGTCAGCGCGATCCGGTGGCCGGCCGGAACCACGATACACGTATCCCAAACCTCCACGTCGCACTCGACCACCTCGCCCGGGGTCAGCTTCCGCTCCTCGTCGTGGGTATGGTAGGGGCGAATCTCGGTGGTGAGAGCGGGATCGAGCTTTCGGTGGGAGGCGCGGAGCCAGCCCTGGGCGATAGGGGTGTGCGGATCGAGGGCCCCCTGGAAGACCACCTCCTTCATGTCGCCCGTGAAGATGCGCAACACGAGAAACAAATCCGCGTCCTCGGTCTCGGAGGAGACAAACAGCTTCGCCGCCGAGGGGCCCGTAATTTCGGTATCCGCATCGAGCGGGCCGGTGAGAAAGGTCACGCCCTCGCCGAACCCGGTGTAGGTGACGCTTCCCGCAGTGGGAGGCGGAGAAGCGGTCAGGCTATTGTTGGCCGGATCGAGGTAGAACTTGGTCCATTGGGTGCGGGCGAGCGGCCATTCGTTCTCCTCGCGCTCGACGAACCTCTCGCCGGGATGGCGCACCTGGAGGAGAACCGGGGGCTGATCCTGCCATCCCGTGTCCTCTCCCTTGAGAAAATGGCCGAAGAATTTCTTTTGAAGGTTCACGCCGTAGTCGGTGTAAAACTCCGTCCAGTGTTCGATGCCGTGGACCTCGAGCCATTTCTGGGCCGAACCCGAGCGGGCATGGCCCTCGAAGTTGCCGCGCGGGTGGAGGCCCTGGCCGCCCCAGTTGGCCGATGAAAGGAGGGGCACCTGAATTTTCGAGTAATCGGGCATTCGCGATGTCCAGAATTCATCGGTGGCAAGTTTGTTCGAGAAAACGTCCTCTCCGAAATCGTTGCGGTTGGCGCCCAACTCCTCCTCGGACAGCGTTTCGGGGCCGGAAACCCAATCGCCGTTCATGCGGCTGCGGAACCCGCGCGTGCCGCGCCCGTTCTGGATCGTATAGACCTGCATCTCGGGCCAGGCCCGGGCGAAGCCGTTGCAAAAGATGCCGCCGTGATGGCCCATGTCGCGGTAGTAATCGGCCGCGCCCTCCCATACGCACATCGCCGTCAGATGCGGCGGCTGAAGAGAGGCCACCTGCCATTGGTTCATTCCGTAGTAGGAGATGCCGTTCAGGCCGATTTTTCCGCTGCTCCAGGGCTGGCCGGCCGCCCACTCGATGCATTCGTAAAAATCTTTCGCCTCCAGCGCCGACCAGATATCGACGTGGCCCGGCGAGCGGCCCGAGCCCCGCGAATCGACACGCACGACCGCGTATCCGTCGGGCACCCATTTTTCAGGATCGACCACCTCCCAATTCTGGTATTTGTTGGTCGAGCCGGCGGGAACGTCGGGATGCTGTTCGACCATGCGCGTCCAGCAGGTATCGTACAAATCCTCGAAATGAAGATATTTGCCGTATGGGCCATAGGTCATGATGACCGGATATTCGCCCTCTTCGATCGGACGGTAGACATCGGCCCGCAGGACGATACCGTCCTCCATCGGAATGGGGACATCCCAGTCGATCCGCATCCCGTCCCTGACATCGCTCTTCGTCTGGTCCATTTTTTCTCCCGGCATAGCCATTCAGGCGCCCGGCGGCGGCGGCGATAATCCTTCGCCCCTGGCGATCCGCGTTTCGGCCATTAGAATGATTGGAAAGTGGCGGATATTATACCCGCCCGGCAAGGGGCGATCCAGGAGACGCGCCGCCTTTTCGCGGGCCATCCACAGGCCATCCGCGGGCCAGCCGCGGGCTGGGGCGGCCCGGCGCGCCATGGATGGATGATAGGCACCAAATCCGGATTACCCATTTAGAGGAGGGAAATTACAATATTAAAGCCCGATAATTCATTTGCAAAAAGGGGAATATCGCGGGAGATGGCGCTATTGTTTTTTTTTGCACTATGTGCTCTTCGTTCATCGGCAGGCGGAATGCCTAAGGAGGATCCAGCAGACTGGAAATTTTCCCCATGATCACGGTGTCCAGATAAGCAAGCGAAACGGGCTTTTTAATATAATCGATGGCCCCTAGAGCCCTTGCCTGCTCCATTATTTTCTCATCCTGAAACGCCGTCATCATCACCACCTTCAATACCGGATTGATGTCCTTGAATTTTTTCAGCGCCGCAATCCCGTCCATCCCCGGCATCCGGACATCCAGAAGAACAATGTCAGGTGATTTTGCCATGACGCTCTCCACCGCCTCCAGTCCGTTCAAAGCCGTATCCACATCCAGGCCCCGGTCCTTGAATTCCTCAGTCAAAAAATTAACCAATTCCTGCTCATCGTCCACGATCAAAATTCGAGGCATTCAGGGCTCCTCCACCGGAAGGCGGACATAAAAAGTGGACCCGTTTTTTCCGTCGCTTTCCGCCCATATTTTTCCGCCGTGGCTTTCGATGATACCAAACGTCACCGAAAGGCCCAGCCCGGTCCCCTTGTCCTCGGGCTTGGTCGTGAAAAACGGATCGAACAGCTTCGGGAGCACCTCATCGCTGATCTCGGTACCCGTATCGATTACCCGGCACTCCCACCATTTTTTGTCCTCTTCAAATACCTCGCTTGTCGTGATGGTGAGGCGGCCTCCGGAATGCATGGCGTCCCGGGCGTTTCCGATCAGGTTGAAAAACACCTGCTGAATCTGATTGTGATCGCCGATGACCCGGACATTTCCTCCGTTCAGCTCCAGAGAGTGACGGACGCTGACCAGGCGAAGTTCGTGGAGAACGAGATCGATGGAATCCCGAACCACCTTGTCCGGATCGAAAGGCGCAAACTGAGGTTTTTCGTCCCGGGAAAACCGCCGGAGATCGTCGCAAATATGGTTGATCCGCTCCACGTTCCGCTGGATCACCTCGGCCGATTTATACTCCCGGATATCCTCTTCGGTCTGCCGCAAGAGGCGCTGGGCGTGCATCCCGATAATATTCGTCGGGTTCAAGATTTCGTGCGCCGCGATGGCGCAGATGAGAAAACCTAGCGGGTAAGATACGAGCTTGCGGAGCATATGGCACCCAAAATTGAGAAATTAAACTCCGGATTTATGCGGCAACGCTCTCCATTTAGCAAAATCCGGCCCAATCCTCCTTCCTCGGGCAGTGCCTCTCACAGGGATTGCCATCAAGTGGACCGAAAGATCCCTTTGAGGCGGCTCCTATAGCCAAAATCACGGGGCATAAGCGGTTTTCTCCTTTTCGGCGCGCAATGATCTTTTCTCCTCCGGACTCAACACCGCTTGCGGCCCCGAATCACCCGTAGCCGAAAACCGACCGGTAGCGGCGCGCCTCACTCTCTCACCCATGACATGGAACCGGCGGAGCATGTGAAGCAGGTTGGGGGCCAGGGAGTGGGAAAATGAGCGGAGGCGGATCGGATGCACTTGAAAAATATAGGCCGACTTTATCCTTTAAACAGAAATAATTTTTTATTCGAGCAAATTTGGAGAATTTTCTCGAGCGATTCCGGAGTAACCGGCTTGACCAGGAATCCATGAAACCCCAACTCCAGCGCTTCCCCGAAATGTTCCTTATCGCCGTGCCCCGTCAAGATGATCACCGGGACATTTCGGTTCCCTGTGTCTGCGCTGCCTCTGAGATTCTTCAAAAACTGGAACCCGTCCATGATCGGCATCTCTAGATCACAAAAAATAAGGTCGAATTCCAGCTGGGATTTCTCTTTCGCCTCCTCCATTTCTTGAAGTGCATCCTGCCCGTTTAATGCGGTTGTAATGGTCTGTATATCGAAGTTTTTCAACAATCTGACAATCATGTTGAGCATAAATTCTTCGTCTTCCACGACGAGGATTTTCAAATCTTTGATTGCGGTATCATTCATGGCCCATTCTCATAGCTTCTTGATGTAGTCGGATAACTATAATTATCTGGAATTATGCTGCAACGCTCTCCATTTAGCAAAATCCGGCCTAATTTCCTTCCTCGGCGCCGCCTCCCGCCGATGTCCATCGAGTGCACTGAAAGATCCCTTTGAGACGGCTCCTACAGCCAAAATAACGGTGCATAATCGGTTCTCTCCTTATCGGGGCGCAATGATCCCTCTCCGGGCTCAACAACGCTTGCAACCCCGCGTCACCCGTAGCCGAGCACCGCGCGGCAGTGGCGCGCCGGCGGGAAGGCCGAGGCCACACGAACGTGCCACCTTTTGGCGTGATGGGAGACCCCGGCCCCGGGGAGCCGGATCCCGGGCAAGCCCGAAACCGGGCGATTTCGCTCCATTTCGCAGCCAGCCCCGGGCGCCGGAAAATGATCAAAAATTTATTTATTCTTAAAAAGGCATGCTCAAAATTTTGGGCAGACCTGTTCTCGATATTCACCCCCGCTATTTACGGGAGCCCCTCCCCTCCGGTAGACCCATCGACAGTGGAAACGCCAACCGTGCGATCTAAATGATTTTTTTTCAATGACTTAGATTGACGATGAATTAGATTGTTTTTTAAATAGGATAAATATAAGATGAAAGTCCG
>DNYS01000036.1:4805-6296 GCA_003506735.1 Nitrospinota bacterium
TTTCCGATTCAATTTTCAGCCAAAAGGAATTTCATCATGCAAGGAAAATGTAAACTCCGAGGCAAATTCTTGTTGACCGGAGTATTGGCCGTTTCCCTCGCCGGATGCGCCGCCGCCCCCTCTGTGGAAATCGGGCGTCCGGTGGTCCGGGTTGACCCCACCAGGCAGAGTTCGATATCGGGGGTTGGGGTGGAGTCGAACGACATTAATGCCGTCGCCGATAAAATGGTCCGCTCCATGCTGACCGTTCCAGTCATCGCGCGTGCGAAGAATCCGCCCACGGTGGCCTTGCTTCCGGTTAAAAACAATACCCGGTTTGCCATCAACCAGAGTCTTTTTCTCAAGTTGATGAAAGCGAAGCTGAACAGCAAAGCGCGCGGCCGAATTTACTTCCTTGCCCGCGAGCAGATTCTGGCCATTCAGCAGGAAAGAAAATTGAAACGCCGGGGCAAGACGGATTTTGACGCATCCAAGACCCGAAAAGCGGTCGCCGGAGCGGATTATTTCCTCACCGGCAGCATGGATGGCCTGAGCACCGCGGGTCGAAGGGGCGTATCCGATTATATTCTCTATACGTTCAAGTTGATCGATACGGAATCGTCGATCGAGGTCTGGGAAGATTTGTATCAGATCAAAAAACAAGGTCTCGACGATGTCATCTACAGATAAAACGCCGTCTATTTTCGCGAGGCAACCTCTCTATTAAGGATGCGACCCATAATGCGAATATTTCGGAATCGAATCTTTGTATTGGCTCTCCTTGGTTTTTTCAGTTTCGGTTGCGAGGGCGCATACCGGCCGGTAAGCGTTCCGGGCGCCAATGTGGAGAACGACGAAACCTTTGTGCTCCTTACCCGAAATCTGAGAGATCTGGTCACCGTCGAGGGGCAGCGGGCCAAGTGGACCGATGCGAATCTATTGGAGGTTCAAGCCCGGCTCCGGAACCGGACGGAGAAACCGCTCCAGGTGGAGGTTCAAACCGTTTTCAAGGACAAGCAGGGATTTTCCGTAAACGACATAACGACCTGGCACCGGTTAATTTTCGAACCCAACGAGACGAAAACGTACGTGGTCAATTCGCTCAATGCAAAAGCCAGGCGATTTACGATTCGGGTAAGGGAAATTAAATGACTTTGGGGAAAACATTGAAAAGACAATTCGTGTGGCTAATGGCCATCGCTCTTTTTCCGGGGGTTGTGTTTTCCAAGGAACTCGCCGTAAGCAAGGTTTCCGATCGCAGTGAAAACATGCGGATTGCCGCCTATGGGGGCGGCGTGAGCCCGAATCTGAGCCACCGCTCCGTCGCCCCGCCGCCCGAGCCGAGCACGCCCGGTTCCGCAAGCAGCGCCGACCCGAAATTTCTATCGGCTTACAACCGTGCCGGGCGCCCGCGCATCATGATTTTGTTCAACGAAATTTTGGAGCGCCAATACCAGGATTACCGATCCGGAAGGCGGTGGGTTTGGCAAGACACTGTCCAGGGGAAACTGA
>DNYS01000036.1:6402-11955 GCA_003506735.1 Nitrospinota bacterium
AAAAAACAAAATCCTCCTTCGACCGGAATATTGACCTCAACCGGCGGCGCGCGGTGACCCAAGAAGTACGGATTGCCCGAACCCGCCGAAGCGCGCCGGTGGAATGGGACACGTTGCGAGCCCGGCAGGTTTTTACGGAGCCTTTCCTGGGAGCCGGCGTTCGGTTGATCGACCCCAATTTGGCCGTCCGCTCGTTTGCGTCTCAATCCAACGCAAGCACATCGAAAAATTCCTCCCGGGTTGTGGAATTTTCGGCGTGGAAACAATTTGCCGACATCATCGTTGAATTTTTGTTCGTCTGGGATTCAGGCCAAAGAAAATGGCAGATATCCGTAAAGGGCATTGAGATATCGACGGGCCGGATCATTTCCATCGCAACGAGCCATAAGAAGGAAGAAGCGGAGGCGATTTTTCCGGGGCAGGGTTCTGGCTCCCCCCAGCCGTCGTACATGTCCGGTCCGCCCTCTCGGGAAACCAACGGGGTCGAAGAAAGCCGGAAAATCGCGGTGAAGATCATGAACCAGATGGCCGCGGCATGGGCCAATATGCCCAGGGCTGAGGTCCAGAGCATTCGAAAGAAGAACAAAAACCAGCCGCCGGACAAATCGGACTTCGGCAAGTCGGGCGGCCGATCAAATTAGCGCATACATCCATTCCGCCAAGCCGTTCGAGTACGGGTTTCAATGGTTGTCCCCGCCGCGATGAATTTCTAGAATGCGAAAGACCGAACGAGAGGTTGCGGCTGGACCCATGAGCCTGGCGGAGAGGATTTTTCGAGGCCAAAAGATCGAGCCCGCGGTGAGCGGAAGGATATTTTGAACCGTGCCGCGGCTGTCCATTTCAAAAGGGTTTGCCTAGGGGAGCGGAATGATAAGAATGATTAGATGGCTCGCCATATTTCCGGCCGTCATTTTGGCGTCGAATCTCTCGGGGGAATGGATTCCGGATCTCGATGCCGCCGAGGTTCCCATCCGGCCCGTGGTGACGCGGGGCTCGGTGGAGTTGAACAAGGCGGCGATTGCGGAACATAAAAAAATCGCGGTACATATCGACGCGCCGCTTCAACAGCTGGTGAAGATGTACGACTCGTACAAAAAAAACGGGTGTGTCCAGGGCGCGGGGGAAGACTGCGCGAAAATGCTCCAGCAGATCGTCCGGAAGTACGGGGAATTCATGGACACCCTTTCGGACAAGCTTCCCGCCCTCCAGGAAAAGCTGGAGCGGGCCGCAGATTCATACCGGGGCAATCTGATAAGGTATCGTAGCGAAACGACGGTCGAAAAAATGTGGGAAGACATCCGGATTAACGGAAGCGAATCGCCCAAGAATAAAATCTCCCGGAAAGTAAGCCGGAAAAAGGGGATGTCGGGGAGGCTGAGAATGCTGCTGGGATTGGTCCGGGCATTCAAGGTCAGGAGCTCGAGTTCGGGAATCCTGGGAACGGCCAGGCACTACGCCAGCCTCAGGGACTCGGTCGAAACGATCCGAGTATTGAACCGTGAGGTAAACCAACAAAAACTGGAACTCGATATTGTTTCGCTAACGGATGCGGAATTCAATAAAAACTATGATCGGAACGTCGAAAAATTCAAGGGGCTATTGGGCGTCATCTTCGGCACCGAGGAGGTTGCCGAGGTGGAACCGGCGGGCTCCGCCCCCGCGCCGCCGAGCAGGCCCCAAAACCCGACGGTCAACAAATGGCTGAAACAGCGCTTTTGATGCCCGCCCGGATTCATGACCGGCCAGCAAAATTTCATGATGGAGTTCATGTTTTGACAAACCCGAAATCAATCACCAAAAAATATTTGTTCTTGGCGGCGGTGGCGTTGGGCATTGCCGGATGCGTGGAACCTCCCCCGCCTGTGGTCGAGGTTCCTTCTCCGCCGCCTTGCACGATTCCTTCGGGATATTCCATCGACAAGGGGATTTCACAAGGCCTGAAAACCATGCGATTGCCGAATTGCGGAAATTCCTTCGACCGGGTGTTCGAAGCCCTGCTGCGTGTATCCGCCCATCGGCCAGGGGTCCGGAACAGGACGAAAATCGTCAATTTTCTTGAAATATTGGTCCGGGAAAATAAGATCCCGTTCAAGAAAACAAATATTTTGTTCCGCACCTATTTCGACAAAAACCTGGTGGCGTTCAGTTCCTCCCGCAAGATTTCATTCTATCGAAAAAAACCCGAAATTATCTCGAATTTAATCGACAAGGAGATGGTCAAGAAAAGAGTCGGGTTCGAGTATGTCATGGGCCTGAAAAAGGAATTTCGGCAACTTCAAATCAGGGTGAAAGAGTTTAAAAGCACTTTCGGAATCCTGACCGCGATCAAATAGCTGCCGGGCCGCATTCGCCCGAAATAGTTCCCGCGCCGTTTTTGGAAGGTGTGAATTGATGCAGCGATGAATCCGTAACGGCGGAATTTTCTCTTAGGAAGACTTCTGTGGGATTTAAAGTTGTTCTTTTGTCGATTTTCCTGGCCGGGGCCATCGTTACCCTGGCTTTTTTCAGTGGTTTTGTCGTTTTCATCAACCAGTTCCCCTCCACCTCGGTGTTGCTCAACCATGTCTGGAGCATATTGGGAACCTCGGTTGTATTCTTCTTCCTGGATTTATGCCTGTATTTTTATTCCCTCGGTCAAATCAGAAAAAGTCTCGATAAAAAAGATGCGGAAAACTCATCGTATTGGTACCGCATGAACGATTTGTCGATCAATATTTTCCTCGGAATCGGAGTTATTTACACGGCCATCGGCATGCAAAGCGGATTGAATGCTTCGTTGGGTAATTTGACCCAGGAGACCGCCAAGGATATCGGCGCATGGGGAATATTAAACCGGATGGTACGGGGCGGAATCATTATGGCCCTGACCACGACGATTGTCGGCGGAGTCGGGGGGTACATCATGAGATTGCTCCGCCATTTGACCCTGGGCAGGTTGATTGAAAAGGCGCGGAAATGGAACCGCGAGACCCGGGATAGAGAGATATTATCGGTGCTCCATGAAATCAGGGACGGAATCAACAACCTCAATGGAAAGTAAGAGCGGTGTCTTTATTCGATGACGACAATATCGATGCTGTAGACGGCAACAGCGACGATGAAGCGCTGCAGACCGACGTCATGCGGTTTCTGGCGATTATCGCCTTTTCTCTTTTGGTCATTTTTATCCCCATCGTCCAAAGCCTCCCCCGGGAGGCCACCCAAGCGGTTCCGGTTCTTATCGAAGAAAACAGAATTCTCAAAAGAAGGCTGGCTCGGATCGGCGCCGAGATCGGGGGCCAACTGCGGGTGATTGACTCCCTCAATGAAGCCTTGCGGCAAAAGAATAAAAAAATACAAGAATTGCTGGATATGGAAAAAACCCTGAAGAACAGACAATCCAAGTCGAATCGGCTTCAGGCCGCCTTGTCTCAAAAAAAGATCGAGGCCCAGCAGCTAAAAGCAAAAATGAAAGTCCTGGAACGAAACAACGTCGCCGGGAGAAAGCGCCTGAGAGCGATTCAAAAAAAGCTGGAAACCAGCCGAATTTTTTCACAAGCCCCCGAAAGGATCAGGAAAAAGACCGAGAAAAAATCGAGAAAAGGGCCGCCCAGGGTCGATATCGTCTTCGCTTCGCAACAGACGCTCCTCGAATTTGTCGAATCCAGCAAGGTGCGCATTTTCCTGTTCACCGGCGATTACGGATTTCAATTGCAATACCGGAACGGAAATATGACCTATCGCCGCCTGGACCGCATATCGGGATCCCGGTACACGATGCCGAATTCAAGAATACCGGAGGCGATTCGCCGGGCATCGATGCAATATTTGGGGAATATACTTCGCGATGACCACCGGTACGAACTAAAACTCTCTCCCTCGATACAAAAAAACCTGAGCGATTCCTTGAACCGCCATCTGTCCGGGAAGTTTGTCATCACCCGAACGGGAAGAATCGAACATGAGCCCTTGCCGTAGGGCGCCGCTCTATTCACTTCTGATATTTATTCTGGCGGGGTTTTTCCCGGGGCCAACCCATGCCAGCCTTCAAGGCGACGTTCAAAACATGATCGCCCAGCCCATTCCGGTCAACGGCGGATTTCCCTTTCGCGAATGTTTTCTATCGACGGCGAAAGAAACAAATTTACCCGTATCTTTGCTGATCGCCGTTGCAAAGGGAGAATCCAACTTTAATCCCCGGGCGGTCTCCAACAAAAATGCCATTGGCGTCATGCAGATTCGGTGGCCTCTGACCACCAAGGAACTGGGCGTCCGGTCGCGAAACCGCTTGTTTGAACCCTGCTTGAATATCCGGCTGGGAGGGAAATACCTGGCAAGCCTTATCAAAAGATATGACGGTGAAGTTTACCGCGGAATTGCCGCATATAATTACGGGCCGGGCCGGATTCGCAAGGATGCGGATGTTCCGCCGGGCGCCCACGATTATGTGGACTATATCTACAGTAAATATGTCTCGTTAACCGGGACACCCCTCCGCGGGGCCCGCCTCCCGGAACTCGTGTTCCGATCCAGCGAATTGGATAAACAACGGGGCAAGTTGATTTTAACTCCTTATGAATTCCGTTTTTATTCGTACACGAAGGAGCACTTCAGGGACCTGAAGGAAAGGGTTCCCATCAAAAACGTATTTTACGAAATCGAAAAAAATGGGGCCGAGCGCTATCAAGTCGTTGCTTATTACAAAAGAGCCCCCGGAGCGCGAAAAAAAATCGCCGACCGGATCCGGTTCGTCACCGGGTGGGAAATCGATATAAATCCCTCGAAATAACCGCGCGCGCCAGCCAGGAAGGGCGGATATAGCTCAGTGTGCGGTCTGTGCGGGTGTTTCGCCAACCGGCGAGGGGAGGAATCGCCCCGCTTGAGGCAGGATGCGGCTTTCACCGTCAATGCCAAGGGGCCGAATGCCGTTTGGGCACGGTCCCGCAGACAGTTCATTTCCGGGAAAGCGAGGAGAATATTTTACGGTAAATTCCGAATACACTCATTCGTTCCTGAAGCAAGCGCAGAGCGCCCTGCGAATTCAGGAAGCTTTCGTCAAGGACTTCTGAATAGCCTTGATAATCCATCCGTGCAAACTGTTGCTTTCCCACTCGTAGATAGGAAAATTATTGCGCGTTATCCAATCTCCCTTCCCCCGAGACATCTGATTCGGGAGGTAAATTCCGAATACTCCTTTTTTATTTTTAACGCTCTTTTGAAGAGCGTATTGACACTATTTGTTTACGTAGGTTTTTTCCCCGACAAGAAAAACCGTCACATCCGAACGCTCAACGGAGCGATCGATCAATTCCCGGGAAGCCGCATCCCCTTTTTTTCGCGCTTCGTTCCAGATGGATTCGTCGAAAAATATGGATTCTGCCGCACGCTTGTATTTGCACGCGTTGTAAATCAAAGTCCCATTTCTATAGTCGGAATAAGCGAGGGAAAAATATATCCGGGCCACAACGATCCTGCTTAGGGCGAGAAGTGCGATTCGGACGAAAAACAAAAACGATAACTGCCTAAATACAGGCATAGTCCCGAAGGCTATTGAAATTCGAGTGGCGGCTCCTT
>DNYS01000262.1:0-566 GCA_003506735.1 Nitrospinota bacterium
GTATCGCCCGTGCCGCACCACCTTGGCCCCGATCTTGATCAGTTTTTCTCTGAGCGTTGTTAGCGACCAGTGACTTACTTCATCGGGGAGCGCCTGTGTCCTCATGAAGTTCCCCAGGTTGTAGGCGAGAGCGAATAGCTGAAGCCTCACGGCATTGTCCCGGAACCTGTGGCAGGAAAGCTTCGTCCAGCGAACCGCGTGCTTGCCTTCCTTGATCCATTGCTCGGCAGTGCCGCGCTTATTGTAGAAGTGAACCACACGGCGGGAGTGCCATCTGAGATTTGTCGCGATGAACCCAACGCGGGGGAAGAGTTCTCCGCGATGCCATTCCACCTTGGCCACGACTCTCCGGCGCTTCTTCCAACTCCTTGCCCGGTAGCGAAAGCTCGCGTGGAAGACCTGGGGCTTGAGGGGTGGTCTCCCCACTGGCCGGGTGAGCAAGTGGTCGATCGCTTCTAGAAGTTTTTGGTTGGCGGGCAGACGGATTGCGTAGCAGAACCCTTCAGTCTCCAGAAACTCGTAAATCTCAGGTCGCGCGAAGGCTGCATCGGCTCGCAGGGAACGAG
>DNYS01000262.1:725-11263 GCA_003506735.1 Nitrospinota bacterium
TTGAAGACAAACAGCGGATGGTAGCAGGTGAACCCAAAATGGCCGTTGAAGGTAGAGCCTTCCTGGTGGCCGTGAGTGGGGCTGTCCGAGCTGTCCATGTCGAGGACCAACGTCTTGAGTTCTGCCCGCTCATGGACCCGGTCGACCCACAGCCCCGAGAGGTCGGCCAAGGCTTTCAGGTTCTCCTCGGTGGCAAGCATCTGGGTCTCGAAGCGGGCCATCTCACTGGAGGAGGCTCCAGGCTTGGAGTTGGCCTTGTTGCCTATGAGACAGCGCATGGCGGGGTCGAGCCTGAGACGCTCCGCATCGTTGACATCTTCATACCCGGCGAGCCGCCCAAAAATTGATTGCCGCAGCAGAGCTACGAGTGCGTGCTGGGTGTTCTTGCCCAAGCGGCATTCGGTAAGTTTTGAGGCCGCCAATGCAGTCAATCCGAGGGCGTCATCGAGTTCCCGGAAGGCGAGCAAGCCTGCGTCTGAAGTGATGGTTGCACCCCGGAACTCAAGCTTCAATCGGGGGTCGAAATGGACTCTAAGAGGGTTCTTCGCGGCTTCACCCACCGGGTGTTCTCCACCAGCGGGCGGCAGGAAGGATTAACTGATTGAATAATAAACCGTAGTTGCTCTGAATGGTGGTAAAATCATGAATCCATCTGGGAAATCCGGGTTTACTACATCAAAAATCCAAATAAACCCGGGATTGAGCTGAGCGATCAACTAAGGCTCTCTGAGGCGAAATGCCTGGAATTAAGTGACAAGTACAAGGCGACAGGAGAGTTATGGGATAGGGATATTGATCGGGTATCCCGTGATCACATAATTCAACTAGAGGAGGAGAGGAATAAACAATCAGGGGAAAAAAGAACGAGTTCTAAGAAACGTCAAAATCGTCTATTGAACGTCGCTTATTCTGAAATCGAATTTCTCCATGGCAGCGCGGATATCATCTTCGAGAAATACGGCGATTATGACTCCATTTTTCAATGCCTCAGTGAATTGCAGCGTAATGGCAGAATCCGAAATTCGAAACCACTGAAGGGTCTTTCGAAATGGTATGAGCGCAGGTTTGGCGACAACCTGGGCCGCCTCTACTATCGGCGTAATCCTCGCGAGGACGGATCTTTTTATCAAGTTCTGGTGTCACAATAAAATCGGCAGGCAAAGGACATCAAATATCTACGGTCTCTTTGATGGTCCACTCCGAATTGATGAATGAAGCATCAATCATCTGTTCAGTCTAATTTTGGCGGACCGCCGAGATTGGACTGTCAAAAACCTCAACGTGGCAATCCTGAGGGACAAGAAAAAACACAACGTGGCTTGTTGTAAATGCAAAGGTTCTACTTGCGGCTGCTCGTTCACAGAATTCATGCTTCATGCGCTCAACGAATCGGGAGCGTTGTTCTCTTGGGTAGTGCTGGTAAACGAGGATAGAATGGCCTTCCCGGTGGAATCGAATGACTTCATCCCAGAAAAGATACTTTGCTGCCTTGGGGTCATTCGGCCTTAACGATAGGACCTGCATACCGTTGTCGGGGTCGAAAAATATAAATTCACAATCGCGAGATTCCTCAGACACTCGGTCAAAATAAATTTTCCGCTCAGACAGTTGAGTTGGCACGAAATCGGAATTAAACAGGGCGCGCTGAAGAAGGTCGGATTCCTCGATCAGGCCCACGTTCGGCCATTCAGGTCTCCGTGAAAAATTAGAAAGGGCTTTGAATAGGTCCGTGTCATACCCTTCCCACTGGTTCGGTTTTGTTAAATAATCCCTTTTTGATCCATCATTACTTTGGTCATCGGGAGTGAGCATCCAGCAGATCGCAGAGTTCATTGTGCTGTTTTGGGTCAGGGAGCGGATAAGTCCGTACTTTCGGTAGTCATTGATGTCTCCGAAATACTGATTCTTCATAGAATTCCTCAATATTTATCTGAACACCAAAGCATTAGCCCTGAACTAGTCCGTCATTTCAACACAAGCAGGGTTCTCATCGCTCAGGTTGTTGCCCCGCGTGATCACGGGGGACGTTCTCCCGGAACCATGAACCAATGATAATGGGAGTTTTCTTGTCAAATGAGCATGCCCCGAACTCGTTACCAATTTCAATATGAGCCTGGGTACCCTCATTTTATGGAGGGTCGAATATTTACAGAAGTCAGGCATCCGTTTACCCCCTCCAAAGAGCTTTGAGTTCCTCGATCGTCAGGCCGGGTTCATTCCGGTGGAGCATGGCGTGGCAGTTGGAACACACCAGGACCAAATCGGACAATCGGGTTTTCTCTCCGGCGGTCATTTGCGCGGCGGGTTTCGCATGGTGAAACTCGACAAACCCCTTTCCCAGATCGCCGTAGGCTCTCTCGAAGTCGAACCGGCAGATTTCGCAGCCAAGGTCCCCGTTTTTTTTCAGGGATGCGTTTTTCTTCTCGGAGCGCAGCTTGGGATTGCCTTCCCGGGAGCGGTGAATTCTCTCGAAAAGTTCTTTTTGTTCCCGTTCTTCGGTTTCCGACTTTTCGTCCAGACTGAATTTCGGGGCGAAAAGTTTTTTCCATCGTTTATGCATAACGCCTGGCCGTCCGCCCGGAGGAAGGCGAGTGCTTCTATCCGTCCGGGGACCGTCCTTTCCGTGGCGGAGAGGAAATAGACGATTTGATCGGCGCCGCCCGCCTGCACGCCTGGCTAGCAGCCAAGCGGTCCGGATGCGGGGCGCTGTCACCGGGTTTATTTTACATCTCAAAGTCCGTATCGTGTTGATTTTGTGGGTGAACCGGACTACACAAACCCTGTGAACCCGGCCACGTTTCGTCCCGGAGGCAGCGCGGGACGCCGATGGGGCTGGAGACGGCCACGGCGGGGCAAATTTGAGGAGCGGGGAATTCCGGTCCGGGAGGGGCCGGAGCGGCTAGCGGCTCCCGGCCATCTTGAGGACTTCCTTGTATTCGGCCGGGGTGACGGGCAATACGCTCGCGCGCTGGCCGCGCTGGACGACGGACATTTCGGCGAGCTTGGGGTTGGCCTGGAGATCGGGGAGGGGGACCGTGGAGGCGAAGGCCTCGATGGCGCGCACGTCCACCATGAACCAGCGGGGGTTCTCGGGCGTTGCCTTGGGATCGTGGTACTTGGACCTGGTGTCGAGGGCGGTGTGGTCGGGGTAGGCCTCGCGGGCGACCTCGGCGATGCCCGCGACGTGGGGCGGGTTTGCGCCCGAGTGGTAGAAGAGGATGCGGTCGCCCTTTTTCATCTCCATCATGCGGTTGCGCGCGAGGTAGTTGCGCACGCCGTCCCAGTGGTCTGTTTTCCGGGGGGCCTTCATGAGATCGGCGAACGAATATGCCGAAGGCTCGCTTTTCATGAGCCAGTAGCGCCGTGCCAAGGGGAGTTCTCCTATTTGAGAGGGCCTATGGAGATGGCCCTATGGGAGGGGTGGAATCTCGCCGGCAATTTGAAGGTCGGCAAGCTTAAGGGTGTGGTGGATGAAATCGTTGAGCGGGGTGGCGATGCCGGCCTCCCGGCCGAGGCGCGCCACCGTTCCGCACAGGGCTTCGATCTCCAGGCGGCGGCCTGCCTCGAGGTCGTGGCAGAGGCTGCCCTTGCTGGCCGGGTTCTGCTCGCCGAGGAAGCGGAAGCGGCCCTCGTCGGCGCCCTCCGGGAGGTTCACCCCGCGCGCGCGGCCGACTTCGTAGACCTCGCGCATGATGCCGCGCATCATCTCTTTCGTTCCCTCGTAGGCCATGATTTCGTCCAGCGAGGAGCGCGTCAGGGCGGTCATTCCGCTTACGGCGCAGATGAAGATGAATTTTGTCCAGAGCTCGGCCTGGATGTCATCCGAAAGTTCGGCGTTGATGCCGGCGGCTTTCATCGCGGAGAGAATCTTTTCTCCGTGCGGGCTGGGCCCGCCCGCCATCTCGCCGAAGACAAGGCGCCTGGGACCGCCGATCTGCCGGATCCGGCCGGGGCCATCGACGGCGGTAAAGATGTAGGCCGCGCCGCCCATGACGCGTTCGGGGCCGTAGGCATCGGCGATTCGCTCTTCGTTGTCTACCCCGTTCTGGAGGTTGATGACCACGGTTTCCGCGCCCACCATGGGCGCGATGGCGGGAATGACCGTATCGTTCGCCATGGTCTTGACGCAGTAGAGGATGACGTCGCAGGGGCCGGCCTCGGCCGGATCGTCGGTGGCGAAAACGCTCTCGGCACGGAAGGAATCGGGTACGGCGCATTCCACCCGGAGACCCCCGGACCGCAAGGCCTCCAGGTGTGCTCCGCGCGCGATGAAGCGCACGTCCCCGCCCGCCCGGGCAAGCATTCCTCCGAAGTATCCGCCGACGCCGCCCGCCGCCATGATGCCAAAGCGCATGATCGCCCCTGGATGGTTCGTTCCAATGAGAGAGAAAGGGCACTGCGGAGGATACTTTACCGCCGCAGTGCCGGGTTGCAAAACGATAGGGGGGCTTGTCTAACTTTCCTCGGGAGGCTCGCTCTCTTCATCCGTCTCGGCGGCCGCAACGGCTTTTTCCAAACCATTCTCACCGGCAGCGGCATGGCCGTTGGCGGAGCCATTGGCATGCCCATTCGAGGAGCCGTTGGCATGGCCCCTCGTATGGTGCTCGCCGGAATCCTCTCCGGCCTGGGCGGCATCGCCGTAGCCGCCGCCCCCGGATTCGATCGAGATGACATCTCCCGCGGGGCTGGCTCCTTCGAGGTCGATGTCGAGGTCGAGTTCCTCGGGATTGGGCATGTCGGTCAGGCTCTTGAATCCAAAGTGTTCGAGGAACTGGGGCGTTGTGCCGTAGACGATGGGTTTGCCGACCACGTCGCGCCGGCCCAGGATGCGGATCATCGACCGTTCGAGGAGGGTGTGGATGACGCCGCCGCAATCCACCCGGCGAATTTCCTCGACCTCTATTTTCGTGATGGGTTGCTTGTAAGCGACGATGGCCAAGGTTTCGACCCCGGCGTTTGAGACGCGCCATTTGCGCTCCTGTTTGAGGAAGCGGCGCATCCACGGCGAAAACTCCAGCCGGGTACACATGCGGAAACCCTCGCCGATTTCGGCGATCTGGAGGGTGCGGCCTTCATACTCTTTCACCAGTTCGGCGAGGAGCTTGCGCACGACCTTTGCGTTGACGTTCTCAACGCCCCGGAAAACCATCGAGATGTCGCGCGGTCTGAGGGGTTGGTGCGTGGCGAAGAGGAGGGTTTCGATAATCCGCTTGGCCTCTTCCATATCCAGAATCAGTGGGATACCGGCATCGTCGCCAGACCCGTTTTGACCGGAGCGGGTGTCCTCGCCGCCGGCCGCTTCGAGCGATGGAACCTCGGCGCCCTCGGCGGGGATTTCCTCTTCCGGTTCACCCTCCGCCAGTTCGGGCGGTACGGCGCCCGCTTCGGTATCCTCGTCCTCTTCATCAAGGCCGAAGACCGAGTCGTCGTTTTCACCGCTTGCCCGGTGCGCTTCGAGGGCCCTTACCGCCGCGTCGGAGGAGGAAGGTTCGTCCCCCTCGAGTTCGAAGGCCGCTTTGGGGGTATCTTTTGGGTCGTTCGGTTTCATTGGTTCCGAATCAGTCATCATCGTTTACCGCCTTATAGACTCTAATTTCTCCATATATAGCCGATTGGGTCGCTATAATCAGATTAAGCCGCACCAGTTCGAGAAGGGCCAGGAAAGTTACGACGATGAGGAGCCGCACGGGTTCCCCATCCTCGAAGAGCTTTCGGAATTCGACGCCCTCCGGACCCGCCAGATTGAGCATGTCGAGCACATGGCTCTCGCGATCGGCCACTTCGAGTTCATCCACCTCGATCAGGTGAACTCCTTCCGCTCCGGCCTCTTCGATCATTTTCTGAATTGCGGTGAGGAGGTCGAAAACGGTGACTTCAAGAGATGGCGGTTTTTCGATCTCCCCGGGATCCAGAAGAATTCCGTCGCCGTTACCCCCTCGCGAGAAGATGCCGGATTGCAATTCCTCGGCATGACGGAAATTTTGGCCCAGAGTCTTGAACTTTTGGTATTCGAGCAACTGGCGTTGGAGTTCAAGCCGAAGAGCTTCGGGGTCTTCCTCGGCCTCTTCTTCACCCTCTTGCTGGGGAAGGAGCGTGCGGCTTTTGACGTAAACCAGCCAGGAGGCCATGACGAGGTATCCCGAGGCAATGTCGATGTTCAACAACTTCATCATCTCGAGATATTTGAGATATTGTTCCGTGATGAAGGCGATGGGGATATCGTAAATATCAAGCTTATGTTCCCGCAGGAGGTGAAGCAACAGTTCAAGAGGCCCCTCGAAGACATCGAGCTTCACATTGAAGCGCTCCTCCGCGTTGGATTCAGCGGCGATGCCTTTGTCCCCGAAAGCCTCATTGGCCGAGTCTAAAAATTCGAATTGGGTTGGGGGGCCATCAGGGTCGATATCCCATGATTCAGGCGAACCCGCCGATCGGTCGCTTCCGATGCCTAAATCTTCAGGACTCATCTCCTCGATTGGGGCATTTGTGGGCGATAAATTGGCCTGATCCGCCGTATTTTCCGGAACAATGGTATTCTCAGGCGTATCGGGTACCATGAGGAACATCCCCTGCAAGGCGAATAGGCGGGCGGATAATGCGTTTATACCTGGACAGGGCATAGAAACCCTAATTTCCCCCAGTACAGATTGTCAGACTAGGAAATCACCCAAGACTTGTCAATAGAAAGGTTTATTGGACATTACCCATTTTTTGGTAGAAGTGGCTGCTACGGGGAAGACCGTCGGAAAATGGTACAACTATTGGGGGGAGGTCACTAACCCGGTCAATGTCCTGCGGTTCATCAAAGCGTATATGCGTAGGTGGACCTGAGAAGAGGCCACACGGTTGATCGAGCAAGTTTTGGGCTGGAAAACGTCCGGGCTCTCAAATACAGAGGGATCAAGCGGCTTGCTCTGTTCGCACAGTTGGCGTTCGGGTTTCTCGCTGAGCCTTCCCTTCTGGGTGGAAAATCGTTTGTTGAAACGATTTTGGCCGTTGTGCAGTTTTTCGGGGGTGTGCCGAGATTTCCTTTCTACCGGATTGCGGCGGGTGTCGCGTTGATTCTTTCACGGTCTGGACCGTCAACATACCCTATATTACCAATGAGAGGCGGTTTAGAAAGGCCTTTATGGAGGTTTTCCGAATGCCTGTGGAATTGTCGTTCGATAGCGATTGCGGTGTTTTTGGTTCCTGCAACGGCACCGTTACCGGACAAGAACTCATCGACGCCAATGATATTATTTATTCAGACGAACATATCCACCAAATGGCTTACCAACTCTGGGATTTTACCGGGGCGGAAAGATTCAATATTTCCAATAAGAAAATTCACCGGATTGCGGACCAAGATGTCTGGGGGGCGAAAATCAATCCCCACTTTGTTGTTGCGGTCGTCGGAGATGACGATTTGATAATTGGCTTGGCCAGAATGTGGGAGAATATCACCGAATCCAAGGAGAGAAGTTTCGAAAGCAAAGTGTTCCGGTCCATAGAGGAAGCGAATAAGTGGATTAACTCGAAAGGGAACCAATCGGCCTGAGCGACCGGTAATCCTCCCCCACCAACAGCTCTCAACCCTACTCAGCCTAACTCAGGCCGAGATTTCAGAACAATATTTTAATTTAGTATACTACCCCAGCATGAATATAAGTGTGTCTCTTGAGACCAACAAGGGATATTGAACGTGGATTTTACAAACTTCAGTGCAGAAACGCATAAATTTCAACTAACTGGAGTTCAACAAAAAATGGGTAATGTCCCGAAAGGTTTACAGGAAAACTCCGGTCAGGGCGGTTTGCCCCCTTGAAGGGGGGAGACGGATCGCGTGCTCATTTCGTCTCTCGTGTGTGTGATGGACAAGATAAAGGATTTTGACGGCTCCCGATGGAAAAAATTTCGGCGGATTTGCGCAAGACGGCCGATAGGATGGCCATATTTTTGGCTCGCCTGGTGAAGGACGGCGAGCGTGTTTTTCATGGCGTGGCATCCGCCTTGCCGATGGTGGCTATTTCACTCGCCCGAAAAATGCATGCTCCCAGTCTTGCCTATCTCAATATTCCCGGGGGGGTCGATGCGCTTCCATCCCGAATGCCTGCGGCCACGACGGGGATGCAACTCAACGAGGGAGCAAGCTCCACTTTCAACCTGACCGAAATATTTGATTTATCATCCAGGGGCGGTCTCGACTTGGCTTTCCTCGGTGGAGCGCAAGTGGATGTGCGTGGAAATATTAACCTCTCGTTCATCGGTGATCCCGCCCATCCCAAGGTTCGTCTTCCCGGAGGGGCGGGCAGCGCGGCCATTTTGCCTACCGCAAAGCGGACGGTGCTCTGGCGAACGGTTCACGATTCCCGAAGTTTTCCCGAGCGTTGCGAGTATGTCACCGCTTCGGGGCGGGTGGACCGGGTGGTGACCCCGCTGTGCATTTTCCGCAAAATAGATGGGCGCCTACAGGTCGAGTCCATTCATGCAGGGGTAACGGAGGATAGAGTTCAGGATGCCACGGGCTTTCGCATTGGACCATTGGAGAATGTTCCCGAAACATCCGAACCATCTTCTCAAGAAATCCTCGTCCTGGAATCGGTTGACCCTGACGGGATTCGGTTTCGCGAATTCGTTTAAGCGGAAAAGAATTGCTGAACATGACTCTTGACCGGTTTGATGTCGTCGGGATTGGGTTAAATTCGGTGGATCTGCTCTGCCGGGTGGATCATTTTCCACAATTCAATACCAAGAACGCTCTCTTGGAGGTATCTCGCCAGGGGGGAGGTCAGGCGGCTACGGCGATGGCGGCGCTTTCGCGCCTCGGGTTGAAGACTGCGTATATCGGGGCCGTGAGCGATGACGGGGATGGAGAGTTTTCCATCGCGTCCCTCAAGGAGGCCGGAGTCAATACGGATGGCGTGGTGGTACAGCCCGGACTCGCGACCCAATTTGCGGTTATCATCGTTCAGGGGGAAGGGAATGAAGAGGAGCGCGGGGGAAGAACGATCCTCTGGCGCCGTGAAGTGATGCTCCGGGTGAAGGACATTTCCGAGAAAATGGTGAAATCGGCCCGAATCATTCATGTCGATGGGCACTCAATGGAGGGTGAAATTCAGGCGGCGCATTGGGCAAAAGAAGAGGGGATACTGGTCTCCTTCGATGCCGAGCGCGTCGTCCTTGGAGTGGAGGAATTAATCCCCCTTACGGATTATCTGGTGGCGAACGATGCGTTTCCGGAGGCCATGACGGGAATCCGGGATCCCAGGAAAGCGCTTCGGGAACTTCATAAGATGGGTCCTCGGTTCGTTGCCATGACAAAGGGTTCCCGTGGGGTGCTCGCATTTGACGGCAGCCGTTTTTATGATTCCCCCGGATTTGAAGTGGAGGTAGTGGACACAACCGGCGCCGGCGATGTATTTCATGCCGGATTGATTTTTGGCCTCTTGGAAGGATACGAAACGCCTCGTATGCTCCAGTTTGCCAATGGGCTGGCCGCGCTGAGTTGCAGAGCGCTCGGGGGGCGAGCTGCTCTTGGCACCCGCGAGGAGGTTGAAAAATTCATCGCCGAACCATTTCAGCAAGGGGAAAGATGAGTCTTTTTTACCATCGTTCCAATAATATTCCGGCTGCATTTTACAAGATGTATCTAACGCTGGCGCTGGTTTTGCTCGCCGGTGGAGCCGCAGGCTGTGATTCGGGCCCTCCCAAGGAATCCATCTCCGGAACGATCCGTTTATCTCCTTCGCTCACCTCGAAGGCCCGAAGAACGAGGACCCTTTACATTATTTTAGATACTGGGCCCGGCCGGCCTCCTTTGGCTGTCCAGCGGTTGATTCGCGTGAAGTTTCCCTACGAATACGTTTTAACAAAGGATGACATGATGTTCCGGGGGCGGCCTTTTTCAGGAAAGGTCAGGGTGCGTGCGCGGCTCGATTCGGATGGACGCGCCGGGCCGCTGGTCCGGGGAGACTACGAGGGAAAAAATCCGGCGCCCGTTTCAATTGGCGCCAGGAACGTGGACGTACTCATCGAGACGGCTGGCACGGCAGAGCCCCCCCGAAGGGCGAAAAGGCCCGCAGCGCCGCCGAAAAGACCGTCGGCCCCGGTCCCGCCGGCCCGGAGGCCCGTGGCGGGCGGCCCGGATATATCGGGGACGATAAAAATCGCGCCCCGCCTCGCGAAAAAGGCGGCGAAGGTTCCTGTTCTCTTCATCATTGCCCGGACGGAAAAACCCGGTCCGCCGCTCGCGGTAGTGAAGGTGGCGAACCCGCGTTTCCCGTTTTCTTTCACGATATCCAGCCGGGATGTGATGGTACCGGGCCTTCGCTTCGAGGGCAGGGTGCGGATTACGGCCCGCCTCGATGCGGACGGAAACGCAGGCCGCCCCGTGCCGGGCGACATGGAGGGCCGCGCCCCAGGGCTCGTTCCCGTCGGGGCCAAGGGGGTGGTCATCACCGTGGACCGCGCTTACTAGGGAGTGTAACCTGCCCCTAATAGTAGTACCACTTCCTATGAGAGTTTTGGAACCATGGACGACGGGCGAAGCGGAGCGA
>DNYS01000262.1:11378-12447 GCA_003506735.1 Nitrospinota bacterium
GTCCCGGTTGCCGCGCCGACATCATCGCAACCGGACAGGCAAACAGTTCAGGCTCGGGCAGGCCCTGCGGCGATGCAGCCCGAATCCGGAAAAAGACGGATTTTGAGGGAAATTCGATTTTCGAGAATTTTGATTTGTAAAGAAGTCTGGTTTTGAAGAAGTTCGGTTCTGAAAAAAATGGGAGCGCCGGCGATGGCCAAAAACATGACGGACAAAAAACCGATGAGTTCTCCAATGGGCCCCAAAGAGCGTGCGCTGTGCGATCGGGCCGCCTCGGAGTGCCTCGCCAACGGAATCCGGCTCGCCTCCCGCGCCGCCGGCCAGATGTACGACGACGCCCTGCGCCCGAGCGGCCTCCGGGGGACCCAGTTTTCCGTCCTGGCCGCCCTTTTCAAGATGGGCCCCTCCACCGTCACCGATCTCGGCGAGCGCCTTGTCCTCGACCGGACCACCCTCAGCCGGAACCTCCGGCCCCTCGAGCGGCGGGGCCTCGTCCCCTCCGCTCCCGGCCGCGACCGGCGCACCCGCTTTGTCCAGCTCACCGATCTGGGCCGGGAAACGCTCGCCCGCGCGCTTCCCCTCTGGGTTCGGGTCCAGGATGAACTCACCGCCGCCCTCGGCGAGAGCCGGGACCGCCGCCTGCGCGAGGACCTGGCGGCCACGGTTGGAGCGGCGCAAAAAAGGTGAAAATTTTTTTACGACATTAGGTGTATATACAAATATCTAAAACAGGGAGGGAAAATGAAACGGGCAAGTTTTAAAAACAAAAGTATATCACTCATTCAATCGACGGCTCGATCTTTCGAGTGCCACAGGAGGAAATAGGATGAAACCAAGAATTTTAGTGACCCCAGCGGTAGGCAAGACCGGCTCCCAAGTCGTGAGGCATCTCATCGAAGAGGAGTTTCCAGTGCGGGCCGGCCGTGCCGTCGTGACGCTAAGAGCAACCCAAAGATCGCCGAGGCGGTCTTTTTCTAAGCGGCTGAAAGCCGCAAGAAAGGAGGAATCGGTCATGAAGAAGTGGAAGAGAAACGTTGCCTGGATGGAATTCGCCTTGGTCTTGAGCGCG
>DNYS01000262.1:12535-12913 GCA_003506735.1 Nitrospinota bacterium
CGCACCCGGGAATTCCGGGTGGGTTCGTCCCGCCTCTCGACCCCACGGGCATCGAACTCAAGACGAAGAGGCTCGCCCCGGGCGTCTACGCCCTGCTCGCGGGGCATGGCGCGGTCGACAACAGTGGCTTCGTGGTCGGCGACCGCGGGGTGCTCGTGATCGACGCCCACATCAACGGCGCCATGGCGCGTCAGATCCAGGCGGCGGTACGCCGGGTCACCGACAAGCCCATCCTGTATCTGGTGAACACGAACTTCCACGGGGATCACACATTCGGCAACTACGCCTTCCCGGCTTCGACGCAGATCGTCGCCCACCGCAAGACGGCTGAGCGCCAACTGCCAAACCTGATGGTTCAGAAAAAATTGAGGCAACAAT
>DNYS01000172.1:0-1181 GCA_003506735.1 Nitrospinota bacterium
ATCTCGGCGCCGACAGGCATGCAAAGAGGCTCGTTTTCAAACCGATCCTCATAGCACTTGCATAGGTTCGTCTCCGTATCCAGGAACCCACAGGCGCTCTTGAGGAGCATCAGGCGCGAACCACGCCATACCTTGTCGTAACAGCATTTGCCGCAATGGGTGCATAGGGCCTCCCATTCAGGCGTGCCCTGGGGCGGGAGATTTTTCGTGAGCCATTTTTCGATGCGGGCGATTTCGATCTGTTTCTTGGTCTTCCGCCTGCCCCGCCCGCCAGCCGGGACCCGGCCGTTTCGGCGGTCCGTGATGACCGAAAGGGCCGAATCGATGGCCCGCTGCTTGGCCGATTTCCCTTTTGTTCTCTGTGTCATTCCCCAGGTTTCCCTAGCGGTCCTCGAACTTCGCCTCGCGCTTTTCGATGAAAGCGCTCAAACCCTCGCGGCTGTCCTCGGAGGTCATGCAGATTCCGAACAGATCCGCCTCCAGCTCAAGGCCGGCCTCCAGCGGACCGCCGATCCCCCGGTTCGCGGCGCGGAGGATGAGTTCCATCGCCGGGGCACTTTTTTGGGCCAGCTTCGCGGCCAGGGCGTTCACCTCCTCCATGAGGCTGTCCGCCGGAACCACCTTGTTGACCAGGCCCATCCGCCAGGCCTCCTCGGCCAATACCATGTCCCCCGTCAAGTTGATCTCCAGGGACCTTCCCAGCCCCACCAGCCGCGCTAGCCGCTGGGTCCCCCCGTAGCCGGGGATGATGCCAAGATTAATTTCGGGCTGCCCGAACCGGGCCGTATCGGCCGCGTAGCGGATCGTGCAGGCCATCGCCACCTCGCAGCCGCCCCCCAGGGCGAAACCGTTCACCGCGGCAATCGAGGGCTTTCCCATCGTCTCAAGGGCGTTCAGAATCTCCTGGCCCGACCGCGAGGTCGCCCGGGCGCTCATCGGGGTCTGCCGGACGAGCATGTTGATGTCGGCCCCGGCCACGAAAGCCTTCTCGCCTGCCCCCGTCAGAATGAGCACCTTGATATCCGGGTCCTGCCTCACCCGCTCCAGAGCGTCCGAAAGCTCCTCCATGGTCTGTCCATCGAGGGCATTGAGCACATTGGGCCGATTGAAGGTCAGCGTCGCAATTCTGTTCGATAAATCAAACAATATATTATTATAATCCAAAGACTTAACCCTTATTT
>DNYS01000172.1:1349-1621 GCA_003506735.1 Nitrospinota bacterium
TATTTGCCGCCCCTGCGGCGAAGTTCCATGAGGGTGGTCAGGGTCAGGCGCGCGCCGCTCGCCCCCACCGGATGGCCGATGGCGATGGCCCCTCCATTCACGTTGGTCTTATCGCGGTCCAGGCCCAGCTCCTTTTCGACCGCCAGGTACTGGGCCGAAAACGCCTCGTTGATCTCGATCAGGTCCATGTCGTCGAGCGCGAGACCGGCCTTTCTCAGCGCGATTCGGCTGCTCTCGGCTGGGCCGATGCCCATGATTTTGGGGTCGCACCC
>DNYS01000172.1:1811-2827 GCA_003506735.1 Nitrospinota bacterium
TTCTTTAAAGACCGTGCGCAGGCCAGCCAGTTTCTCGACCGTCGAATCCGGGCGGATATGTTCGTCGCGCTCGAAAGTAATGGTTTTTTTCCGCTGCTTGACCTCGACCGGCACGCACTCCTCGGCGAGGCGGCCGCTGTCCCAGGCTTCGGTCGCGCGCGCCTGGCTGAGGGCGGCGAACTCATCCACCATCTCGCGGTGGAGGTCGTACTTTTCCGCCAGGTTTTCGGCCGTGACGCCCATCGCGATGTTGGCGTATTCATCGCTCAACGCGCTTTGAAGGGCATCTTCCATGGGCGTCTGGAACAGCCCGATTCCGGTGCGCGAGTTGCGGATGACGTGGGGGGTCAAGCTCATGTTCTCCGTCCCCACGGCGAGAACGAAATCCGCATCGCCCGTCAGAATCTCCTTGGCCCCGCTCACCACCGCCTGAAAGCCCGAGGCGCACATCCGGTTGACGCAGTATCCGGGCTTGTCCTCCGGAACGCCCGCCGCCAGCCCCACGTGGCGGCCGATATACACCCCGTCGGATGCGGACTGGATCACGTTGCCCACTATCGTGTGGTCGATCATCGAAGGCTCAACGCCCGAGCGCTCCATCGCGGCCTTCGCGGCAATCGTTCCGAGCTCGGTGGCCGTCATGTCCTTGAGCGTTCCCAGAAATGTTCCGAACGGGGTGCGGGCACCGCCGAGTATCACAATTTCCTGATCGGGCATAACGAAATCTCCTCCAGGCCGGAATTCAGCGAATCCCGGAAAATGTATGATAAAAAGCCGCCAGGCTCCCGCCCGATTGGCGGATGGAAGGCATTCAAAAATTCATCCGGGCCGGATCCGGCTCACATCCAGGAAAGAGGCGTTTCCGAATCCCCGGAGAGGCGTCTCGCCGCATCTTTCGCGAAATAGGTGAGAATCAAATCGGCTCCCGCGCGCTGAATCGAGGTCAGCACCTCCATGAACGTCCGCTCCGGGTCCAGCCACCCGTTTCTCGAAGCCGCCACCACCATCGCGAACTC
>DNYS01000011.1:0-610 GCA_003506735.1 Nitrospinota bacterium
TCGCTATTGGGGGGTTTGAGAACAGATGTAAAAACACCCCTCCCATCAAAACTACAAACCAAAATCTAATCTATAAAATCAAGGTACTGATACTTGTGAAATATTAATCCAAGAATATCTCATCTACCTCATCCATCGTCGTTTTTGAACGAGTAATGTAATCAGTCATTTTTTCTGTCTGTATCTGCCCATAATGTTCTTCAATGTATTTCACACTGCATCCCATCACCTTTGAGAGTGTGAATACATCAACATTTCCAAATTGCAGACGATAGGTTGCATAGGTGTGCCGCAGAGAATAATAGGAATAATCTTCTGGAAATTCTGAAATGCCACTCTTTTCCCTAATTACATTCCATAGACGGTAGAGTGTTTTTTTACTTACTGCTTCACCAGTATCGTAATTTGCAAAAATAAAATCTTGGGGATGGGTATAATTGCTGTAAGTTCTAATCCGTTTGAAAATATCTCCACGCATACCGATTGCAGTCCTATCCTTTCGCACTTTGGATAGTTCCTTTGGGATGCGTATATGCACATTTGGATATTTTGAATTTGGTGATTTCTTAATCTCTACAAAATTCCATTTGATGCGTCTTGCTTCTCCAAA